>NZ_LLYU01000009.1:0-167758 GCF_002049515.1 Marinobacter sp. tcs-11 | reverse complement strand
ATTACTTGGTTAACTTTTTAAAGAGCGTTTGAGCTGTTGCTCAATCAAGGCCGCGTATTCTACATCGTTCCGCTGCCCTGTCAACCACTTTTTTCGAAGAATTTTTGAAGCAAATTTTCGAACACTTTCAAGCAGTTGCGTTCCTCGTGAACCGGCGTTGTCTGCCGTGTCCCTCAGAAGTGGTGCGCATTCTACAGCCCTCAGGAAAACTGTCAACGCCCATTTTCAATTTATTTTACCGGGCTTCGGTTTCCACCTATGCGAGTGATCAAACACCCACCAAAACGTTTAGAACTTGACCAAAATCACGTTCTTTTCAGAGGAATGAGGGTGGAGAAACCAGACCAGTACACCCTGGCACCCAGTATTACAGCCAGCGCCAACCCGTAGATCATCATTTCGGTCACATCGCTGCGTGCCTGCCACAGGAAATGAACCCAGGCCAGAACCGCCGAACTGTAGATAAGACGATGTAATGGTTTCCAGCCACGCCCCACTCTTTTCATCATGCCTCTGGTAGACGTTGCCGCCAGCGGAACCATCAACAGGAAGGCCAACCCGCCCGCGATGATATAGGGGCGTTTGGTAAAGGTTGCCCAGAGATCAAACCAACCAAGGATAAACTGGAGAAAGGCGAGCACATGCAAAGTCGCATAGAAGAAAGCGTACAGGCCCAGCATCCTGCGGAATCGGAGCCAACCGGCCCAACCTGTGATTTTCCGCAATGGCGATATTAAAAGCGTTATCAGTAGAAACTGGAACGCTGCGATACCGAGCGCTTCTGTAATGGTCTGGCCTGGATCAGGCCCCAGATTACCACTCTGGATGTCCCACCCGATCAACGCGAGCGGAATCAGGCAGGACAGAAAAACCAGGACTTTAACCGGAGCATAGGGAAATTGACGAGAAGCCTTGGATGCCATCAATAATACCTGGAAAGATCCATATCCTTGTATAGATGAGCGACCTGTTCACCATAGCCGTTAAACTTCACTGTCTCGATCCAGTTCGGACTCAACAAACCAGAGGGCAGGCGACGCTCACGTTTCTGACTCCAGCGCGGATGATCCACTTCCGGATTCACGTTGGCATAGAAGCCATACTCTTCAGGCGCAATCATCTCCCAGCTGGTCTTGGGTCGCTCCTCCATGAAGCGGATACGGACGATCGACTTGATGCTCTTGAAGCCATACTTCCACGGCACAACCAGGCGGATCGGCGCACCATTCTGGTTTGGCAGGGTCTTGCCGTACAAACCAATGGCCAGAAACGACAACTCGTTCATGGCCTCGTCCATCCGGAGCCCCTCCCGGTAGGGCCAGTCAATCACGCTGAACATGGAGCGCTGCCCACGCATCTGGTCCGGATCATGAAGCGTTTCGAAGTAGACGTATTTAGCTTTTGATGTCGGCTGCAGACTGGCGAGCACTTCGGCCAACGGCACACCGACCCACGGAATCACCATCGACCAGGCTTCCACACAACGCAACCGGTAAATACGCTCCTGATACTGGTGAGGCTTCAGCAGATCTTCCAGCGCATAGGCGCCTGTCTTTGCACATTCACCTTCGACAGATACAGACCAGGGATCGACCGACATGGCATCGGCATAGCGCGCAGGGTCGCCTTTGTCCGTACCAAACTCATAAAAGTTGTTGTAGGAAGTAATCGCGGGGTAAGGCGCTTTCTTTTCGTCGGTAGAAAACGCCGGCATGGCCTTATACTGCAGGGCGTCGCCAGGAATTCCGCCCTCCTCCGCCTTGAGAAGGGCCGGCATGGTCAGCGCCGCAGCGGATGCCATCGTCCCGGCCATGAATTTCCGCCGGTTCAGGTAGACGGATTCAGGCGTCACTTCAGATTCTGACAGAGCCCACGACGGGCGGCGCTTGATAAGCATCGGGAACCTCCAATTCATTACTTGAGGTAACTGACCGGAGGTTCCCGAGAAAATTCCCGGCCGATTCACTCGGCCGAGGGGTAAGTCCTACCGAGCGCGGGCCGGCTTGCGACGGAACAGAGCCCGGACCGGGCCGGAAAGTGCGTAAATCAGGAACCCGGTGAAGAGTACGGTGGCGGGATCAAGGGCGATCACCACAAACACCAGCACCACCAGAAGTATTGCCGCGAAAGGCACCCGACCTCGAAGATCGAGATCCTTGAAGCTGCGGTAAAGAATATTGCTGACCATCAGCACACCGGTTCCGGCCACAACGATAATTGTCAGCAACGTCAGCCAGGACGATGGCTCGAAACTGTGGAAACACCACACCAGCCCCGCAACACAGGCAGCTGCCGATGGACTGGGCAGGCCCACAAAGTATTTTTTGTCCACGGAGCCGATCTGGGTATTGAACCGAGCCAACCGCAATGCTGCGCCAGCCACGTAGATGAACGTAACCACCCAGCCCACTTTGTCCAATCCGTTGAGGGACCAGAAAAAGGCCACCAGGCCGGGCGCAACACCGAAGGCCACCATGTCGGCAAGGCTGTCGTATTCCTCACCGAATTTGCTCTGGGTATTTGTCATCCGGGCGACACGGCCATCCAGCCCATCCAGAATCATGGACACAAAAATGGCAATAGCAGCATTGTCGAAGACACCATTGGCGGCAGAAACAATCGCATAGAATCCAGAGAACAGAGAGGCAGTCGTCAGCGCGTTGGGAAGCAGGTAAATGCCTTTGCGACGAACCTTGGTCCCCTCAACAAGCTCCTCTTCAACCACTTCACCGGGCTCAATTTCCGGATCTGCGGCTTTCCTGGTTTCTGATTTTTCCACGGTATTCTTTTCTTCAGTCATTCCATAAACTCCGGAAAGCATTTGGGCGGAGTATAAACGAAAAACGCGGCCACAAGGGGCCGCGTTTCCAAACCTTACCGAAAATCCGGATCAGTTCTTGTCTTTGTCCACGATCTTGTTCGCGGAAATCCACGGCATCATGGAACGCAGCTTCTCGCCCACGGTCTCGATCTCGTGAGCCGCATTCTGGCGACGGCGAGCGGTCATGGACGGATAGTTCAGGGCACCTTCAGAGATGAACATCTTGGCGTATTCGCCGCTCTGGATGCGCTTCAGTGCGTTGCGCATGGCTTCGCGGGACTGCTCGTTGATCACCTCCGGACCGGTTACGTACTCACCGTACTCGGCGTTGTTGGAGATGGAGTAATTCATGTTGGCGATGCCGCCTTCGTACATCAGGTCAACGATCAGCTTCAGCTCGTGCAGACACTCGAAGTACGCCATTTCCGGAGCGTAGCCCGCTTCGGTCAGGGTTTCGAAGCCGGCTTTAACCAGCTCAACCGCGCCACCACACAGAACCGCCTGCTCACCGAACAGATCGGTTTCGGTTTCGTCTTTGAAGGTGGTTTCGATGATACCGGTACGGCCGCCGCCGATGCCGCTGGCGTAGGACAGGGCTACGTTCTTGGCGTTGCCGGACGCGTCCTGGAAGATCGCAATCAGGTCAGGGATACCACCGCCCTTGGTGAACTCGGTGCGCACAGTGTGGCCCGGAGCCTTCGGGGCAACCATGATCACGTCCAGATCTTTGCGCGGAACGATCTGGTTGTAGTGAATCGCGAAGCCGTGAGCGAAGGCCAGGGTAGCACCCTGCTTCAGGTTCGGCTCGATTTCCTCACGGTACAGCTGGGCCTGGAACTCGTCCGGCGTCAGAACCATGACCACGTCTGCAGATGCAACGGCAGAAGCCACATCGCTGGTCTTCAGTCCATAGGCTTCAGCCTTGGCGATGGAGGATGAACCGGAACGCAGACCAACAACCACGTCTACACCGGAATCCTTCAGGTTGCACGCGTGGGCGTGGCCCTGAGAGCCGAAGCCCAGAATGGCAACTTTCTTGCCTTGGATGATGGAAAGATCACAATCTTTATCGTAATAAACCTGCATGAGAAACCTCTATATGTATGTAATGGCCCCTCGGGGCCATGATTTTCGATTTGTTTCGGCAGCCCTTACAGGCTGAGTACCTTTTCGCCACGGGCAATGCCAGATACGCCAGTGCGAACAACTTCCAGAACACCCGAAGTGCCCACTGCCTGAATGAAGCCATCCAGCTTTTCACTGTCGCCGGCAAGCTGCACGGTGTAGACAGAACTGGTGACATCCACAATCTGGCCACGGAAGATATCCACCGTGCGCTTGATCTCGGCACGCTGGGATCCGGTTGCCTTGAGCTTGACCAGCATCAGCTCCCGCTCTATGTGAGCGCCCTCGGTCAGATCCACCAGCTTGACCACTTCGATCAGCTTGTTCAGCTGCTTGGTGATCTGCTCGATCACCTTGTCGGAACCTGTCGTGGTGACAGTCAGGCGAGACAGGGTTTCGTCTTCCGTGGGCGCTACGGTCAGGGTTTCGATGTTGTAGTTGCGCTGCGAAAACAGGCCAACCACACGAGACAGTGCGCCGGGTTCGTTTTCCAGCAAAACAGAAATGATTCGACGCATGATCACACCCTCTCCGTTTTGCTGAGCCACATGTCTTTCATGGATCCTCGAGCGACCTGCATGGGATAGACATGCTCAAAGCGGTCCACATAGATATCGACAAACACCAGTTTGTCTTTCATGGCCAGGACTTCCTTGAGCTTGGGCTCCAGGTCTTCCTTGCGATCAATGCGCACACCCACATGACCATACGCTTCCGCCAGCTTGATGAAGTCCGGCAAAGACTCCATGTAAGACTGGGAATGGCGGGACTCGTAATTCATGTCCTGCCACTGCTTAACCATGCCCAGAGCCTGGTTATTCAGGTTGATGATCTTCACCGGCAGATCGTACTGCTTGCAGGTGGACAGTTCCTGGATATTCATCTGGATACTGCCTTCACCAGTGAAGCACAGCACTTCATCTTCCGGATGGGTCAGTTTGATGCCCATGGCGGCTGGCAGGCCGAAGCCCATGGTGCCGAGGCCACCGGAGTTGATCCATCGGTTCGGCTTGTCAAACTTGTAGTACTGGGCAGCAAACATCTGGTGCTGACCTACATCGGTGGTTACGAAGGCATCACCATTGGTGAGCTTCCAGAGCATCTCGACCACTTCCTGGGGCTTGATTACATCCGGGCTGGTCTCGTAACGCATGCCGTGGAACGCGCGCCACTCTTCAATCTGCTTCCACCACGATGCCAGCGCCTCGGCATCCGGCTTGTCCCTGGATTCTTTTACCAGCGACAGCATTTCTTTCAGTACCGCATCCACCGGGCCGACAATGGGCACGTCTGCATCTATGGTCTTTGAGATAGATGCCGGGTCGATATCGATATGAATAATGCGCGCGCCCGGGCAGAACTTCTCGGTGGCGTTGGTCACGCGATCATCAAAGCGCGCGCCCACACAGAGAATCAGATCTGAATGGTGCATCGCCATGTTGGCTTCATAGGTACCGTGCATACCCAGCCAGCCCAGGTGCTGTTTGTCAGTCGCCGGATAGCAACCGATGCCCATCAGGGTGTTGGTGATAGGGAAGCCCAGGGTCCGGGTCAGCTCGGTCAACTGGCTGGAAGCCTTGCCCAGGATCACACCGCCGCCGGCATAGATGACCGGGCGTTTGGCCGCCATCAGCATGTCGACGGCTTTTTTGATCTGACCGGCATGGCCACGAACCGCCGGGTTATAGGAGCGCAGCTTGACCTTCTTGGGATAGGAGTACTCATAGCGCTCATTCGGTGTGGTCATATCCTTCGGGATATCAACCACAACCGGACCGGGACGACCGGTAGCAGCGATGTAGTATGCCTTGCGGATTACCTCAGGGATTTCCTCGGGGTGACGAACGCTCAGATTGTGCTTAACCACCGGACGGGAAACACCGATCATATCGGTTTCCTGGAAGGCATCCTCACCAATAAGGGTGGATGCAACCTGGCCGCACAGAACCACCATGGGGATGGAATCCATGAACGCGGTGGCAATGCCGGTAATAGTGTTGGTGGCTCCAGGACCCGAGGTCACCAGTACGGTACCTGGTTTTCCGGTTGCACGGGCATAGCCGTCGGCCATGTGGACCGCCGCCTGTTCGTGCCGAACCAGAATATGCTTGACTTTGTCCTGCCTGAACAGCGCATCATAAATATGAAGGGCTGCACCACCCGGATAGCCGTATATGTATTCGATCCCTTCATCCTGCAGGGAGCGGATCAGCATATCGGCGCCAGACAATAACTCCACGATTTTCTACCCTCTTCTACGAGTGAATGAGCCGGGTTACGCCCCGGTTGCCTGGATTCTCGGTTTCCCTGCTTCTTGTGAAAGCGGAACCGGCGTACTCCTCCACACTAAAACTAAAGAGGTTGTCTCCTGGCCAGCCGCCCTCCTGAGGGTTGCGGAGAACGGCCAATCAACGGGTTGCACGTAAGCAACAACCAAGGCCCGCCAAGCGCTGGCGAACGCAGTGTGGTGATTAACGGGGGATACTCGCTCGGGATTGCCTGCCGTATTGACCCCAGTCTTCAGGCAATCGGTAATTCTGACAGCGGGAAACTCGCTGTCAATAGGCGCTGTGGCTTAATTACCGCCGAATTCGCCTCTCTCTGCCATACTGTGCAAAACTGCGTGCAAGATTTTGAACCAGAGACAGGAAAATCCAGCCATCCGATGGCATGATAGCCACAGGCAGTAACCAAGTGACGAGCAGAGACATGAACCGAAAAATATTATTGCTGACGGTATTGATGGCGGCCGCACCCGGCCTTGCAACCAGCGCTTCGGTCTATAAGTGGACAGACGAGAACGGCGTGACACACTTTGGCGACCGGCAGCCAACCGGCCGTAACGCCGAGCAGGTCAACGTCCGTTCCGGCACCAGTCAGGGCGCCGGTGTTCAGCGACGAAGCGCCCAGGAACAGCTGGACGAACTGCAGGAACAACAAGCGGCAGAGCAGCAGCAACGAGAAGAATCCGCGGTTGAAGAAGCTCGCCGGAAGCAGCGCGAAGCCAACTGCGGCACAGCACGCTCCAATCTTCAGGTGATCAACCGCAACGCTCGCATCCGGGTGGAGGAGAACGGTGAAACCCGGTATCTGAGCCCCGAAGAAATCGAACAGCAGCGCCAGAAGTTCCAGGAAATTGCAGACGAAAACTGCGGCCCGGAACAAGAAGGCAGCAGCGAGCGTTAAATCCGAAGGTTCGGAGAACAGAAAAGGGCGGAGACTCGTGCCTTTCGCCCTTTTCTTTTTCAGCAGCTGAGGTTCCGCCCTCAGCCGTTCTTACTGAACACCAGACGGTCTTCCTGAACCGTTGCGCGAATGGTATCGCCGGGCACAAAGTCACCCTGCAGCAGCTTCTGCGCCAACGGATTCTCGATCATCCGCTGAATCGCCCGCTTCAGAGGCCGGGCACCATAAACCGGGTCGTACCCGACTTCCGCCAGCAACTGCATGACGTCGTCTCCGAGTTCCAGTTTCATGTCCTGATCCTTCAGGCGACGAGCCAGATTCTCGATCTGGATGCGGGCGATGCCCTGAATCTGGGACTCCGCCAGCGGATGGAACACCACCACTTCATCCACACGGTTAATGAACTCCGGCCGGAAATGAGTGCCAACCACTTCCATCACCGCCGACTTCATATCTTCGTAGTTCTCTTCTCCGGCCTTCTCCTGAATGATGTGGGAACCCAGGTTTGAGGTCATCACCACCACTGTGTTGCGGAAGTCGACCGTGCGGCCCTGACCATCGGTCAGACGCCCATCATCCAGCACCTGAAGCAGGATGTTGAAGACATCCGGGTGCGCCTTTTCAACCTCATCCAGAAGCAGAACCGAGTAGGGCCTGCGACGCACGGCCTCAGTCAGGTAGCCACCCTCTTCATACCCCACATATCCGGGAGGCGCACCAATCAAACGGGCGACCGAGTGCTTCTCCATGAATTCCGACATATCGATGCGAACCATGGCCTCTTCGGTATCGAACAGGAAGTTTGCCAGCGCCTTGCACAACTCGGTCTTCCCCACCCCGGTCGGCCCAAGGAACAGGAAAGAACCATTGGGACGATTCGGATCCGACAGTCCAGCCCGGGACCGGCGCACCGCATTGGATACCGCTTCCACGGCCTCATCCTGGCCAATGACCCGATCGTGGAGGGCTTCCTCCATGCGCATCAGCTTGTCGCGCTCCCCCTCCAGCATCTTGGATACCGGAATCCCGGTCCACTTTGAAACGATTTCCGCAATTTCTTCATCCGTGACCCGGTTGCGCAACAGCTTCATTTCCATCATTTCCGCCTGGCTGGCCATATCCAGTTGGCGCTCCAGCTCCGGGATCTTGCCGTACTGCAGCTCGGACATCTTGCCCAGATCCCCTGCACGGCGGGCATTCTCCAGGTCAATCCTGGCCTGCTCCAGTTGGCTCTTGATCTTCTGGGAGCCATGCAGAGCCGCCTTTTCAGTGTTCCAGACTTCCTCAAGGTCGGCGTATTCGCGCTCAACGTTTCCGATAACGGCAGACAACTCTTCCAGCCGCTTCTTAGAGGCTGCGTCGGTTTCCTTTTTCAGGGCTTCCCGCTCAATCTTGAGCTGAATCAGCCGGCGCTCCAGGCGATCCAGCGCCTCAGGCTTGGAGTCCATTTCCATACGGATCTGGCTGGCCGCTTCATCCACCAGGTCAATGGCCTTATCCGGCAACTGACGATCGGTAATATATCGATGAGACAGCTTGGCGGCCGCGATGATGGCGCCATCCGTTACCTCAACCCCATGGTGAACCTCATAGCGCTCTTTCAGCCCACGCAGGATGGCGATGGTATCTTCCTCACTGGGCTCGCTGACCAGCACTTTCTGGAAACGGCGCTCCAGTGCTGCGTCTTTTTCAATATTTTCCCGGTACTCATTCAGCGTGGTGGCGCCGACACAATGCAACTCTCCCCGGGCCAGCGCCGGCTTCAGCATATTGCCGGCATCCATGGACCCTTCGGCTTTACCGGCCCCCACCATGGTGTGGATTTCGTCAATGAACAGGATGATCTGGCCTTCCTGCTTGGACAGCTCGTTAAGCACCGCCTTCAGGCGCTCCTCAAATTCGCCGCGAAATTTGGCGCCGGCAATCAATGCGCCCATGTCCAGCGACAGCACCTTCTTGTCTTTCAGACCATCAGGCACCTCGCCGTTGACGATACGCTGGGCCAGCCCCTCGACGATGGCCGTTTTCCCCACACCGGGCTCACCAATCAGCACCGGATTATTCTTGCGCCGGCGCTGCAGTACCTGAATGGTGCGACGGATTTCATCGTCGCGACCAATCACCGGGTCCAGCTTGCCGGCCTCGGCCCGCTCGGTAAGATCAATGGTGTACTTTGACAGGGCCTGACGGTTTTCCTCCGCGCCGGCATCGTTCACCGACTCTCCCCCGCGCACTTCGTCAATGGCCTTTTCCAGCGCGGCCTTGTCAACGCCTTGCTCTCGCAGAATGCGCCCCAGGGAACCGCGGTCTTCAACCGCCGCCAGCAGAACCAGCTCACTGGATATGAACTGGTCACCCCGCTTCTGGGCCAGCTTGTCGGAAATGTTAAACAGTCGCCCCATGTCGTTCGACATGGACACATCGCCGGCATTGCCCTGCACCTCCGGCAGGTTCTCAATTTCCTTCGCCACGGCCTGTCTTACCCGGCCGGGCTCAACCCCCACTTGTTTGAGCAGCGGTTTAATGGAGCTTCCCTGCTGGTCCAGCAGGGCCTGCATCAGATGCACGGGCTCGATGAAGTTATGGTCTTTGCCAACCGCGATGGACTGCGCATCCGCCAACGCGGTTTGCAGCTTGCTGGTGAGCTTGTCGATTCTCATGTGCTCTTATCCCCAAAATTCGTAGTGAATACCGATCAACCCTGTGGTCCGGATATTCCGATTGCTTTGAAACTTAATGTAGGGGCAAGTGGGGGGAGTTCAAGTTGGGCAGACCGCAATTCGTCAGAAATTTGACGGCTGTCAGTTAACACATCAGGAAGAGCTATCGAGACTTCAGGATTTTAGCCAGACCAGGGTGGCCATACGGCCGGTTTGACCATCCCGGCGATAGGAAAAGAACCATTCCCGATCCTGAACGGTGCACAGACTACCGCCAGCGACGGACGAGACACCAACCTGACTCAGACGCAGGGTTGCCAGACTGTAGATATCGGCCATGAAATGGCCCGGGCGGGCACCCTTGGTGTCAAAGGCTTTCGCAGCTTCCGGACTGTGCTGAACAAACGCTTCGCGCACTTCCGGGCCAACTTCGAAACTGTCGGGACCAATGGCGGGGCCCAGCCAGGCCGAAAGCTTGTCAGGCTCAACCGCCATCGCACTGACCAGGTTTTCCAGCACGCCTCCGCTGAGGCTGCGCCAGCCGGCGTGAGCAGCCCCCACTACGGTTCCATCGGAATCCGCAATCACTACGGGCAGGCAGTCGGCAGTCAGAATGGCACAACTAAGGCCGGGCGATCGGGTGAAACTGGCATCCGCTTCAGGAACCTGTTGAGCGTTGTCGGGTGTAAGCTCGACCACCCTCGCACCATGCACCTGATTCAACCAGCCAATCCGATCCACCTCTAACCCCGTGAAGCGGGCCAGGCGCTGCCGGTTTTCGGCGACAGATTCAGGGCTATCCCCGACATGATCCCCGAGGTTGAGCGAACTCCACGGCGCCTCACTGACGCCTCCCTTGCGAGTCGTGCACATGGCTTGCACCGCCCCCGGTGCGGACCAACTCGGCCTCAGGATGTAGTTGTCAGAAATCACGTTCTTCCAGCTCCCGGGCGTGTTTGCGCAGAGCTTCGATCAGGTGAACCATATCCTCTGGTAGCGGCACCTCCCAGCTCAGAATCTCACCCGTTTCCGGATGCTCAAGGGTCAACTGTCTCGCATGCAGGGCCTGCCGGGTGAACGCAGCCAGTACATCCCGAAGCTCCTCTGTAGTGCCTTTGGGCAACCGCAGACGCCCACCGTAGGCAGGATCACCAACCAGCGGGTGGCGCACATGCGCCATGTGCACACGGATCTGATGGGTGCGGCCACTTTCCAGCTTGCAACGAACCAGGGTATGCGCGGCAAAACGCTCCAGCAGGCGGTAATGGGTGACCGCCGGTTTGCCACTGGAAACCACGGCCATGCGTTTACGATCCTGCGGATGACGGCCAATAGGTGCGTCAACTGTTGCACCACCGGTCAGCGCGCCCACCACCACGGCCTCATACTCCCGCCCCATCGTGCGTGTTTGCAGCTGGTCTACCAGGGAGGTATGTGCAATCAGGCTGCGGGCCACCACCATGATGCCGGAGGTATCCTTGTCCAGGCGGTGAACAATACCTGCCCTCGGCAGGTTTTCCACTTCCGGCGCGTAATTCAGCAGGGCGTTCACCAGCGTGCCATCAGAATGGCCGGCCGCTGGGTGCACCACCAACCCGGCCGGCTTGTTAATCACCAGCAAGTGCTCATCTTCGTAGACGATATCCAGGCTGATGGGTTCGGCTTCCCAGGTCACCTGCACTTCCGGCTCAGCATCGAGAGCCAGGGAATCGCCCATCATTACCTTGTCCCGCGGCTTGCGGGATTTACCGTTCACCGTCAGGGCTCCGCTCTTGATCCAGGACTGCAGGCGGGAGCGGGAATGCTCGGGCATCAGTTCCGCCGCTGCCTGGTCCAGCCGTTTATCGCTGAGCTCCGGCGGTACGGTAAATTGGCCGGTAATTCGGTTTTCGGAAGTCATTCAGCCTCGTTTTCGCCGTTGGTTTCTGGCGCAGACGGCCGCCGGACAGGCGGCGATGTTACGTTTCGGTCAGATTCTGGTGCCAATATCGGGAAACACTGCACACAGACAGCCTTCCCCGTTACAATGACCAATCCAACCACAAGTTCTGAACATTATACGGGATTCCGGCATGAGATCAGTCGTTCGATTACTGCTACTTTCCACACTTTTTGCGCTGGCCGCCGGCTGTGCGTCCCAGAAGGAGGTGGAAGTCCTGCCGGAACAAACCTATTACGAGAATGCCCGCAAGGCCATGAACTCGGGCAACTTCAACGAAGCCGAACAGAACCTGGATGCCCTGGAAACCTATTATCCATTCGGCCGTTATGCCGAACAGGCCCAGCTTGATCTGATCTTTGCCCGTTACCAGAACCTCGACCTTGAAGGTTCCCGGGCTGCCGCCGACCGCTTCATGCGCCTGAATCCGCAGAGTGATCACCTGGACTATGCCCTCTATATGAGAGGGCTAGCCTCCTACAACCTGGACCTTGGCCTGGCCGCCCGCTATTTCCCTGTTGATGCGGCCGCACGCAATCCCGGCGAGCAATTGCAGGCGTTCCGCGATTTCTCACAGCTGCTGAACCGGTTTCCGGACAGTGAATATGCCCTGGACGCCCGCCAGCGCATGATCGCCATCCGCAACCGCATGGCTGAACTGGAGCTGCACGCAGCCCGCTACTACATCAAGCGTGAAGCCTATGTGGCGGCCAATAACCGTGCCCGGTACGTGGTGGAGAACTACCCTTCTTCGCCTTCAGTGGAGGAGGCCTTGATGATCCTGGCGGACACCTTCCGCTTTCTGGAGCTGAAAAAGGGCGCCAACGATGCCATTGCCACGCTGAGAAAAAACTTCCCCAACAGCGAGGCCTTCAACGCGAACGGTGAGTACGAATCGGATCTTCTTCGCCGCCAGAACCGGTCACTGACCAACGTGGTGACCTTTGGTCTGATGGGGGATGAATAAGAGCGGGATTACTTCCCGCTCTTCCAGCCGTTGGTAATGGGATAGCGTCTGTCTTTGCCAAAGCCCCGTTCGGTAATACGAACACCGATGGGGGCCTGGCGCCGCTTGTATTCATTGATATCAACCAGCCTGACCACCCTATCCACATCCTCGCGCTCAAACCCTTCCGCGACGATAGCATCAGCACTGTAATCACGCTCCACGTATAGGTTCAGAATCTGATCCAGCACGTCATAGCCCGGCAAGCTGTCCTCATCTTTCTGGTCTGGCGCCAGCTCGGCTGAGGGCGGACGGGTAATCACCCGCTCCGGAATCACTGGTGACAGGGTATTGCGGTAGCGCGCCAGCCGGAAAACCAGCGTTTTCGGCACATCCTTCAGAACATCAAAGCCACCTGCCATGTCACCGTATAGCGTGGAATAGCCAACCGCCATTTCACTCTTGTTGCCAGTCGTGAGCACCAACGAGCCAAACTTGTTGGACAGCGACATGAGCAGCACCCCCCTCAGACGGGCCTGAAGGTTTTCCTCAGTGGTATCCGGCTTGGTGCCCGCAAACGGTTCTGCCAGCGCCGCCATGAAGGCATCGTACATGGGCTCAATGGAGAACACGTCATACTGCACACCCAGGGCGGTGGCCTCGGCTTCGGCATCTTCCAGGCTGATGCTGGAGGTATACCGGAACGGCATCATCACCGCGTGCACACGCTCCTTGCCCAGTGCATCCACCGCAACCGCCAGTGTAACCGCCGAATCGATGCCGCCGGACAGGCCAAGTACTACCGACCTGAAACCATTCTTGTTGACGTAATCCCGCACACCAGTCACCAGGGCGCGGTATACATTGGCTTCCAGCTGCGGTTCTGGCGGCAATGGGCGGGAGATCGGCTGGCAGTGGTGTTCGCACAAGAGGTCCACCGGGTACAGCCCTTCCTCGAACTGAAGCACTTCCGCCGACAGCCCACCGGAATGATCAAACACCATGGAGCCGCCATCAAACACCAGCTCATCCTGGCCGCCCACAAGGTTCACATAGACGATGCTGACCCGGTTCTCCCGGGACTTGCGTTCCAGCAAAGCCTTGCGACGGGCCTGTTTATCGATATCGTAGGGCGAGGCATTGAGATTAAGGATGAGCCGGGCACCCGCGGCTGCCGCATCTTCCACAGGGCCATCTTTCCAGAGATCCTCACACACGGTAATGCCGACAGGCTGGCCTTTAATGTCGAGCACCAGTGTGTCGGAACCTTCGGCGAAATAGCGCTTTTCGTCAAAAACCTGGTAGTTCGGCGGGAAGCGTTTGAAGTAGCAGCCGCGAACCTGACCGGCTTCAATCACCAGCGCCGCGTTATACAGCAATCCTCCAGAGCGAATCGGAGCACCGATTACCATCGCTGAAGGCAATGCTGCACTTTGCAGCTTTTCCAATGCTTCGCTCACGCGAAGATCCAGACTCGGGCGCAACAGGAGATCCTCCGGCGGGTAGCCGGTCAGGCAAAGCTCCGGAAAGACAACGATATCGGCCTGATGCTCATCCCAGGCCCGCTGCGCTGCCTCCAGAATCAGATCGGTATTGCCCGGAATATCTCCCACCAGGAAATCCAGTTGCGCCATAACAACGCGGAGTTTTCTGGCGGCGTTCTGGCTCTGGGGTGCTTGACCGGCTTCCGGCATGGACTGGCTCCTGTAACTTATTGCCGTTAAAAGGCTATTATAACCCGTCAACAACAAAGATTTCTCCCGCACACAGACAGATGAACCGCTCCATGGCTCAAGACACTGCCCACAATGACAGCAAGCGCTCTGCTTTCGGGCCACCGGCAAAGCAGCAACAGGCAAGGCTGTTTCGTGTATACAACCACTATCGCGTAGTAATCAGCCTGATGCTGCTGGGCTTGCTGTTCTTCGATCCATTCACCACCGACAGCAAGTTCCGCTGGCTGGAGTACTACCAGGCGGGCGTTGTTACCTATCTGGCTATTAACGGCTTTACTGCACTTTTACTGCTTGCCGGCTTTCAGCCACGGCAGAGGCATATCACGCTCTCCATTCTGATCGACATACTGGTGATGCATGGGCTTCTATTCGCCAGTACCGGAATCACCAATGGCCTGGCCAACCTGGTAATAGTGTCTGTAGCGGCGGGCAATATTCTCACACCCAGCCGGGTCGGCACGTTCTACGCAGCACTGGCTGCCATCTGTTCGCTGGGCATTTCCGGCTGGGCCGTTCTGGCCATCGATGAAACCGCCGACGACATCGTCCGGGCGGGCACCCTGGGCATACTCTACTTTGCCGCGGCTTTTGTCCTGCAAGGCATCTCAAAACGGATGATCCGCAGTGAAGCTCTGGCGAGCAGCCGGGCAAGAAGCATTCAGGAACTGGAGCAGATCAACCAGCAGATCATCCAGCGTATGCGCACCGGCATCCTGGTACTTGATCGCTTCGGCCAGATCCGGCTTGCCAACGCCGCCGCCGAAGAACTGCTGTTCGGTGTGAGCGCCGATGGAGAAGATCTGGAGCCCCGTGCACGGCTACTGCCTAAACCGCTCAGGCAGGGGCTCGAAAGCTGGCTGAAAAACCCCAACATGCGGATTGAACCCTTTCAGGCGTCGTCTACCTCACCGCTTTTGCAGGCCAACTTCACGCAACTTGACCAGGAACGGGGCGACCAGATTCTGGTGTTTATTGAAGACATGAGTAAAGTGACCCAGCAGGCCCAACAGATGAAGCTGGCCTCACTCGGACGCTTAACGGCTGGCATCGCTCACGAAATCCGGAATCCTCTCGGCGCCATAAGCCACGCTGCCCAGTTGATGGAAGAATCCCCCAGCCTGGATGAGGGGGATCTTCGCATGCTCGACATCATTCGCCGTCACTCCCGACGGGTGAATGGCATCATCGAGAATGTGCTGGACCTTTCTCGCCGCCGGACCGCAAATTCCGAGCTGATAGATGTCGGCCAATGGCTTCGCGAGTTCCGGGATGATTTCGTGCAGACCGTGAATGGGGAAACGGCCACCACGATCGAATTGAATATCAGCGAGCAGATTCCACAGGCTCGTTTCGACAAGAGCCAGATTGAGCAGGTGATGGTGAATCTGTGCGACAATGGTTTGCGGTACAGCAAACAGCAGACCGGGCAAAACAGGATACAATTAATTGCGGGCGCCACGGCCGATGGCAAACGGGCTTACGTGGACGTTCGGGATTTTGGCCCGGGCATCAGTGCCGAGCATCGGCATTCCGTATTCGAGCCCTTTTTCACCACGGATAAAAGCGGAACCGGGCTTGGCCTTTACCTGGCCAGGGAGTTATGCGAAGCCAACCAGGCACACCTGTCGCTGGTCGATGACGGACAGCCGGGGTGCCGATTCCGCATAACCTTCGCTCACCCCGGGCGAATGATCTGACCAGCTGGCCATCGGGCGTTTGAATTCAACAGGGAACCGAAGACACAGAATGACTACACAAACAGCGCTGATTGTTGACGACGAGCCGGATATCCGGGATCTACTGGAAATCACCCTCACCCGGATGGGCATTACCACCTACACCGCCCCCGATCTGGCCAGCGCCAGGGAACTTCTGCAACGGCACAAACCCCAGCTCTGCCTGACCGACATGAACCTTCCCGACGGCAATGGCATAGAGCTTGTACACTGGATTCAGCAACACACGCCCTGCACGCCCGTTGCGGTGATTACCGCCTATGGCAGCATGGACACAGCCATCGAATCGCTCAAGGCCGGCGCCTTTGACTTCGTGTCCAAGCCCGTGGAGCTGCCCCGCCTGCGGGAACTGGTCAACAGCGCCCTGAAGCTGTCCGAACCCAAAGCCCGCGAAACCGCCGATTCCGATGAGCCCGGTCTGCTTCTGGGCGACTCGCCGCAAATCCGGAAACTGCGCACACAGACAAAAAAGCTCGCCCGAAGCCAGGCACCGGTGTTTATCAGTGGCGAATCCGGCAGCGGCAAGGAACTGGTTGCCCGCATGATTCATCTGCAAGGGCCCAGAAGTGACGGCCCCTTTGTCGCCGTGAACTGTGGAGCCATCCCCTCGGAGTTGATGGAAAGCGAGTTCTTCGGCCACAAAAAAGGCAGTTTCACCGGCGCCGTCGAGAACAAACAGGGGCTGTTCCGCTCCGCCGATGGTGGCACCCTGTTTCTGGACGAAGTGGCCGACCTGCCCCTGGCCATGCAAGTAAAACTGCTGCGGGCTATCCAGGAGAAAGCCGTTCGCCCGGTCGGTGAAACCAAAGAAGTGCCGGTGGATATCCGGGTACTCAGCGCCACCCATAAAAACCTCCCGGAACTGGTGCAGGAAGGCGATTTCCGCCAGGATCTGTTTTACCGGATCAACGTCATCGAACTGGCTGTTCCCCCGCTGCGCGAGCGCGCCGATGATATCCCCCTGCTGGCAGAGCACATTCTCCAGCGTATCGCCCGGGAATACGAATGCGACCCGGCCAGACTCACCGCGGCCGCCGTCGAACGACTCAAAGGCTACGAGTTTCCCGGTAACGTGCGGGAACTGGAGAACATCCTGGAACGCGCCTTTACCCTGTGCGACGAAGACCTGATTGATGCCGGGGATCTGCATCTCGGCGGCGGTGTTGCGCCAGCAGGCTCCGCCTCGGCGACCAGAGGGACGGAGTCAGAAACGGATGCTGCCGCAGCGCCGGTACCAGAGGGCGAGATTGATCTCGAAGGTTATCTGGAAAGTATTGAGCGACAGGCTATTGAAAAGGCTCTGGAGGCAACAAGGTGGAATAAAACGGCGGCGGCCAAAAGACTGGGGATCAGTTTTCGGGCGTTGCGGTATCGGTTGAAGAAGTTGGGGATGGAGTGACTTTGGAGTATAGTTAGTCCTCACTTCGGCGCTTGCAGGATGCAACGCTGACCCAGATATGACCAACACGGACGTTAATCGATGCATTCCCAGAAAAAAGCAGGGTTCTCACTAATTGAACTCCTTGTC
The DNA here is from genome assembly GCF_002049515.1 of Marinobacter sp. tcs-11. Classification (NCBI taxonomy): domain Bacteria; kingdom Pseudomonadati; phylum Pseudomonadota; class Gammaproteobacteria; order Pseudomonadales; family Marinobacteraceae; genus Marinobacter; species Marinobacter sp. tcs-11. The sequence continues at coordinate 150,081 of NZ_LLYU01000009.1, read as the reverse complement.
CTCACTGCACTGATCGGATTACTGGCAGGCCTTGCTATGCCGTCACTCACCAGCGCCCTTCAAAACCAGGAAAGGCGTGGCACGCTGCACGACCTCTTGGGCCTGTTTGCCCTTGCACGACAACATGCCGTTATGGAAGGAGTCATCGTTACGGTGTGCCCAGTGAACTCGATGGGCGCATGTTCCCGGGATTGGAACAATGAAATCTATGCATTTTCCGATCCAGATAATCAAAGGCAGCTAACCGCGGGCAAAGCCCCTCTAAGAGTTGTTTCTACCGGAGGTTCAGGTCGGATCGTGGTTCGCTCATTGCATCGAAGCTATTTCCAGTTCAGGCCTTCTGGATTCGTCCATAGTGACCTCGGCAACGTGACCTGGTGCCCGAAAACGGGCAATGCAAGTTTGGCGGGGCAAATCATTATTAACAGAGGTGGGAGGGCGCGCCTGGCAAACGATCATGATGGAGATGGCATCCCTGAGGATGCTCAGGGACGCCCATTGAAATGCTCGTAATTTACCAGCAATCAGTCCCTGATGTTGAAGATCTCGCACCGGTCTGGGTTATGCGGAGCGTGCCACAGGTATCATTAGTCTGATCTCCGGTCGGCACGGCCTGCAGTGTATAGGTGTTAGCGGCAACAGTCCCATTGAAGCTCAGGTTGTAGAACGCAGTACCCGTTCTGGGGGATTGGTTAAACGGCAGGGTGGGCTGATTCCCCCCCTCCAGATATGAGAAATCTCCCGAATACTGACGCTCCATCCATTGCGCCAACTCCACCAGATCCGCCTGAGCCGTGGTTCTACGGGTTTCTCTTACGTGATTCGAATAAGAAGGGTACGCTATTGCCGCAATGATGCCGACGATGGCGACCACAATCATTAACTCAATTAGCGAGAAACCACGATGGTGCGTCATTCTGATATTGATCAAAACAGGTTAACCTCCCGCAAAATAAGGTAGCCGTCTTCGTTATCACGGTCTGATTCCAGGTTCGTGACACGCTGACCTTCCCGCAGAATATTTACCACGGCAGCGGGCGCGACTTCCTGACCATTGATCAGCACACTCCCCTCCAGAAAGTACTCTGTGTCATCAATCACGATCCGGCGCGCTTCAGCATGAATGGAATCCACCACATGCTGGCGTGGAGCGCCCTCTGGCGTTTCCAAACTGCCCGGAACTCCCTGGGCAACCACTCCGGTGCTTGACATCGCCAGAACGAGGACAATGGCTATGCTTCTACGACTACTCATGTTGCTAACTCCCCACCCAGTGCGTCCGGGCCATAACGATTAATTGTCGATTAACTCGTTCCAGCCTCTGCGCCCGGCATCAGTCACGGCACCGCTTAGCGGCGGGATCTCCATAACGTCCACAGGGTCCTTGGCATTACTTCCCGGCGTGAACCGGAAGGTGCCCAGAATGGTCGACTGGTTCGGCAAACCCTCCAACTTGTAACCAATGATTTTCTCCGGCCAGCGCAGGAAGGCCGCCTTTTCCGGGTTTCGCCCATCGAGGCCAAAGGCCATCGCCCAACCAGTACCGCCACCCAGACAGGGGTTCTCATCCGGTATCATCGAGTTAAGATAAACGAAATCACCACGAACCTGCGGGCTGACAACCGCTCTTTCACCGGTAATGGGCAGGTCAACAAACCAGCCTTTCGTGGTCGAGAAATCCAGCTCTTTCCCATTGGAATAGCGGACAGTCGCCGAAACGCCGTTGCTGTCTGTCACCGTACCCTCAGTAATCGTCCGGGACTCCAGGCTACTCACCGTCAGACCAGATGTACCACGGTCCCAAACACCATAGACAGACTGGGTATCAACCGACGTAACGTCCGCAGTCTCCAGATACTGGCCGGTCGCAAAATAGATCATCAGGTTGGGAACATTGCCTGCACGGGAAACCTTGCGATTAGCTGAGGCAACGGGAGCCGCAGTGATGGGCTGCTTGGCTTGAGTGGTGAACAGCGCCTGGGGGTTCCCGCCGTTGCTGTAGGCCGATGCCCAGTTACCACTGGAATCTACGCTGGCAACCCACATATTGCCATCGAGATCACCGGCATAAACACGGTCAATCAGATAATCGCCCGTGGTATCGAATGCCGCCAGCGGTGACAAACCGTCGCCACCAGCCCCCTCAAACTCGACATAACGCACATCCGCACTGTCCCAGGTACCGTCCATACCGCCTTCGATATCAAGCATGAAGAAACCCGTGCTTTCGGTATTGGAGTTGTAACCATTGGAGATGAACGCAGTCCAGCGCAGATCCGTTCCCCACTTGGTCATTCCAATGATTGGGGCTTGGGTGACATATCCCATTCGGGCGTCGTCCTGCCCCGAAAACTCCCAAAGAACAACTTTTTCGGCATTGGCCTCCGAAAATCCCGAGGGATCAGTGACGTCCAGCGCAAAGACTCCTTTTGCCCCGGCACGACCACCGCCAACAATAATCGTCCGCCAGTCTTCGTCCGCCGTCAGAGAACCATCGGCTTGTTTACCCTTGGTAAAGATATCCTGCTGTCGTATCTCCAGATCCACGTAATAACGATGCTGATAGTCCGGATCCGACAGGAAATGCAAACCTGCATTGCTGGCGGAAGCGTTGTATACGAACTCAGGTATGTATGCCAGCACCTCATTACCGCCGTTGGCACTTGCGTTAAAGCCATGCAACATACCATCGTTGGATCCAGTATAAACAACCGGCGTACGAGACTTTTTGCTGCTGGCAAAATCAGAGAACCACTTGCCACTACTTCCAAATGGCAACGCATCCGGCCAGATCGCCCGGGGCTCACCGACAAACTCGGGGGATGAATTCACAATTGACCCCAGCCGGCTACCCCGCTTGCGCCATCCTGGAGTGCCCTCGAGTGAACGATCGCCCCGAATAAACGCAAGGCGCTGCTGGGCTATGGTGTCGGTAACACCGCCGAACCGCAGATCATTTTTCTGAGCGTTAGTCAGGTTGCCCCAGCGAAAACCGCCCGCAACACTGCCGTAGGTAATGATCACACGGTCGTCGGCACTGAGGTCCCTGTTGTCCAGAATATCCCGGGCAGACCAGCCGTTACCTTGCTTAACCGCTTCATTGATATCCGGTACGATGGGTGAGTTGGTTCCGCCGAGCTTGGCCGCTTTAAGGTCACCCGTCCAACCATTCGGGTCGAACTGGGTTGAGAAAATCAGGGCGCCCTGCTGAAAAGATGACACATCGAATTCCACCGCGGTGGACGAGCCAGCTTCATTGACGATCTCGCCAACCGTCCCCTTCAACTCTTTCGCGAAGGTTGCAGGATCTGAGGCACTAAAGAAACCTCCGCGGGCATTAACCGCCGCATGAAGCATATCGTTTACCTTGTCCTCATTACTGGTTCCACCCCACCAGTTCACGTAAGTGCCGTTCTCAATCGCTTTAAACGCATCAACCGGGTCGATGGACCCCGTCACGCCAAGCCCCACGGTATAAGTCACCATGTGTTGCCAGAACGCAGGATTTTTCTCCGAGGTCGGAACGTAGTTCACAATATCGGTTCGCAGGTCACGTTTCCAGTAATCCATAGCCACGTCGGCGAGGGTGGTGTCATCCCTGTTATCCTTGAATGGATTCACCGGCGTATATTTGAAAGAGTCACCCCTGTTGTTGGTAAGGGTATCGCCATCCTTGTCGTCGGCTTTCTTGGTCGCGTTGAGATTCAAGCTACCATTGTAATAGCCATCCGACATCAGAATGGTGTACGCCAACCGGCATTCCCGCACCGGATTGGTCGAACTTACCGACTCGCCAGGGTTATCCGCCCAGGCTCGTTTACTTTTCTCGAAGTAGGTACCCGCGCCATCCAGAGCACGCCTCAGTGGGGTGTTTCCGTTGGCGGGAACCGCGTAGAGCCAATCATAGAAGTCTTCACGCCTGGAGTTGGTGTACTCTCGAACGCCTTCCTGAACCGCCCGAACGCCGGAGGCATCATCAATGGTGTTCTTGCTCTCATTGTCGTAGTTAAGTCGCCCCCAGCCCAACCGGAAACTGGTCGGCAACTCAAAAAATGCCTCGCTAATGCCAGCACGAGAAGATTCAATTCGGGTGTTATAGTAAGAGTACCAATTAGCAAAATTGGTCTTTTCCGCCGCGCTCAGGTTGTTGACCGAAACATACGTGTAGCAGCCGTTCTGATAGGGATTGGCATCACAACTGCTGGAACTGTTGAACGTGAAGTAAAACCCCCCGCCTTCAACGTTGTAGCCATCAATCGAGAACGTATCCCGCAGATCTCTGGAGGCACTGTTTCCGTCGTAACCGTTGATGGGCGCATTTGTATACGAAGAATTCGGATAGCGCCCCGTTCCATCCTCTTTGTAAGGGGGAAAATAGGTTACCGATGGGTCATACCACATTTTGTTGATGTGGGAAGAATAGTAGAAGCGATACTCAGCATCGGCCCCTTCCTGGTAGTAGCTGTTCCAGGACTTCGACTCGATGTCGTTATACCCGCCGATCTCATCTGGCATGTACTCGCGAGCCATGGAACCTGAGTCATCAATAATAAACATCAGATTGGGCGCTACGGCACTTCCCAGAAACAACGGCTGCTGAGCAAAATCCGGTCGAGCAGAGTAGCCAGACGCTGGCAGCACTATTAGAGCGGCCGATAATGCCACTTTAAGATTGAACTTGTTCACGGATTACCTCCTGCCAGCCCGTTTGGCTGGAATACGTAAAAGCCTTCAAGCAAGCGCACCCCGGAACCCGAAGGCCCTGACGCTCTGACCAGGATACGTGCGTAATCAAACTCCGCCGGCCCTTCAGAGCCATACTGGCTGAAATCCCGTGGCAACTGTCCCTCGGAATCCACCACGACTTTGCCTTTGTATTCAAAAAGGAATAGCGGCGTCACACCATTTACCGCAGAGCCCGCCACCGCACTTATCGGGTCGCCCGACGCGTCCTTATTCCAGGTCGCCGCAGAGAAAGGGGACGGCACCGTCACACTGGTATCCGTACCATCATAAAAGCCTGTCGTGCTGCCAAAATCTGACAGGTCCGACATATTATCCAGGGTCGCCTCCGCCTCTCGCATTGCCGTTTCGGCAACCTCAAGCGCCAGCATTCCGTCTCGCTGTGCCGTCGTCATTCGCTCCTGCATGATACTGCCCTGCATTCCGGAGAGAGCAAGCAGGCTAAGCACCAATAGAATGACCAGCGACATCAGTAGCGCAACACCTCGCTGTTGTCCTGCTCTATGCATAATAATCACCCGATTCAAAATGGATTTCTCAGGGCAGATGTAAAGTTGTATACCCGGTACAGTCTTCGATCCGCTGCGGTTGTCCGTTTGCTGGTGTCGGCGACGCAGTCTTCCCACCCGGGGAAGCAATAGGTCTGAGCGCTGTCACGGACGTTGTTGTCCTCCGAGGCCACCAGCAGACTCACCTCAACCGCAATCACCGAGTTCCAGTCTGAGACCGCCCCGGCGGCAAGCCAGTTCTGAACACCATTGGCAGCCGTGCCTTCTCCGAACCGAATTTCCATATCTTCTACCCCGATGACCAGCTCTTCCGTGGATCCGTCTCGCTCTCGCTTGAACAGCGAGCGGCCACCACCTGTCGCATTCCCGATGAAATAGCCTTCGCTGTAGGCCTGAAAGAGTTCCGTACCGCGCCTGTAGGTGGCACTGAGGCACTGAGAACCGCACCCGGCCGGCGCATTACCCGAGAGGTCATTACCAGGGCGACCGTTGGAACCTGTAGTGCCATCCGCCGTGATGGTGACGTTCGAGCCGGATACATTCAGCGAAGAGATCTCAAACAAATCCCCCACCTCACAATTACTGATGAACACCACATCGCCTTCGCTAAGGCTGCCATCGGTGTTGAGCTGAATACTGGAGCCATTCGTCATATCGGCATCCAAACGGACAATATCTCCCGGACGCCGGACACCAGTTACATTAAAAAAACCCGTTCCTGCAACCGCTCCTGCCGGCCGCTCGGCGTTGTCGGCTGACACTCCAAAGGTGGAATATCCATGCAGAAGAGCATTGTAGTTTCCATCCGTACTATCCAGATTGTTGGTCAGGCTGGTAATCGGATAACAACCAAAAAACCCGGCATTACGGATAGCGCGGGCCAGGATATCGACGGCGATACGCCCGGACTCAGCCGAGCGAGCCATCGACTGATTGCTGCGGAACGACTGGCTGTTGGAGGTAAAAATCTGAACCAGCGCAACGGTCAGAATGGAACCAAGCAGCAAGGCAATCATCAGCTCGATCAGTGACAGACCGGACTGCTTCTTTGAGAAAGCGTTGGGGGCTAAATTATGACCGCTCATCACAGCCTCGCATCCAGAGTAAGTGTCTGAGACGATGTTCCACCTGACGCAGCAAACGGGTCTCGCTCAACCCAGGTAATCTGGACCTCGGCAATGTCACCGCCAGACTTGAGACTGATCGCCACATCTGCTCCAGGCCCCAAACCAGCCTTCACTTGCTTTTTCAGGTCAGCAATCTCGGTAGCGGTGAGGTTAAGGCCACCGTTTGAGCGAACCCTGTCAGCCAGAGACTGGGCATACATGGTCGCTTCTGAGCGGAGAGTAGAATTGGCGGTCTGCTGCATTGACACCAGCTGCACACCCGCCACTCCCAACAATCCGATCGCAAGTATCAATACCGCTATCAACACTTCGATCATCGTGAAGCCGCGCTGAACTTTTCGATTACAATGATTTTTAGCCATCAGGTCAGCCTCATGGACAGGTTATTCGTTGAGAACGGATCTGACCGCCACCGGTCATTGTAATTCTTACCCCATCTTCGCCAGACGCCCGACAGATATCGAATATTGGCGGCGGGGCGCCAAGGAGCAGCCCCGTTGCCGCAAATCTCGGGTTGCCGCCTTGAGTTCGGGTAATGCTGTAGGAACCGGGAGCTCCCTGAAACTCGCTGATAACGGAGCCACCATTATCGACCACACGGTAACCAGCGGTGAAAGACCCGGCGGGCACCAGGGACACCGGAGCTCCCATACGCACGGCCTCTGATCTCGCCAGGTTTAAAGCTCCAACCAAATCATTACCGGTGGTGGTCAGCTGATTGCTTTCAATAATACGTGAGAAGCTTGGCACCGCGATGGTGGCAACGACTCCCAGAATGGCCACAAGTACCAACAACTCAATCAATGTAAATCCTCGCTGCGCTCTAATACTGCGCATAAGCCAGCTCCCTGAACAATTTTTCATCTCTATAGAATAAAGGCGCACAAAAAAACCGCCAGATGTCATCGACAAGTGGCGGCTTCTGACTGACAAGCGGGAATCAGCTCGCCAAAGTAAGACACAGCTCACACATTTACAGCATCAATCCGCAATTCCTTCGGCATGGAAAACACAATATTCTCCTCACGCCCGGACACTTCCTCCGGCTCTTCACCACCCAGCTCCTTGAGCCGATTGATCACATCCGCCACCAGCACCTCCGGTGCTGAGGCACCAGCAGTTACACCCACCGCTTTCTTTCCTTCAAGCCATTGCGGGTCGATCTGGTCAGCTTCGTCAATCAGGTAAGCCGGCGTACCCATGCGCTCAGCCAGTTCCCGAAGGCGATTGGAGTTGGAGCTGTTGGGGGAGCCCACCACCAGCATCAGATCGCAGTCTCCGGCCAGTTGTTTGACGGCGTCCTGCCGGTTCTGGGTGGCATAGCAAATATCATCTTTGCGAGGGCCTTCGATTTTCGGGAATTTGGCGCGCAGGGCGTCGATTACCCGTGCGGTATCGTCCATGGACAGCGTGGTTTGGGTAACGAAGGATAAACGGCTGGGGTCTTTCACTTCCAGCTTTTGCACGTCGGCTTCGTCTTCCACCAGATAGATGTCGCCGCCGTTGCTGTGATCGTACTGGCCCATGGTACCTTCCACTTCCGGGTGTCCATGGTGGCCAATCAGGATGCACTCGCGGCCATCACGGCTGTAACGCATCACTTCCATATGCACTTTGGTGACCAGCGGGCAGGTAGCGTCGAACACTTTCAGGCCGCGCCGGGCGGCTTCGTTCTGTACCGCCTGGGACACGCCGTGGGCACTGAAGATCACCAGTTTGTCGTCGGGCACTTCGTCCAACTCGTCGACAAAGATCGCGCCCCGGTTGCGCAGGTTGTCTACCACGAATTTGTTGTGGACCACTTCGTGGCGCACGTAGATGGGCGCTCCGAACACGTCCAGCGCGCGGTTTACAATTTCTATGGCACGGTCTACGCCGGCACAGAAGCCACGGGGGTTAGCGAGTCGAATGTGCATAATCAGTGTGTCGGCCCTGCTGGTTCAACGTCGATAATCTGAACTTCAAAGCTCAGTGTATGCCCTGCCAGCGGGTGATTAAAGTCCACATCCACCTGGTCACCTTCTACCCGCTTGATCACACCGGGCAGTTCCTGCTGGCGCGCGTCGGCGAAGGAAATCACCACACCCGGCTCCAGAACCATGTCAGCACTGAATTCGTGGCGCTTGAAGGTCTGGATATTGCTGGGGTTGTGCTGGCCGAAGGCTTTTTCCGGCGGCACTTCAAAGGTTTTGTGGTCGCCGGCTTTCAGGCCCATCAGGTAGGCTTCGAAATTTTCCGGCAGGTTTTCATCACCGATTTCCAGGGTAGCCGGCTCTTTGTCGAAGGTGGAATCCACAGTTTCGCCGTCTTCAAACTTCAGGGCGAAGTGCAGTTTTACTCGGGTTCCCTTATCGATGGGCAGTTCTTTCATGGGGTTCAGTTGCTCCTGTCAGCATCGCCGCTGGCACCAGCGGGTTTGCGGAATGCATCGATGATCATCATGGCAGCACCAATGGTGATAGCGGTGTCAGCCAGGTTAAAGGCCGGGAAATGCCAGTCCTGCCAGTAGAAATGCAGGAAGTCCACCACGTAACCATGCACCACCCGATCGTATACGTTGCCGATGGCGCCACCAAGGATCAATACGATGGCAATCGCGGTCCAGGTTTCATCGGCTTTGAGTTTTCTCAGCCAGCCCACCAGCACCACACTGACCACGACGGCCAGGGCGACAAAGAACCAGCGCTGCCAGCCGGCGGCATCGGCCAGGAAGCTGAATGCCGCGCCAGTGTTGTGCAGTAGCGTCAGGTTGAAACTGGGCAGTACCGGTACCGGGTCACCGTAGGTCAGCATAGCCGTGGCTATGGCTTTGGTGCCCAGGTCAATGGCGATGATCAGCACCGCCAGCCACAGCCATTTCAGTTTACTGCCAGTGCTTTCAGTCATGACCGCATCCATCAGGCGTATGCACGGGTTTCACCCGGGCCTTCCACATTGGTCACGCAACGGCCACACAGATCGCTGTACTGCTCGTTCTGCCCCACGTCTTCACGGTGGTGCCAGCAGCGTTCGCACTTGGCGTGAGTCGCCGGGGTCACTTTCACCAGCAGACCTTCCAGGTTGGTTTGCTCTACGCCGGCCGCTTCGCTCACCGGCTTAACGGTGGCTTCAGAGGTAATCAGCACAAAGCGCAGCTCTTCACCAAGATAGTTCAGTCGCTCGGCCAGGCTACCTTCGCAGTAAAGAGTCACTTCCGCGCTCAATGAGCCTTTGATTTCACCTCGGGCACGGACTTCTTCCAGGCACTTGTTGACCGCCTCTTTCACAGCGTAGATTTCACGCCAGTAGTCACGGCCTAACTCGAAGCCCTCAGGCAGCGCAGTCAAGCCCTCGTACCAGGTTTCGTAGAACACGGTGTCGCCGCGCCTACCCGGCAGGTGCTGCCAGATTTCATCAGCGGTGAAGCTCAGGATTGGCGCAATCCAGCGCACCAGGGCTTCGGCTACATGATAGAGCGCGGTCTGGCAGGAACGTCGCGCCAGGCTGTCGGCCTGGGTGGTGTACTGGCGGTCCTTGATGATGTCCAGGTAGAAGCCACCCAGGGTGGCTTCACAGAAGTTGTACACCTTCTGGTAGATCCGAAGGAAGGCATAGTTGCCGTAGTCTTCATGCAGTTCGTTCTGGAGCTGCAGGGCGCGGTCGACCATCCAGCGGTCCAGGGCGATCATGTCTTCCGGCGCGACCATATGCTGGTCCGGATCAAACCCGGTCAGGTTGCTCAACAGGAAGCGTGCAGTGTTGCGGATACGGCGATAGCCGTCTGCAGTCTGGCGCAAGATATCCTTGGAAACGCTCATCTCACCGCTGTAGTCGGTGGCAGAAACCCACAAACGCAGGATGTCTGCACCCAGCTCGTTCATGACTTCCTGTGGGGCGATAACGTTACCCAGGGACTTGGACATCTTGTAGCCCTTGGCATCCACAGTGAAACCGTGAGTGAGCACTTGCTTGTACGGCGCCACGCCATTCATGGCAATGGAGGTTTTCAGGGATGACTGGAACCAGCCACGATGCTGGTCAGAGCCTTCCAGGTACATATCGGCCGGGAACTGGCCCAATTCTTCACGTACCCGTAATACAGAGTCATGGGTGACACCCGAGTCAAACCAGACGTCCAGGGTATCCAGCACTTTTTCGTACTGGTCGGCGTCAGCACCCAGCAGTTCGTTCTGGTCAATGTCGTACCAGGCATCGATGCCGCCGGTTTCCACCGCCTGGGCGACTTTCTCGATCAGTTCCTGGGTGTTCGGGTGCAGCTCCTGAGTCTCCTTATGGATAAACAGGGTGATCGGCACGCCCCACGTGCGCTGACGGGAAATACACCAGTCCGGGCTCTGCTCGAACATGGCCTCGATGCGATTCTGGCCCCAGGCCGGCACCCAGCGCACGCCTTTGATGGCCTCCAGGGCATCGGCGCGCAGGTTGAGCTTGTCCATGCTGATGAACCACTGGGGGGTAGCCCTGTAGATCAGCGGGGTCTTGGTGCGCCAGCAGTGCGGGTAGCTGTGGCGGAATTTTTCCGAGCGTACCAGCTTGCCTTCGCGTTCCAGCGCGGCGCATACCGGCTCATCGGCCTTGTATACGTGCACACCAGCGAATTCGCCGGCCGCGTCGGTATAGGTGCCGTCGGCTTTCACCAGGTTGAGGGTGCCAATGCCGTATTCCTTACCCACCACGAAGTCTTCCATACCATGGTCAGGCGCTGTGTGTACTGCACCGGTACCGGCGTCCAGGGAAACGTGGTCACCCAGCAGCACAGGCACTTGCTTGTCGTACACCGGATGTTGCAGCAACTGGTTTTCCAGTGCGGAACCGGAGACGTTGGCCAGCACTTTGTAGTCTTCCACACCCCAGCGAGCCATGATGCCCTGCACCATGTCCGTGGCCAGAATCATTCGCTCAGCGCCGTGGCCGACATCTAACTGTACCAGTGCGTATTCAATATCGGCACCGATGGACACCGCCTGGTTGGCGGGAATCGTCCAGGGAGTCGTGGTCCAGATCACCAGGGATACATCGCCCTCACCTTCGCTGGTTCCGAAGGTTTTCAGTACGGCGTCCTGATCCACGACAGTGAAGCGCACGTCAATCTGGGTTGACGTTTTGTCCTGGTATTCAACTTCGGCTTCTGCCAGTGCGGACTGACCAACCACACTCCAGTAAACCGGCTTGAAGCCCCGCACCAGGTGGCCCTTGGCGACGATCTTGCCCAACGCCCGGACAATGCCCGCCTCCACTTTCGGATCCATGGTCAGATAGGGCTTGTCCCACTCACCCATCACGCCCAGGCGGATAAAGTCGGCCTTCTGGCCTTCGATCTGTTTGGTGGCGTAGTCTCGGCAGGCCTGGCGGAAGGTTTTGTAGTCCACCTTCACGCCGGCCTTGCCGATTTCCTGCTCAACCTTGTGCTCGATGGGCAGACCGTGGCAATCCCAGCCCGGCACGTAGGGTGCGTCGTAGCCCATGAAACTGCGGGATTTCACGATCATGTCTTTCAGGATCTTGTTGACCGCATGCCCGATGTGAATGCTGCCGTTAGCGTAGGGAGGGCCATCGTGCAGGATGAACTTCTCACGACCTTGGCGCTGCTTGCGCAGATTGCCGTAAACGTTCAGGTCCTGCCAGTGCTTGAGCATGTCCGGCTCGCGCTTGGCCAGGTTACCGCGCATGGGGAACGCGGTTTCCGGCAGATTCAGGGTATGCTTGTAGTCGCTCATGTCTGTGTGCGTACTCTTGGTTGGTCAGTTGAATCAGGTTTCCGGGGTGGCGGGGTTCTCCGCCAACCAGGCCCGGGCATGCTCAAAATCCCGGGCGATCTGTTGCCGAAGTTCGTCAACAGAGTCGAATTTCACTTCGTCCCGCAGGCCATGGCGGAACACGACTTCCAGGTGCTGGCCATAAAGTGTGCCAGCAAAGTCAAACAGGTGCACTTCCAGCGATGGTCGCTTGCCATCTACCGTGGGGCGCAGGCCGATGTTCGCCACGCCATCACGCCATTCCCCGGTATCGAGCCGGGCCCTCACCACGTAAACCCCTCTCAGCGCCGGCATCTGATGCAGCAGGATATTGGCGGTGGGCGCGCCGATCTGCCGGCCCAGCTGCCGGCCATATACCACCCGCCCATGGATCCGGTAAGGGTGCCCCAAGAGTCGCTCGGCTTCCTCAAGTCCGTTCACATTCAGGGCGTTGCGCACCCGGGTGCTACTCACCCGCTCTCCGTCCACGACAACGGTGCGGGTATTCTCAACTGTAAAGCCCCGTTCCTGCCCCACGCTTTGCAACAGCCTGAAGTCGCCGGCCCGGTCGCAGCCGAAGCGGAAGTCGTCGCCCACCACCAGGTGACGAACCCCAAGGCCATGGATCAGCACATCCTCGATAAAGCCCATGCCGGAATAGCTGCGGAAGGTTTCGTCAAAGCGGATACACAGCACCACATCAACGCCTTCGCCAAGCAGAGCTTCAAATTTCTGGCGAAACGGCATCAACCGGGGAGGCGCTTCCGTCCCCTTGAAAAATTCCTGGGGCTGAGGCTCGAAAATCATCACCACAGACGGCAGGTTAAGTGCCTGAGCCTTGCCTCTGACCTGATCGATGATGGTCTTGTGGCCCCGATGAACGCCGTCAAAGTTGCCGATAGTGGCCACGCACCCATCGGCCAGCGGAGAATCCGCACTTCCCGCGATACGCTTGAGATTGGTCAGGCCTCGAATCAGACGCATGTACTGCGAACCCTAATGCTGCCAATGGCTTTCGGCGCGCCGGCGCGAACGCGCGACGCACTGGTGAGAAAACGCGCGATTATACCCCAGGAGCGGGCGTGGTAGAAATGACGACGCCTTACTTCTGGCGGAATTGCCGCACGCGAACACCTGCAAGGGCCAGCGCAACAAAATAGGCGAGAACCCCAGCCACAACCAGAATCGTCATTTCCGAAGCCCTCTGCAGGCCAGTAAAGGCCAGCCATTGGCCAACCGGCACATTCAGCCAGAGGATCACCGCTGCCAGCGCGCTGTTCGCAACCGCCAGCTGCATCAGGAACTTCGGCCAGCCCGACTGGCTTTTCCAGGCGCCTTCCTTGCGAAGTCCGCGCCAGAGCAGATAACCGTTGAGCCAGGCAGAAAGCGATGTCGCCAGCGCAAGCCCGGCATGGGCCAGCGGCACGATCAGCGCCAGGTTAAACACCATATTGGCGACCATGGCGATCACACCAATCTTTACCGGGGTTCTGGTATCTTCCCGGGCGAAAAAACCCGGTGCCAGCACCTTGATCAACATGAACGCCAGCAAACCAGCAGAATAGGCCCGCAGACTTTGTGCTGACATCGCGACATCGCGATCGGTCACTTCGCCGTAGTGGAACAGAGTTGCGATCAAGGGCTCGGCCAGCAAAGCCAACGCCAGGGCGGCCGGCACGCCGATCAGCAGAACGGCACGCACAGCCCAGTCCAGGGTCGCCGCAAACTGGTCCGCAGATGCAGCCGCATGCTTGCGCGACAGACTGGGCAGAATCACCGTGGCGATCGCAATACCGAACACCCCCAATGGCAACTCCGACAAACGGTCGGAATAGTACAGCCAAGACACGCTCCCGGTTTGCAGGAAGGAGGCCAGCACGGTATCCAGTAACAGATTGATCTGGCTGACCGAAACCCCGAACAGCGCCGGCGCCATCAGCTTCAGGATACGGCTTACCCCTTCGTGCCGATAATCGATCCGGGGCCTGGGCAGAAGCCCGAGGCGCATCAGAAACGGCAACTGGAAAAACAACTGCAAGGCACCGGCAATGAAAACACCCCAGGCCAGGGCCATCACCGGCTCATCCATCACCGGTGTGAGGAAAATGGCCGCCGAAATCATGGCCAGATTCAGTAAGACCGGCGTGAAGGCCGGCACCGCAAACCGGTCATAACTGTTGAGAATGCCACCCGCAAAGGCGGTCAGGGAGATCAACAGCAGATACGGAAAGGTAATGCGCAGCATCTCGCTGGTGAGCGCAAACTTGACGTCGTCACCCAGAAAGCCTGGCGCAAACACCGCGGTCAGCACCGGCGAGCCGAGCATCGCAACAAGAGTTACCGCCAGAAGCACCAAACCCAGAGAACCGGCCACGGCGTCTACCAGGCGTTTCACTTGCGAAATATCCTGCGTTTCCCGATAGGATGACAACACCGGCACAAAAGCCTGAGAAAACGCACCTTCGGCAAATAGACGCCGGAGGAAGTTGGGAATCTTGAATGCCACAAAAAACGCGTCAGCCCCCGCTCCCGCGCCAAAATAGCGGGCAATCACCATATCCCGAACCAGACCCAACACCCGGGACAGCATGGTCATCATCCCGACCACGCCAGACGATCTCAACAATCCCGGCGCCCTGGGCGGCTCTGACTTCCCTGTTGAGGGTGGCTTTCGTTGTTCGGAAGACATGATTTCGGCGTCCAGAATCCTGAGTGGAAGCTACGGGCCATCTCGGTAATCCACAAGGCGGAGTAACGCCCCCCGGCCAGCCCCAGCGCTGCGATGCCGGAGTGTATCACAGGGCTTTGCAGGCGAGGCACGAACCGTGCGGTGGCCTTGACATTTCGGGCATTCAGCGGCATAGTTCCGCGTCATTTATTTCGACGCGCTGGTTTTGGCGCGCCCGCGATGTAAAAATTTCTTTTTTATAGCAACGAATTTTCAGGAGTTTTACGGTGGCAAATTCCCCGCAAGCCAAGAAGCGCGCTCGTCAGAACGAGAAAAACCGCAAGCATAACGCCAGCCTGCGTTCCATGGCACGCACCTACATGAAAAAGGTCGACGCCAAGATCAAGGCCGGTAACCACGATGAAGCCCAGGCTGCTCTGAAAGAAGCTCAGCCGATCATGGACAGCATGGTCAACAAAGGCATCTTCGCCAAGAACAAGATTGCTCGCCACAAGAGCCGTCTGAACGCCAAAATCAAGGCCCTGAAAAGCGCCTGATTCTGTGCGAAATAAAAAAACCGGCTAATCAGCCGGTTTTTTTGTGTCTGAATCAAGCAAAGAAGATCAAACCACCACCAGATTATCCCGATGGATCATCTCCTCATCGGACACATAGCCCAGAACATCGTTAATGCGATCACTGGACCGACCCGAGATGGCCCTGGCTTCATCAGCGTCATAGTTAACCAGCCCCCGCGCGATTTCTTTGCCAGCCAGATCAACACAGGAGACCATCTCCCCCCTCCGGAACTGCCCTGACACCGCCTTCACACCCACCGGCAACAGACTCCGTCCACCTTGGCGCAACACCTTCACCGCACCATCATCCAGCGTGAGCTTGCCCCGGGTTTGCAAGTGACTGGCAATCCACTGCTTTCTGGCCGCCAGCCGCCCCTGCTCCGGCAACAGCAAGGTGCCAATCACATCACCCTGGCGTAATCGGGCAATCACATGCTCAATCCGGCCACCAACAATCACGGTAAACGCGCCTGAGCGGGCCGCTAACCGGGCCGCCCTCAGCTTGGTCTGCATACCACCGCGCCCGAGCGCTCCGGCACCACCGCCGGCCATGGCATCCAGCTCGCGATCTTCCGCCCTGCGCTCGGTCACCAGCACAGCATCGCCGTGCTTGCGGGGGTCTTTATTAAACAGCCCCACCTGATCGGTCAGAATGATCAGACCATCCGCCTCAATCAGGTTCGCCACCAGCGCACCCAGGGTGTCATTATCACCAAAGCGGATCTCGTCGGTCACCACCGTATCGTTCTCGTTCACGATCGGCACCACACCGTAATCCAGCAACGTACGCAGGGTACTGCGGCCGTTCAGGTAACGCTTGCGGTCGGAGAGGTCGTCGTGGGTCAGCAGAATCTGCGCCGTATGGATATCATGGCGCTTGAACTGGGCCTCCCAGGTCTGCACAAGCCCCATCTGCCCCACAGCAGCCGCAGCCTGCAACTCGTGCAGGTGCTGGGGGCGAACGGTCCAACCAAGGCGACTCATGCCTTCGGCGACCGAGCCGGAGGACACCACCACCACCTCCACCCCTTCGGCAATCAGCTCTGCGATCTGATCTACCCACAACCCCAACGCGGCCACATCCAGGCCTTTGCCATCATTGGTCAGCAAGGCACTACCGATCTTGACCACCAGGCGGCGGGCCTGTCGAAGCTGAAGGCGTTCACTCATGATAGCGGTACGATCTCTTCCGTTAGTGAGTTATTCCGGTGCGTAAACCACTTCAACGTCGTAATCATCGTCGTCAAAGTCGTCGTCATCATCCGCGTTACGGGCCGCTCGGCGGGCCTGACGATCCGCCTCAATCTTCTGACGAGCCTCTTCGTCCATACGGCGCCTGCGCGCGGCTTCCTGCTCGGCAAAATCCGGGTTATCGGCTTCCTGCTCGGCCTGCTCCTCAATCCAGCGCATCACGGCCTGTACCAGAGGCTTGGTGCCCTCACCGCTCAACGCGGAAATGCGGAACACAGGACCCTCCCAGCCAAGCTCATCAACAATGGCCTGACAATGGACCTCACGATCTTCCTCGGCGACCATATCGACCTTGTTCAGCACCAGCCAACGAGGACGGCTGGCCAGTGTTTCACTGAACTTTTCGAGTTCGTGGGCAATCGCCCTGACCGCGTCGGCCGGAGACGAGCCGTCATAAGGAGCAACATCCACCAGGTGCAGCAACAAGCGCGTCCGGACCAGGTGCTTCAGGAAACGAATACCAAGCCCCGCACCCTCGGCTGCCCCCTCAATCAAACCAGGAATATCGGCAATAACAAAGCTTTGATGAGCCTGCACACTGACCACACCAAGATTCGGTACCAGGGTGGTGAAGGGATAATCCGCTACCTTCGGACGCGCGGCGGAAACCGACCGGATGAACGTAGACTTGCCGGCATTGGGCAAACCCAGCAAACCGACATCGGCCAGAACCTTCAGTTCCAGACGCAGATTACGCGCCTCACCCTCAGACCCTTTGGAGGTCTGGCGCGGAGCACGATTAACGGACGACTTGAAACGGGTATTGCCAAGGCCGTGAAAACCACCCTGAGCCACTTTCAGACGCTGACCTTCTTTGGTGAGATCACCCAGCACTTCATGAGTATCCATATCCACCACCGTCGTGCCAACTGGCACCGGCAGCACCAGATCTTCGCCTTTGGTACCGGTGCAGTTACGGCCAGCGCCCGGCTCACCATTCTGGGCCTTGTATTTACGCTGAAAGCGGTAATCAATCAGGGTATTGAGTGCGCTGTCCGCCTCCAGATAGACGGAACCGCCATCCCCACCGTCACCGCCGTCGGGACCACCCTTTGGCACGTACTTTTCCCGCCGGAAGCTCAGGCAACCATGCCCGCCTTTACCGGCTTCAACAATGATGGTGGCTTCGTCTACAAATTTCATACGCCAAATGCCTTTGCATAAACTAAAAAGCCCCGCAGCCTCAAGGAAGCTTTGCGGGGCTCCGGATTCACCTGAGAACTGACTAAATCAGCATATCAGGCAAACCCAAGGTTCAACAGAACCGGATCGCCGCTGCTTACGCAGCCGGAACGATGCTTACGAACTTGCGGTTCTGCGGTCCTTTGGTTTCGAACTTCACCTGACCTTCCGCTTTCGCGAACAGGGTGTGGTCCTTGCCAATGCCTACGTTGCTGCCAGCGTGGAAACGGGTGCCACGCTGACGAACGATGATGCTGCCTGCAGATACAGACTCGCCACCGTAGCGCTTGACACCAAGTCGTTTCGACTCGGAATCGCGACCGTTACGGGTACTACCTGCTGCCTTTTTATGAGCCATTACCAGCCTCCTTCATTAAGGGGTTATTCGAGGGCTTAGCCCTGGATACCCGTGATCTTGACTTCAGTAAACCACTGACGGTGGCCCTGACGCTTCATGTGATGCTTACGACGACGGAACTTGATGATGTTCACTTTGTCGTGACGACCGTGGCTAACCACTTCTGCGGTCACCTTGGCACCTTCAACAACCGGAGCGCCAACTTTTACGTCGTCGCCATTGGCAACCAGAAGAACACGATCAAACTCAACGGAACCGCCGGTTTCAACTTCCAGCTTTTCCAGCTTCAGAGTTTCGCCTTCTTTTACACGGTGCTGCTTACCACCGCTAACAATAACTGCGTACATTCATAGTCTCCGCGATTGACCCATCCCTGCTCTTATCCACCTGGTTCTAAGGGAAGCGCTCTGGCGACCCTATTGCAGGGAGCGCAGGTTGGGATGAGTTGGGCGCGTGATTGTACGAAAACCCGTCGACCAATACAAGCCGGATTCCGGCTCAAGTTGACACTGTAAGCAGCAATACCTAGCATTGCCGCGACCTGCCCGAAAACTCAACGAAAACACCAGCAAGGGACTTACCGGCCCGATGACAGCCCAGCGCATCTACGACACCGTAGCGGATGATTTCAGCCGCGTTAACGACCTTATCATCAAGCGGCTCGTTTCCGATGTCCCGCTGGTTGAGAAAATCGCCCAGTACATTATCGAAAGCGGCGGCAAACGCCTGCGACCTTTGCTGGTTCTCCTGGCCAGCCAGGCCGCCGGCTACCAGAAAGACGATCATCTGAAGCTGGCTGCCGTGATTGAATTCCTGCATACCGCCACCCTGCTGCACGACGATGTGGTAGACACCTCCGATATGCGCCGCGGCCGCAGCACAGCCAACGCAAAATGGGGCAACGCGCCCAGCGTGCTGGTCGGCGATTTCCTCTATGCCCGGGCCTTCGAAATGATGGTCGAGCTGCAGAGCCTGCCGATCATGAACGTGCTGTCGCACGCCACGGCCGTTATTGCCGAGGGCGAGGTCATGCAGCTGATGAATGTGAAGAACCCGGACTTGAGCGAAGACCAGTATATGGTCGTTATCCACAACAAGACCGCCATGCTGTTTGAAGCCGCGTCCCACACGGGCGCCCTGCTGGCCGGAGCCAGCGCGGAACAGGAAAATGCCCTGAAAGACTATGGCAAACACCTCGGACTGGCATTCCAGCTGGTTGATGACGTTCTCGATTATCAGGGCGATGCCGAAACCATGGGCAAGAACGTGGGAGACGACCTGGCGGAAGGCAAAACCACCCTGCCGCTGATCTACGCCATGGCCAATGGTAGCGAAGCCGAAAGGCAGTTGATCCGCCAGGCCATCCGGAAGGGAGGGCTGGATGACCTGCCGAAAGTACTGGATATCGTGAAGGCGTCCGGTGCCATCGAATACACCATGACAAAGGCAAAAGAGCAGGCGCAGATCGCGAGAGACCTGCTGACCTGCCTGCCGGGCTCTGAGCACCGGCAGGCGCTGGAACTATTAACCGAAGTGGCGGTAGCCCGGGTCAGCTAGTCGACCAGGCCCATTCAGCCGAGATGTTCACGCCCGTGGGGTGCTTCGAATTCCAGCTCTGGCCCCACCGGCACAATCTGGGTTGGGTTTATGGTGCGCTGACTTACATAGTAGTGACGCTTGATCTGGCCCAGATCCACGGTTTCCGCCACGCCCGGCACCTGATATAGCTCCCGCACATAGCCGGACAGATTCGGATAGTCGCGGATTTGCTGGCGGTTGCACTTGAAGTGGCTGTAATACACCGCATCAAATCGGATCAACGTGGTGAACAGCCGCCAATCGGCCTCGGTTAGCCGGTTACCGGTGAGATAGCGCTTCTCCGCCAGCCTTTCTTCCAGCCAGTCCAGGGAGTCGAACAGGGCCTGATAGGCCTCCTCATACTTGTCCTGCGCAGTCGCGAACCCTGCTTTGTAAACACCGTTGTTCACCGTGTGGTAAACCCGCTCATTCACCGCCTCGATGTCACCACGCAGGCTTTCCGGGTAGAAATCCTGTTCGCTCTTCACGCCTTCAAGGCCATCAAAGGCGGAATTGAACATACGGATAATGTCGGCTGATTCATTGCTGACAATGGTTTCCCGCTCTTTGTCCCACAACACCGGCACCGTGACCCGGCCAGAATAATGCGGGGCGGCACGGGTATAGATCTGGTGCATGAAGTCGGAATTATACAAGTCGTCCTGATGATCTTTGCTACCGGGCCGGAATTCCCAGCCGTTTTCCACCATATCCGGGTGCACGACAGACACCGAAATATGCTTCTCCAGACCTTTGAGCTTCCGGAAAATAAGCGTGCGGTGGGCCCAGGGGCAGGCCATGGACACATACAGGTGATATCGGCCACTCGCCGCAGGAAAACCACCCTCTCCGGCCGGCCCGGCGGAGCCGTCAGCGGTTACCCAGTTCCGGAACCGCGCCGCTTCACGCTCAAACTTGCCGCCCGTTTTATCTGTGTCATACCACTGATCGTGCCACCGGCCATCAACCAACAAGCCCATAACTACCCT
The DNA here is from genome assembly GCF_002049515.1 of Marinobacter sp. tcs-11. Lineage (NCBI taxonomy): Bacteria > Pseudomonadati > Pseudomonadota > Gammaproteobacteria > Pseudomonadales > Marinobacteraceae > Marinobacter > Marinobacter sp. tcs-11. The sequence goes on along the minus strand of NZ_LLYU01000009.1, from coordinate 129,363 downwards.
CCTGCGGGGTCAGCCACCATGACATTTGCCCTGATGAAGTGTGATGGGGCCGACCCGGTTCTGAATTAATAGAGACAGGCTAACGACTGTGCTGCTAGGCTGATAGCAAGCATTTCTGGCAAACACTTTCAGATTATTCGAACATGCATACAGCCATTACCATCGACGCACTCAAAGTACTGGACGCTATCGACCGCAAGGGCAGTTTTGCCGGTGCCGCCGGCGAACTGTTCCGGGTTCCCTCGGCCATCAGTTACACGGTTCAGAAGCTTGAGGAAGACCTCAATGTCAGTATCTTTGACCGAACCGGCCACAAAGCCGTACTCACGCCCGCCGGTCGTTACCTGCTGGAGGAAGGCCGTTCCCTGCTTGAAGCCGCCGAAAACCTGGCTCACACCACCCGCCAGGTAGCCCAGGGCTGGGAAACCAGGCTAAGAATAGGATTCAACTCGCTGCTGCCGGCACAATGCCTGTTTCCGGCGATTGATGCTTTTTACCAATTGGGCGTTCCAGTGGATGTACAGGTGGTGGAGGAGGTCTTTGCAGGCGCCTGGGATGCCCTGCAAAGCCGGCGCGTCGACATGGTGATCGGCGCAGACCAGCTCAGCAAACCCGCCGGAAGCTTTACCACCAAACCACTGGGCGAGATACCGTTCGTCTTTGCCGTGGCGGCCAGCCACCCCCTGGCCCAGGCAGAAGAACCCCTGACAGAAAGTGACATCGCCCCATTTCCCGCCGCCGTTGCCGCCGATACCTCCCGCGCGCTGCCACCCGGCCATGCCGGTATCTTCCGGCGCCAACGAACCTTGACCGTCACCAACATCGACCAGAAAATTGCCATACAGGAAGCAGGCCTCGGCGTTGGCTGGCTGCCCTTGCCACGCATCCGGGAGGCACTGGCTTCAGGCCGGCTGGTGGCGAAAGAAGTGCACGAACCACGCTCCCCGATCGCCATTCACCTGGCCCGCCACAGTGAAGACAAAGGCAAGGCACTGATGTGGTTCTGGAATAGGCTGAGCGAAGACCAGAACCTCAGCCAGTGGCTCAAGCCTGCCGATTCCTGAGGCAAAGGGGCCAACCGGCGAATTCACAACCTGAAGTATACTGACCAGCCGAATACAACGAGAAACACAAGGAGTGCGTTCCATGCGTCAGCTGTCGGAACTGGATGCCTCGTTCCTGTATCTGGAATCGGACACCACCCCGATGCACATCGGCGGCATTTATCTGTTCGATGCCAGCGGGCTGTCCAACCCACTGGCATTCAGCACCTTCGTCGCCTATCTGCGCAGCCGGCTCCACGTGGTACCGCTGTTCCGCCAGAAGCTGAAAGAAATCCCTCTCCGGCTTGGCCGCCCCTATTGGGTGGACGATGCCGATTTCAGCATTGAGCGGCACCTGGCCTACGTAAACCTGGGTGAACACGGCAAGCAGGCCAGTCTGATGTCACTGGCTTCGAAAATTCTTGAGGAGCCGCTGAAACGCGACCGACCGCTCTGGCACATCACCTTTGTCGATGGTTTCCGGATCGACGATCCGGAGGGCGAGAAAGAAGGGTTTGCACTGATCGTGAAGCTGCATCATGCGGCCATTGATGCCTTCAGTGGCGAGGAAATCATGGGCAAGCTGCTGGAGTACACACCCAGCCCGAGAACCATCACACCACCCCGCCCCTGGCTGCCAAGGCAGGAACCTTCTGAGGAGCGGGTGTTCCTGCAGGCCGGTGCCAACATGCTGAAAACGCCGATGCAGCTGGCCTCTCTGGCCTATAACGCCGCCGAAGCCACCACCCGTGGGCTGATCCAGAAGCAATTACACAAGCTGCCACTGCCACTGCCCTTGTTCACCGCGCCCCACAGCCCCTTTAACCGGCAGATTACCGCCAACCGGCGGATTGTCTCGACCAGCGTGGAATTGTCCCGGCTCAAAGCCATCAAAGGCTCCTTGGCCGACGTCACCCTGAACGATGTGGTCCTCGGCCTGTGCGCCGAAACCCTGGCCCGATACCTCGCCAACCAGAACATAGAAACGAAATCCTCGCTGGTCGCCATGACACCGATCTCAGTTCGTTCCAGCAGTCTTCGCAAGGCCACCGGCAATCAGATGTCGGCCATGTTGCTGGACCTGGCCACCGCAGAAGCCAACCCGGCAGCGCGGATCCGGCGAATTCACCGCAACGCGGTCGAATCTGAGCCCTACCGTGAAGCCATTGCCGCAGACCGGCTGACCGAGCTACTTCCATCAACGCTGCTGGCACTGTCCGCCCGCCTGTATTCCGAGCTGCAGGTCGCACAGCGCTACCAGCCACTGTTCAACGTGCCGATTACCAACGTACCGGGGCCGCAGGTCCCGCTGTACCTGCAAGGTGCCCGACTGGTGCGCCAGTACAACAGTGCCCCGCTGTTCGACAGCCTTGGGTTGGTGATTGTTGCGGTCAGCTACCAGGGGCAGCTCACCCTGAACTTCACCCTTTGCCCGGACGTGGTCGCCGACAGCGACCAGCTACCGGAACTGGTACACGACAGCCTGGAAGCGATAGAGAAAGCAGCAGCGGAGCTGGGCCCCGATCAGGGCCATGAGCAGTTTCCGGAATCACAACACAACCTGACCGACGATGTCCTGGCCTATGTGGAAAAGCTATTGAAAGGTGGGCTGGGCAAATTCAGACGGTAACCGGGGTGTGAGCTGCAGAACTAATCAGATAATGAAAAAGCCGGGCCCGCAGGCCCGGCCCGGGATTATTCGAATGCCCAACGCAGAAAGGCTTTCTTCTCTTCATCCGAAGCATCTGCCCAAATGGCTTTGAGCTGTTCCAGTGCGGTGCCGTCCTGGGTGCGCCCGACACTTTCTGCGTCAGACACCGGTACCGGAGTGCGGTTGGCTGTCAACCGGGACTGTCCGTCCCATTCCTCAGATACCGCCACCACGGTACCGTTACCGGCAACAATCTTTGCCGAGAAGCTCTCCATCATGGCTTCGGCTTCCTGGCGGCTGCCCGGCTTGTCAAACTCGAAACGGTAGACCGCGTCCGGGCTCGCCGTGAACCGTGCCACCTGAGGACCGCTCTCAATGACATGAACTTTGGATTCGCCATTGCGCACCACACCGGCCTTGGCCCAGATGGTTTTATAGTTGAACACCACTTCGTTTTCACCAGGCAGCAAACCGTAATCCAGTGCCAGGTCGTCGATCAGGAAATTGGTCATGCTCCGGCCATTCACGCTGACCACCTGTATCGCACCGGGCGCCTGAAGCACTGCCGGCTCCGTTGCCGCGGGCAGTTGGCCTTCCCAGGTATCGACCCTGGCCACGGTAGACGCACAACCCGCCATGACCACACTCACCAGAACAGCCAGCAACTTGAAAAGCCTTGGAACGTGACACATACTCACTTCATCTCCTTATCCATAGGGATGGCCGTTGGCACGGCCTGCAATGTTGAGGACAACTCTGCCAAGCATTCTGACCATCCGGGCGGATCAGAGCAAGGCACGCAACGGAATTCACTTTCACTGCAGGAAGGTCCGGAATGTGACGCCCAACGTAAGAATGTAAAAAATTGTTGAATTCGGCTGCAATTGGATTAATTTTAAACAAGTCGGCTTACACAACGCACAGCCCGAGAAGAAAAGAACAAGTGGGCTCAGGAGAAACCATGGACACTCAGCGCAGGACAGGAGAGCAAGGCCCCGTCCCGTTTCGCAGCAGTCGTTTTTTCTGCGTAGGGAGCAAATGGTACTTTACAACCCGCGAGGGCTTCGATAGCGGGCCTTTTGCCTCAAGAGAGCGGGCAGAAGTCGGCCTTAAACGCTTTCTGCATGTTGTTCGCATGCTGCCAGAAGAGCAGCAGGTGCACTAACCCACCCGACAGACCGAATGGGTGATGCCCCGCTAGATAATATAGGGCATCACCCAGACGTCAATCGCCCAAAGGCAACCCAGCGCCATGGCCCCGGCGACGACATCGTCCACCATAATCCCGAGCCCGCCGGGCAAGCGCTCATCCAGCCAGTTAATGGGCCAGGGCTTCCACACGTCAAACAGCCGGAACAGCATGAACGCCATGAGCACCCCGTAAAGCTGATCCGGAAACAGGCCCAGGGCAATCCACATACCCACAAACTCATCCCAGACAATACCGCCGTGGTCATGCACTTTCAGGTCTGTCGCGGTTTTGCCGCACAACCAGATACCCACCAGAAACGCCGCCAGAACCACCAGCCAATAGGCCACCGGTGGCAACCAGGAAAAGCCATACCAAACCGGAATAGCGGCGAGACTGCCCCAGGTTCCCGGCGCCCTGGGCGCTGCGCCACTGCCAAAACCAAAGGCCAGCAGATGAACCGGTTTTTTCAAAAAGCCCGGAGGCAAGATGGCCTGGGCGGCATCCGGTTCATGCATCAGGTCATCGCTCATGCAGATCTCCCAAAGTGTTCATATCCTTGAATGCCACTCGGGGCCGGGCCGCTCAATTGCAGGCCAGGCTCCGAAGTAATCTCTCCAATGACCGTCAGCTCACGGGCCACAGAGTCGTCAAGAGTGCCGAAGGTTTCTGGCGGGATGGTGATGCAAAGCTCATAGTCATCTCCTGCTCCCAACGCCAGATCCCGGGCGTTCTCACCCTTTAATGCAACCAACTCCGCCATCATCGGTATACGTCCCGTGTCGATTCGCGCTCCGGCCCCCGAGGCATCAAGGATATGGCCGAGATCCGCCAGGAGCCCGTCAGAAACATCTATGGCAGAGGAGGCACAGCCCGCCAGCTGCTGACCCAGTGACAGACGAGGCTGCGGGAAATGATAACGTGACAACAAGGCGAGCTGGGCCGGTGAGGGCGCGGGGGCAGCAAGGTAATCAAGAGCGGCACCGGCCGCCCCGAGCGTGCCACTGACACATATCAGGTCGCCGGGCTTCGCGCCGGATCGATACAGCGCCCGCCCACTCTCAACAGTTCCATGTACCTGGATGCTGATTGTCAGGGGCCCGCGGGTAGTGTCTCCGCCCGCCAGGGCGATACCAAAGGCTTTGCTGGCCCGGGCCAGCCCCTCTGAAAACGGCTTCAGCCAGCCCTGATTGGCGTCTGGCAAGGTTAAAGCCAGAGTAAAACAGACCGGGCTTGCGCCCATCGCGGCCAAATCACTTACCGCAACCGCCAGAGCTCGCCATCCGAGATAATCTGGCGAATAATCGGAAGGAAAATGAACGCCCTCTACCAGGGTGTCCACAGAAAACACCAGATCCAGCCCCGGCGATACCCGCTGGATCGCACAGTCGTCGCCGGGACCGAGAAGGAGCTGATCCTGCCCGGCACCATCGGCCAGCGGCTGGAAATACTTCCGGATCAGCTCAAATTCACCCATGAATCAACGCGGGCGGGTCTCGGCCAGGCGAAGCCGGCGGCTGAGTTTGTCCAGAATGCTGTTCACGAACTTGTGCCCTTCGGTGCCACCAAAGCGCTTGGCCATTTCAATACCCTCGTTGATGACCACTTTATAGGGCACATCGATGCGGTGTTTCAGCTCATAGGCGCCCAGGCGAACGATCGCCAGTTCAACCGGGTCGACCTCCTTGAGGGGACGATCCAGAAACGGCTCCAGCAGTTTGTCGAGCTCTGCCTGCTCGCGGTAAACGCCACGCAGAAGGTCCCGAAAATACATGATATCGACCTTGCTCATGTCGTTGTCGACCATGAACTCGGCTTCGATATCAGAAATCGGCGTTTTGCTGAAGTGCCGCTGATACAAACCCTGCATGGCCAGCGCCCGTGCCCGGCGGCGATCGCCTGCCTTGGGCTGGCCGGTTTTCCCCGGCTGGGGAGAAGTGTCACCCGCTTCGCTCATTACTCACCCAACTTTTTGAACAGACTGACCATTTCCAGGGCAGTAATGGCGGCTTCCGCGCCCTTGTTGCCGGCCTTCGTGCCGGAGCGTTCGATGGCCTGCTCAATGGAATCTACGGTCAATACGCCGAAGGTAACCGGGACATCGGTTTCCAGGCTGACAGCGCCCAGGCCGCTGGAGGCCTCGCCCGCCACGTATTCAAAGTGGGGAGTACCACCACGAATTACCGCGCCGAGGGCAATAATGGCGTCGTAGTCCGAGGTTTCGGCAACACGCTTGACCGCCAGTGGCATTTCATAGGCACCCGGCACACGGATAATGGCAATGTCATCATTGGAAATGCCGTGACGACGCAAGGTATCCACTGCACCTTCCACCAGACTTTCCACCACAAAGCCGTTAAACCGGCCAACCACCAGCGCATAGCGGCCGCTGCACTGGGTAAAATCACCTTCAATTACTTTGATATCTGCCATCTCGGGCTCCTTCACGGGTCATCGCCTTATTGGCGATAACCGGGTTTATCATTCGGGGGCGTAAGGTACGTATTCCACCACTTCCAGGTCGAAACCGGAGATGGCGGAGAATTTAACCGGCGGACTGAGCAGGCGCATTTTACCGACTCCAAGATCCCGGAGAATCTGGGAACCGGTACCGACGGTAAAATACACGCCGGAACTGCCCTTGCCTGAGGATCCCTGCCCTTTGTCAAAGAAATCCTGAATCCGGTCTTCCAGGTTGTAGCTGTCTTCAGCACTGTTAAGCAGCACCACCACGCCTTTGCCTTCTTCCGCAACCTTCTCCAGTGCGTGATGCAGCGGCCAGCTCCGGGAATCTTTGCGGCGTGCACCCAGCAGATCGCGCAGGGTATCGGTAATGTGCACACGCACAAACACCGGCTCCTCCGGCTGGATATCGCCCATTACCATAGCCAGATGGGTAGCACCCTGGATATTGTCCCGGTAGGTGTGCAGTTTGAACACGCCGTACTCGGTATCCAGTTCGTTCTGCTCCACACACTCCACCGTGCGTTCGTTCATGGTGCGGTAATGAATCAGGTCTGCGATGGTGCCGATCTTCAGATCATGCTCTTCTGCGAACTTCTCAAGATCCGGACGCCGGGCCATGGAGCCGTCATCATTCATGATTTCACAGATCACACCGGCCGGCTCACAGCCAGCCAGGGCCGCCAGATCGCACGACGCTTCGGTGTGACCGGCACGGCTGAGAACACCACCAGGATCGGACATCAGCGGGAAAATATGTCCCGGCTGAACCAGGTCAGAAGCCTTGGCATCCCGGGCAACCGCTGCCTGCACGGTACGAGCCCGGTCCGCTGCCGAAATCCCCGTGGTAACACCCTCACGGGCTTCGATAGACAGGGTAAATTTGGTTCCGAAGCCAGAAGCATTCTGCTGAACCATCAACGGCAGACCCAGCTGTTCGCAGCGATCACGGGTCATGGGCATACAGATGAGTCCGCGGCCAAAGCGGGCCATGAAGTTGATGGCCTCTGCCGTGCAGTGCTCCGCCGCCATCACCAGATCGCCCTCATTCTCGCGATCCTCATCATCCATCAGGATGACCATTTTGCCCTGGCGAATGTCTTCAATGATTTCTTCAATGCTGTTCAGTGCCATACGGTTCTGCACCCTTTCACCCCTCCCGACAGTCTAGCCGGTTCTCGGGGAATGGATTGAATGATTAGTGGCGAGCCAGGATCAGACGCTGATCCTCACCCACCTGACGACGATCCAGCACCTTCCATTGCACTTTGTCGGCCATGGTCTCCAGCGGCAAATGCGCTGTCGGCCTGCCGGTACTACCCAGGAAAACCGGGGCCTGGTAGAGCCAGAGCTCGTCCACAAGATTTTCACCGATGAACGTACCGGCCAGCGTAGGGCCGGCTTCAACCAGCAACTCGTTAATACCAAGCTCTCCCAGCGCGTCCAGCAACTCGGCGACATCAACACCGTTATCTTTCCAGGCAACCCCGGTCAGGCTGACGCCCAGCGCAGCCAGATCCTGGGCCGGGCCTGAGGCCAGTGTCGAACTGGCGCAGAATACCTGCACATTGCCACCCTGAAGAATCCTGGCGGTGGCCGGCGTACGGGCATCCCGGTCGGCGATCACCCGCAACGGCTGCCGGGACGGATCCGTGGCATCGCCGATATCGCCCATCTCGTCCCGCCGAACGGTCAACGAAGGGTCATCCGCCAGTACCGTACCTACCCCGGTGAGGATGGCGTCGCTGATCGCCCGCAAACGCTGCACATCCGCGCGCGCTTCCGGGCCGGTTATCCACTGGCTTTCACCGCTGGCCATGGCGGTCCGGCCATCGAGACTGGCCGCCATCTTCAGCCGAACCCAGGGGCGACCGGTATTCATACGCTTCATGAAGCCAGGATTCAGACGCGCAGCCTCATCGGCCATCACGCCTTCGGTCACCCGTATGCCAGCCTCCCTGAGCATATCCAGCCCCCGACCGGACACAGACGGGTTGGGGTCTTTGGTGGCGGCAAACACATGGGCCACACCGGCATCTATCAGTGCCCGTGCGCAGGGCGGCGTGCGCCCGTAGTGGCTGCACGGCTCCAGGGTAACGTAGGCGGTGGCTCCCCGAGCCTCATGGCCTGCCTGGCTCAAAGCACGCACTTCTGCATGGGCTTCGCCGGCACGCTCGTGCCAGCCCTCGCCCACAATGAGATCGCCTTTGGCAATAACACAACCAACACGGGGATTGGGATGAGTGGAATAGCGACCGCGCCAGGCCAGTTGAACGGCCCGGGCCATCATTGCCCGATCACGGTCTGAAATCATGCCTTGCCTTTATCTGTACCGTTATCCACCAATGCCCTGGCAACATCCACCGCGGTATCGCCATTGCCCTGGGACAGCCGCTCGATCTCTTCCTTGAACTCGTTGATGTCCTGGAAACTGCGGTAAACCGACGCAAAACGCACGTAGGCTACCTTGTCCAGTTGGCGCAGCTCGGTCATCACTTCCTCACCCAACTGCATCGACTTGACTTCACGCTCACCAGTCGAGCGGAGACGGTACTTGATACGGTTCAGGGCGGCATCGATTTCCTCAATGCTGACCGGACGTTTTTCCAGAGCTTTCATGATGCCGGCCCGCAGCTTTTCTTCATCAAATGGCTGCCGGGTACCATCCTGCTTCACGACCCGGGGCATCACCAGCTCGGCAGTTTCAAAGGTGGTAAATCGCTCACGGCAGGACAGACACTCCCTGCGGCGGCGAACCTGGTCACCCTCGGCCACCAGGCGCGAATCAATCACCTTGGTATCGGCTTCACCACAGAAAGGACAATGCATAATTCAGATGCTCCGGAAAGGAAGAGCCCGGGGCTCCGTTAGGAACACCCGGGCAGTCTTGTTACGCTATCACTTAGCCATAGACCGGGAAGCGGGCACACACCGCTTCTACCTGCTCACGCACGCGGCTGACGATTGCTTCGTCTTCGAGGTTGTCGAGGATGTCACACATCCAGCCGGCCAGATCACGACACTCCCCTTCCTTGAAACCACGAGTGGTGACTGCGGGGGTACCAATGCGCAGACCAGAGGTCACAAACGGCGAGCGCGGGTCATTCGGGACTGCGTTCTTGTTCACGGTGATGTGCGCTTTGCCAAGCGCGGCATCGGCGTCTTTACCGGTGATGTCCTGCTTGATCAGGCTGACCAGGAACAGGTGGTTTTTGGTACCACCGGACACCACGTCAAAGCCACGCGCAACAAACACCTCGGCCATGGCCGCAGCGTTCTTCACCACTTGCTTCTGGTAAGCCTTGAACTCATCGCTCATGGCTTCCTTGAAGCACACAGCCTTGGCAGCGATCACGTGCATCAGCGGGCCGCCCTGGCCACCCGGGAATACGGCAGAGTTCAGTTTCTTCTGCAGATCTTCATCATCACAGGCCAGGATCAGGCCACCACGGGGGCCGCGCAGGGTCTTGTGAGTGGTGGTTGCCACTACGTGGGCGTGCGGAACCGGGTCCGGATACACTCCAGCAGCAACCAGGCCAGCCACATGGGCCATGTCCACAAACAGGTAGGCGCCCACCTTGTCGGCGATGGCGCGGAAGCGGGCAAAGTCCAGCTCCTGTGAGTAGGCAGAGAACCCGGCAATGATCATCTTCGGCTTGTGCTCAACCGCCAGCGCCTCGATTTCATCGTAGTCCAGCAGGCCGGTGTCGGTGTTGATACCGTATTGAACGGCATGGTAGATCTTGCCGGAGAAGTTCACGCTGGCACCGTGGGTCAGGTGGCCACCGTGAGCAAGACTCATACCCAGAACGGTATCACCGGGCTTGAGCAGGGCCATGAACACGGCAGAGTTGGCCTGGGAGCCGGAGTGCGGCTGCACGTTGGCGTAGGCCGCACCAAACAGCTCCTTGGCGCGGGCAATGGCCAGATCCTCAGCGATGTCGACAAACTCGCAGCCACCGTAGTAACGCTTGCCGGGGTAACCTTCGGCGTACTTGTTGGTCAGCACACTGCCCTGGGCTTCCATCACCCGCGGGCTGGTGTAGTTTTCAGACGCGATCAGTTCGATGTGTGCTTCCTGGCGCTTTTCTTCCGCCTGCATGGCGTTCCAAAGTTCGTCATCGAAACCGGCGATTTTCATATCACGAGTAAACATGGATGTGCTGCCCCTGTCTGTATGGCTGGCCCGGCGATGCCTCTTTGCAAGCCGGAACCCCTGAAAAATTGGGCCGCTATTCTATCTTGAAAGCGGGTTAAAAATCATCCTTTATGCCGTCCGCAGATACCGGCACACCGGAGGCTGTCAATTGCTATCGCGGAACGCTTTAGATACCTTACCCGGTTATTGTTCTCAGGTACCGACGTCCGTGGTATCGGCCTTCGGGGTGAGCGATCCGGGATACGCTGTAAATACGTCCCTGTACGCTCGACAAAATCATCCCTGATTTTGACGATCCCGGATCGCTCACCCCGAAGTCCTCGATCAGTCGCCTGACGTGCTTTCATTTTTCAAGCTACTGTTTGATAAAAGGAATATGCCAAAATGGCTCAATACGTATACACCATGAACCGCGTGGGCAAGGTGGTACCGCCCAAGCGGGAAATTCTGAAAGACATCTCTCTGAGCTTCTTCCCGGGCGCCAAAATCGGCGTACTTGGTTTGAACGGCGCCGGTAAATCCACCCTGCTGCGTATTATGGCGGGTGTCGACCAGGATTACATCGGTGAGGCCCGGCCACAGCCCGGCATCAATGTGGGCTACCTGCCCCAGGAGCCGGAGCTGGACGAAGAGAAGACCGTCAAGGAAATCGTGGACGAGTCTGTCGCCCATGTTCACAACGCCCTGGCTGAACTCGACAAGGTATACGCCGCCTACGCCGAGCCGGATGCCGATTTTGACGAGCTGGCCAAGAAACAGGGCGAGCTGGAAGCGATCATCCAGGCCACCGACGGCCACGATATCGAACGCAAGATGGAAGTCGCTGCAGACGCCCTGCGCCTGCCGGCCTGGGACCAGAAGGTGAAAGTACTGTCCGGTGGTGAGCGCCGCCGCGTGGCCCTGTGCCGCCTGCTGCTGTCCGGCCCGGACATGCTGCTGCTGGACGAGCCCACCAACCACCTGGATGCCGAATCCGTGGCCTGGCTGGAACGCTTCCTGCACGATTACGACGGCACCGTCGTTGCCATCACCCACGACCGTTACTTCCTGGACAACGTCGCCGGCTGGATCCTGGAACTGGACCGTGGCCACGGCATTCCGTTCGAGGGCAACTACAGCCAATGGCTGGAGAACAAAGAGAAGCGCCTGGAAATGGAGGCCAAGCAGGAAGCCGCTCACCAGAAAGCCATCAAACACGAGCTGGAGTGGGTACGCACCAACGCCAAGGGCCGCCAGTCCAAGAGCAAGGCACGACTGGCCCGCTTCGAGGAGATGAGTTCCCAGGAATTCCAGAAGCGCAACGAAACCAACGAACTGTATATCCCGCCCGGACCTCGCCTTGGCGACAAGGTGATCGAGGTGGACGGCATCAGCAAGGCCTTTGGCGACCGCCTGCTGTACGAAAATGTCTCGTTCCACGTTCCACCGGGTGCGATTGTTGGCATCATCGGTGGTAACGGCGCGGGGAAATCCACGCTGTTCAAGATGATCGCAGGCATGGACAAGCCGGACTCTGGCACCATCACCGTTGGTGAAACCGTGGAACTGGCCTACGTGGATCAGATGCGCGATCTCGACGGCAGCAAGACTGTGTGGGAAGAGCTTTCCGACGGCCAGGACATCATCAAGGTCGGCAACTACGAGACCCCGTCCCGGGCCTACGTGGGCCGTTTCAACTTCAAGGGCACCGACCAGCAAAAACGAGTGGGCGACCTGTCCGGCGGTGAGCGCAACCGTCTGCACCTGGCCAAGCTACTCAAACAGGGCGGCAACGTTCTGTTGCTGGACGAACCCACCAACGACCTGGACGTGGAAACCCTGCGCGCTCTGGAAGAAGCCTTGCTGAACTTTCCCGGCTCCGCTCTGGTGATTTCGCACGACCGCTGGTTCCTGGATCGGGTAGCGACCCACATCCTGGCGTTCGAAGACGACGGCGAAGTAGTCTACTTCGAAGGCAACTTCACTGATTACGACGCCGACTTCAAGAAGCGCAAAGGCGACTCCGCCATGCAGCCCAAGCGCATGAAGTACAAGAAACTGGCGTAACCGATGACCGGGCCGGCCTTCGCGCCGGCCCCCTTGCCCTCCCCGATCTGCCCGACACGGAACCATGCCCATGGCCAAAGCCAAAACCGCCTTTGTATGCACCGAGTGTGGTGCTGACTATTCCAAGTGGCAGGGCCAATGTACCGCCTGCCAGGCCTGGAACACCATCAGCGAAGTACGCGGCGTCTCAGGCCCCGTCAAAGGTGCTCGCAGCGCCCGTTTTGAGGGTTATGCCGGCAGCTTGTCGGAGGTAAAAAGCCTGGACGAAGTCAGTCTGGCAGAACAGGCACGCATCAGCACCGGCATGCAGGAATTCGACCGTGTCCTGGGTGGCGGCCTGGTGGAAGGGTCAGCCGTGTTGATGGGAGGCCACCCCGGCGCCGGTAAAAGCACCCTGCTACTGCAGGCGGTTTGCCAGCTGGCCGAGAAGCACTCAGCGCTGTACGTCACCGGTGAGGAATCCCTGCAACAGGTGGCCATGCGCGCCAAGCGCCTGGGTCTGCCCACCAAAGACCTGAAAATGCTCTCGGAAACCTCCGTTGAGCGGCTTATGCAGGTGGCGGAAGCGGAGAAACCCCGCATTCTGGTAATTGACAGTATCCAAGTAATGCATGTGGCGGACATTGAATCAGCCCCAGGCTCGGTATCCCAGGTGCGGGAAAGCGCCGCCTTTCTGACCCGCTTTGCCAAGCAAACCGGCACCATCCTCTTGCTGGTGGGGCACGTCACCAAAGATGGCAGCCTGGCGGGGCCGAAGGTGCTCGAACACATGATTGACTGCTCGATCCTGCTGGAGGGCTCCAGCGACAGCCGCTACCGAACCCTGCGCGGCATCAAGAACCGCTTCGGCGCGGTTAATGAGCTGGGCGTGTTCGCCATGCTGGAACAAGGTCTGAAGGAAGTAAAAAACCCCAGCGCCATCTTCCTGAATCGAGGAGAGGAAGCGGCGCCAGGTAGCGTGGTGATGGTCGTCTGGGAAGGCACTCGGCCGATGCTGGTGGAGATTCAGGCCCTCGTGGACATGGCCCAGGGGAGCTACCCGAGACGGGTAGCGGTAGGGACTGACCAGAACCGCTTAGCGATGCTTCTGGCCGTGCTGCACCGCCATGGCGGCATGCATGTTGCGGATCAGGATGTGTTTGTGAATGTGGTGGCCGGTGTGAAGGTCAACGAAACCAGTGCGGATCTTGCTTTGCTGTCAGCTGTGGTTTCGTCATTCCGGAATCGGGCGCTGCCGCAGGATCTGGTGATTTTTGGCGAAGTTGGCTTGTCTGGCGAGATCCGGCCGGTACCAAGCGGCCAGGAGCGTATCTACGAGGCGGCCAAGCACGGTTTTACCCGGGCTTTGGTGCCGAAGGCCAATGTTCCACGTAAGCCCGTTGATGGCATGAAGGTGATTCCGGTGACCAAGCTTTCGGATGCGCTTTCGGCTCTTGAGGAGCTTTGAGTTTTGGCCCTAGCCTTCTGGCTTTAGCGTCGGGCTGCTGCTGGAGAACGCTTCAAAAAACCGCTACGAGCCCCCGCAAGCGGGTCCGGCCAGCAATCATAGATTGCTGTCGTTCGGCTGCACATGAAGCTTCGCTTCATAAACGCTTGCCTCACCCATGTGCGCTTCTCTCCGGCCATCCATGGCCTCCGAAATTTTTTGAAGCGTTCTCCAACACCAGCCTAGCAACCTGAGTGAAATAGCCCGCAACAACCAAACATTGGACCTATCCACATCAAATCCCCGCAAAACTATCAATCAATGAGATGCGCAAACTCTCTCTCCAAAAGCGCCTGATCCCCCAGATTCAGCTCTACCAACCGCTTCAAATGCGATGCACTGTCCAGATCAATGTACTGGCAGCGAAATCCCAGCCGATGATCCTCCACATGCTTCAGCTCCACCGCCATTACAATCGCAGCTTCATGCTCATTCAGGTGAATCACCACTTCACAGGGCTTGTTCAGAGGAACCTTCCATCCTTCTGGCCGCTGAACCAACACACCCTTCAGGGAAATATCCAACACCTCCGTTGACCACACCTGGTCCTGACAATGCAGCTCACAGGGGGCATCGAAACTGATTCGGTGAAACCGGCGTTTTTCTGAGGTTTTAGCAGACAAGGGAATGCTCCGGATCAAAAGTCATTGCTTTCTATGACTATAGACCGGGCACAAAAGGGAGTACAGCAAAGAACCTCCAGCAACCACAGCGAGAGAAGCCACCGTCCGAAAACGCTGCATCCATTCTAGAGAGGATACTTCCAGAGGGTTGATTAGCGGGCTACAAATGACGGCAATCTCCTAGTTTAGCTTCGCTGGTGATACTGCCCACTAAGCTCAACAACCGCCTCAATAAAAGCCCCGGCATGCTCCGGATCCACATCCGGCGTAATCCCATGCCCAAGGTTGAACACATGCCCCGAGCCAGAACCATAGCGCTTCAGGATATCCGCCACCTCCTGGCGAATGCGCGCCTTCGGCGCATACAGCATGGCCGGGTCCATGTTGCCCTGCAGGGCCACCTTGTCGCCCACGCGGGCACGGGCGTTACCGATGTCCGTCGTCCAGTCCAGCCCCACAGCATCGGCGCCACAATCGGCGATAGACTCCAGCCACTGACCACCGTTCTTGGTGAAAACAATCACCGGCACCCGGCGACCTTCGCTCTCTCGAATCAGACCATCAACAATCTTCTTCATGTAGCGCAGGGAAAACTCTTCATAGGCCCAGCTACTGAGCACACCACCCCAGGTATCAAAAATCTGTACCGCCTGGGCACCAGCCTTGATCTGGCCGTTAAGGTAGTCAATCACCGAATCCGCCAGGTGATCCAGCAAACGGTGCATCACCTCCGGCTGGCCATACATCAGCTTTTTGGCTTCGGAGAAGGTCTTGGAAGAGCCACCCTCAATCATGTAGGTGGCCAGCGTCCAGGGGCTGCCAGAGAAGCCGATCAGAGGCACACGGCCATTCAGCTCCCGGCGAATGGTGGAGACCGCATTCATCACGTAGTCCAGGTCAGACTCGGCATTCATCCTGGGCAGTGCATCCACATCTGCTTCCGAACGAATGACCTTACGGAATTTCGGGCCTTCGCCAGTTTCGAAATAGAGCCCCAGCCCTAGAGCATCGGGAATGGTCAGAATGTCAGAAAACAGGATGGCGGCATCCAGAGGATAACGTTCCAGCGGCTGAAGAGTTACCTCACAGGCCAGCGGAGTGTTTTTACACAGACTGAGGAAGTCGCCGGCCTTGGCCCGGGTTGCGCGGTATTCCGGCAGGTAACGGCCTGCCTGGCGCATCATCCACACCGGGGTGCGGTCTACAGGCTGGCGCATCAGTGCGCGCAGGAAGCGATCGTTCTTCAGCTCGGTCATAGAGTTTCCCGTTCTCGTCGGTAAAAATGGTCAGAGACAATGGGGAGCAATGATACCCCGTTTGCACGAATAAAAAAGGGCGGCTTACCCTTAGCAAGCCGCCCTTTCTGACTCTGGTCAATCCAGCGTTAAACGTCCAGGTAGTCCAGGATGCCTTCGGCCGCCTGACGTCCTTCCCAGATTGCGGTAACCACCAGATCCGAGCCACGCACCATGTCGCCACCAGCGAAAATCTTGGCATTGCTGGTCTGGAACGGGAACTCGGCTTCTTCTGCCGCAGCAACCCGTCCGGAGTCGTCCGTGTTCACGCCCAGCTCTTCAAACCAGGGTGCAGGGCTCGGGCGGAAGCCGAACGCTACCAGCACGGCATCAGCGGGAATCACTTCCTCACTGCCCGGAACCACTTCCGGACGACGACGGCCGTTTTCGTCCGGCTCACCCAGCTCCGTGGTGACTACCTTTACACCCTCAACGCGGTCTTCACCGATGATGGCGATGGGCTGACGGTTGAACAGGAACTTGACGCCCTCCTCTTTCGCGTTGGCCACTTCCCGACGGGAGCCCGGCATGTTGGCCTCATCGCGGCGATAGGCACAGGTCACGCTCTCGGCCTGCTGGCGAATGGAAGTCCGGTTACAGTCCATAGCGGTGTCACCACCACCCAGCACCACAACACGCTTGCCTTTCATATCGATGAAGTCAGATTCCTTTTTCTCGAAACCCAGGCGACGGTTCACATTCGAAATCAGGAACGGCAGGGCGTCATAGACACCCGGCAGATCCTCACCGGGGAACCCACCTTTCATGTAGGTGTAGGTGCCCATACCCATAAAGACGGCATCGAATTCTTCCAGGATTTTGTTCAGCTGAACGTCTTTGCCTACTTCGGTACTCAGGCGGAACTCCACGCCCATTTCCTCGAACACCTTGCGGCGACGGGACATAACGGATTTTTCCAGCTTGAACTCAGGAATACCGAAGGTCAGCAGGCCACCGATCTCCGGGTAACGATCAAACACCACAGGCTTGACGCCGTTGCGCACCAGAACATCAGCACAACCAAGCCCTGCGGGACCAGCGCCAATCACAGCCACCTTCTTGTCAGTCCAGGTGACATTGGACATGTCCGGTTTCCAGCCCAGCGCAAATGCGGTGTCGGTAATGTACTTCTCAACAGAACCGATGGTAACCGCGCCGTAGCCATCATTCAGGGTGCAGGCACCTTCACACAGGCGATCCTGCGGGCACACACGACCACAGACTTCCGGCAGGGAGTTAGTCTGGTGACACAGCTCCACCGCCTTCATGATGTTGCCCTCCGACACCAGCTTCAGCCAGTTCGGAATATAGTTGTGTACCGGGCACTTCCATTCACAGTACGGGTTCCCACACGCCAGGCAGCGATGGGACTGGGAGGCCGCATGGGTTTCGCTGAACGGGTGATAGATTTCCCCGAATTCCTTTTTGCGCTTCTTGGCAGGCACCTTCTTCGGGTCTACCCGCCCAACTTCCACAAACTGAAAGTCATTGTTGAGACGTTCTTTCATGTTGCCACTCTCATCAGCTCGATTTCGACGGGGGCCGCACCGGAGTGCGACCCATCAACCTTGTTGGACCTGCCCGTTATTCCGGACGAGCGCGGGTGCTTGCCAGCAGGCTGCGAAGGTTCGCGGCCTTGGGCTTGACCAGCCAGAAACGGCCGATGTAATCGTCGAAATCTTCAAGTAGGTGCTCTGCCCAGGCACTTCCGGTTTCGGAGATGTGCTCCCGGATCACGCCACGCAGGTGGTTCCGGTAGGCTTCCATGTCTTCACGGGAAATACGCTGGATCTCAACCAGTTCATGGTTGTATTTGTCCACAAAGGTGTTGTCCAGGTCCAGCACATAGGCGAACCCGCCGGTCATGCCGGCACCAAAGTTGTAGCCGGTGGACCCCAGCACGGTGACCAGACCACCCGTCATGTATTCGCAGCAGTGATCGCCAGCACCTTCAACCACGGCATGGGCGCCGGAGTTACGAACCGCAAAGCGCTCACCGGCGGTGCCGGCCGCAAACAGCTTGCCACCAGTTGCGCCATACAGACAGGTGTTACCGACAATGGAGGTTTCCTGGGTCTCGAAATCACTACCACGGGGCGGCTTGACGACCAGCTTACCGCCGGTCATGCCTTTACCCACGTAGTCGTTAGCATCACCCTCCAGAATCAGGTTCAGACCACCAACGTTCCAGACACCGAAACTCTGGCCAGCGGTGCCGGTCAGGTCCAGGGTGATGGGCGCATCGGTCATGCCCTGGTTGCCGTAACGGGCGGCAATCTCGCCAGACAGGCGTGCACCAATGGAACGGTCACAGTTAGTCACCCGGTAACTCCAGGCACCGCCGGACTTCTCGGCGATGGCAGCAGCGGTGTCTTGCACCATCTGCTCCGCCAGCTTACCTTCATCGAAAGGCTTGTTGCGTTCAATCTGACAGGTGTGCGGCTTGTCAGCCGGAATGTGGTCATTCTGCAGCAGACGGGTCAGATCCAGCTTCTTCTGGCGCTCGGTATTACCCGGCAGACGCTCCAGCAGGTCAACACGGCCGACCAACTCTTCCAGAGAACGCACACCCAGCTTCGCCAGCCATTCACGGGTTTCCTCCGCCACAAAGCGGAAGAAGTTCATGGCCATTTCCACGGTGCCCTTGAAGTGCTCTTCGCGCAGATAGTCGTTCTGTGTCGCGACACCGGTCGCACAGTTATTCAGGTGGCAGATCCGCAGGTATTTACAACCCAACGCCACCATCGGAGTGGTACCGAAGCCAAAGCTTTCCGCGCCCAGAATCGCGGCTTTCACCACGTCCAAGCCAGTCTTGATGCCGCCGTCGGTCTGCAGGCGAATCTTGCCTCGCAAATCGTTGGCGCGCAGGGCCTGTTGGGTTTCCGTCAGGCCCAGCTCCCAGGGGGAACCAGCGTAGCGGATTGAGGTCAGCGGACTGGCTGCGGTACCGCCGTCATAACCGGAAACCGTAATCAGGTCGGCATAGGCCTTGGCAACGCCCGCGGCAATCGTGCCCACACCAGGCTCTGATACCAGCTTGACGGAAACCAGCGCCTCCGGATTCACCTGCTTCAGGTCGAAGATCAGCTGCGCCAGGTCTTCAATGGAGTAGATGTCGTGGTGCGGCGGTGGCGAAATCAGGGTGACACCCGGCACCGAGTAACGCAGGCGCGCGATCAGGTCATTCACCTTACCACCCGGCAACTGGCCGCCTTCACCCGGCTTGGCACCCTGGGCCACCTTAATCTGCATAACATCGGCACTACGCAGGTACTCAGCGGTCACACCGAAACGACCGGAAGCCACCTGTTTGATCTTGGAACGCTTGTTAGTGCCGTGACGAGCCGGGTCTTCGCCGCCCTCACCGGAGTTGGAACGACCACCCAGCGTGTTCATCGCCACGGCCAGAGCCTCGTGCGCCTCCGGAGACAGGGCACCCAGAGACATCGCCGCAGAGTCAAAGCGCGGGAAAATATTCTCCACTGGCTCAACGTCGCTCAGGTCAATTGACTGGATGCCCTCACGGAACACCAGCAGGTCGCGCAGGGTGGCAACCGGGCGCTCATTGACCAGACCAGCATATTCCTTGTAGGTGCCATAGTCGCCACTGATCACGGCATCCTGCAGTTTGCCCACCACGTCCGGATTGAAGGCGTGGTATTCCTGGCCATGCACGTACTTGAGCAGGCCGCCCTGGGAAATCGGCTTACGGGGCTTCCAGGCGACCGCGGCCAACTGCTCCTGATCCTGCTGGAAATCGAAGAAGTCGGCACCCTGAATCCGGCTCGGGACGCCTTTGAAACACAGGTCTACCACATTGTCGGCAAGACCAATGGCTTCAAACAGTTGCGCACCGCGATAGGAGGTAATGGTGGAGATCCCCATCTTCGACAGGATCTTCAGCAAGCCCTTGTTGATGCCCTTACGGTAATTGTTCTTGGCTTCGATCGGATCCATCAGCATTTCGCCGGTGCGAATCAGATCGTTCAGGATCTGGTACGCCAGGTACGGGTAGACCGCCGTAGCACCAAACCCGAACAGTACCGCAAAGTGATGCGGGTCCCGAGCCCAGCCAGTCTCCACGATGATGTTGGAATCACAGCGCAGACCTCTCGCCACCAGGTGATGGTGCACTGCGCCGGTGGCCATCAGGGCATTGATGGGGAGATCGCCCTGAGCCAGATCCTTATCGCTGAGAATCAGCAGCACCTTGCCATCACGGACGACTTTTTCAGCCTCGTCACATACCCGACGAACCGCCTGCTCCAGGCCCTCTTCCGGGCGATAGCTCAGGGCAATTTTTGCCACTTCAAATCCCGGACGATCGTTATTACTGATCTTCAGGAACTTGGCCGGCGACAGCACCGGCGTGGTCAGGATAATCCGGTTAGCGTGCTCCGGAGACTCCTCGAAAACGTTCTGCTCTGCGCCCAGACAGGTCTCCAGAGACATGACGATGGTCTCACGGAGCGGATCAATGGGCGGGTTGGTGACCTGCGCGAATTTTTGCCGGAAGTAATCCGCCACATGGCGCACCTTGCTGGACAGAACTGCCATCGGGGTATCGTCCCCCATGGAACCGACCGCCTCCTGGGCACTCTCAGCCAGTGGGCGCAGCACCTGGTCCCGCTCTTCAAACGAGATATTGAACATCTTCTGATGAACCAGAAGCTCGTCGGATTCCATCAGTTTGAATTCCGGGGTCGCCTGATTCAGCGTGGTCTCGACTCGCAGCGCGTTGTCTTTGAGCCAGCGCTTGTAGGGCTGGGCTTTTTTGAGCCGCTGGTCGATATCCCCGGTATGCAGGACCTCGCCGGATTCGGTATCGATGGCCAGCATTTGACCCGGGCCAACCCGCCCCTTGGCCACCACATCATCCGGTGAGTAGCTGTACGTACCTACTTCCGAGGCCAGGGTGATGAAATCGTCCTTGGTGATAACCCAACGTGCAGGACGCAGACCATTGCGATCCAGCATACACAGCGCATAACGGCCATCTGACATTACCAGGCCCGCCGGGCCATCCCAAGGCTCCATGTGCATGGAGTTGTACTCGTAAAAGGCCCGCAGTTCAGAATCCATGGTATCGACATTCTGCCAGGCAGGCGGAATCATCATGCGCACCGCCCGGAACAGGTCAACACCACCTGCCAGGAGCACTTCCAGCATGTTGTCCATGCTGGAGGAGTCGGAGCCAGTCAGGTTAACCAGCGGCTGCAGGGTCTGCAGATCCGGCAAATCCGGTGAGCTGAACTTGGCTGCGCGGGCGATTGCCCAGTTACGGTTACCGTCGATGGTGTTTATCTCACCATTATGGGCCAGGAACCGGAACGGCTGCGCCAGCGGCCAACGCGGCATGGTGTTGGTCGAGAAGCGCTGGTGGAAAACGCAGATGGCCGTTTGCAGATCCGGATCACCAAGATCCTTGTAGAAGTTGGCCAGATCCGCGGGCATCATCAGGCCTTTGTAGGCCAACGTCTTATGGGAAAGACTGCAGATATAGAATTCCGGGTCTTCCGCCATATCTCGTTCAGCGTGGCGGCGCCCGACGAACAGACTGATCGCAAATTCCTTTTCTTCCTTGCCGCCGGGCTCTACAAATACCTGTTCGATGCGTGGCAGACAATCCAGAGCCATGGGGCCAAGGCAACTGTCATCGACGGGCACTTCCCGCCAACCCATAATTTCAAGGCCTTGCTCCGTCAGCCTTTTTTCAATAGCTGATCGGCCAGCAGAAGCTTTTGCGTCGTCCTTAGCCAAAAAAACCTGGCCAACCGCAAACAAGTCGCCAGGTTTTTTGCCGAAGGCTGCCTGGGCAGCTTTATAGAGGAAGGCCTTGGGGCTCTGAATAAGCAGACCACAACCATCACCGGTCTTGCCATCGGCAGCAATGCCGCCCCGGTGAGTCATGCAGGTCAGAGATTCAATGGCTGTCTGCAACAGCTTATGGCTCGCTTCGCCCTTCATGTGGGCAATCAGGCCAAAACCGCAGTTGTCCCTGAACTCATCAGGATGATACAAGCCTGTTGTCATAAGCGTTCTCTCGCGTGTAAATGCTTCCCGCCAGCGACGACCTTGCACCGAAATGGTGCGAGAAATGCGCTGACACCGAAAAAAAGGGGGAAGGGATTTTACACACGTGAAACTACGTATACAATTTTTTTCGCTGTTCGGGCCACCGCCACCCCGAAAAACGCACCACTATGGTGCAGACCTACAGGCTCCTGAATGCCCGCGCCCAGGCATTGCTCACTCCCAACTCCGGGGGAAGATTACGCGCCGCAGTCTGCGCTTCAGCCTGACTGGCGAAGCGGCCATACAACAACATGAACCACTGGCGCCCTTGCCTTTCACCGACAGTATACTCGAGGGCGGACCCGTCAGATGCCCGGCCAAGCACCTCCAGTACGGTCGACTCGTAATTACCGGCAACCAGTTGCAGTGTCCACCCTTCCCGCGCTCGCAGCTCACCTATTGGCACGTATGAGTCAGGCATTTCCGGAGCGAATTGGGGCAAATCTGGCTCTGGCTCTGGCCCTGGCCCTGGCCCTGGCCCTGGCTCTGGCCCTGGGACAATCTCTGTTTCAGGCGGGGCCTGTGTCAATTCCTCAGCCGCATTGTTCTCGCCCGGAACGACAGGCTCATCCTGGCCCGCAGGCGCAATCAAAGGCGCTATTTCCGGTTCAGGATCCTCAGCACCCGGACCAATGGTAATGCTCTTACGGACTAGCTCAGGCTCAACCTCGGCGCCGGCTTGTCGCTGAACCGTGCTCTCGTATTGCTGGGAAACAAACCACCAGGATGCCGCCAGCAACACCAGCCCCAGCGCAGGCCACCGTAAATGCGCAACCGTAAAACCAGCTTTTGAAGAGGACGTTGCCGAAGACGGCACCATGTCCAGCCAAACACCCGGCGCAACACGCTTTAGCCGACCAAAGCTACCCTGACTCAACACCTCAAGCTTTTTCAGCCGAGAGGCCGACAGCAGCTCAGACTGAGAACCACCCGCCCGGTGAACCCTGGGTTCGAGATAAGCCTTGACATCTTCGCGGCTTAACGGAGGCAGGTTCAGGTGATGCGCATAAGCGGAATCCGGACGATCTTCCAACTGGCTCCAGACCTGCTCGGTTCCGGCCAGAATCGGAACGGCAGAAACAGACCGTTCTGATGCCACAAAGCCTGCTACCAGAAGATTCAGAACATCCGACTCAACCCGGTCTGCATCGTCAATCAGCAGCACTTGCCGGTGACCTCGGCGGAGGCCGGATTCGGACCAGCGAAAAAAGCGATAAACGGCCTCTCTGGGCTCAGAGTCTGCCGGTATCCCGGATTTTGCCAGTTGTTTCAGGTAACGCGCGAGAGCCTGGCGGCTGGTAAGCGCCGACGCGGGAATTCGATGAAAATCAAGCCTTGAGGACTCGCTGCGCACCAACTCTGCCAATACCCGGGTCTTACCGGCCCCCGGCGCACCGGTCAGAACCAGCACCATGTCCCCGAACCCACAAAGATGGCGCAACGTCTCCAAAGCGTGCTGACGCATGGCATCCGGGAAAAACGGCGTTTCCATCTCGAGAGGATTGTCTCGAAGACCGTATCGCTGCTGGAGTCGAGGGAAAAGCCCCCCACCATCGGAACTGTTCAAGGATTCTTGAGTCACACGCTGTCCCTGTTTCGAAACTCAGAGCCCATCAGCCTGCCTGTGGCAGGAATGCCCTCAAGGTATCACGGATGTTGTCAGCGGAGGCATTCTCGGTGATAAAGGCATCACCTATTGCTTTCAGGAGAACCAACCGTAGCCGACCATCCACATTCTTCTTGTCCACGGACATCAGATTCATGAAGTCCTCTGATGTCATGCCGCTCGGTGCCCACTCAGGCAAACGAGCGCGCCGAATCAGGGCAACCGCCCGGGCCCGGTCGTCCGCCGAGATCAGCCCCTCTCTCACAGAGAGATCGGCTGCCATCATCATACCCGTGCCCACGGCTTCACCGTGCAACCAGTTGCCGTAGCCAGCAAAGGTTTCAATGGCATGACCAAAGGTATGGCCAAGATTGAGGATTGCACGCAACCCGCCCTCTCGTTCGTCAAGCGCAACAACTTCCGCCTTACAGACACAGGAACGATAGATCGCCTCACCTAATGCCTCAGCATCAAGTCGTAACAGGCTCTCCATAGAATCCTCAAGCCAGGCCAGGAAAGACTCGTCCCGAATCAGACCATACTTGATCACCTCAGCGAGTCCGGCAGACACCTCCCTCGCCGGCAGCGTTTGCAAGCTGTCGGTATCGATCAGGACCGCCTGCGGCTGATGAAAGGCACCGATCATGTTCTTGCCAAGCGGATGGTTGATCCCCGTTTTCCCCCCGACAGAGGAGTCCACCTGGGAAAGCAGCGTGGTCGGCACCTGAATGAAGGGAACACCACGCTGGTAACAGGCCGCCGCGAAACCTGCCATATCACCAACAACACCACCGCCCAAAGCGACAAGGGTGGTTTTTCGGGTATGACGTTTCTCCAGCAGAGCATCAAAAATCAGGTTGAGGGTCTGCCAGTCCTTGAACTTTTCGCCATCGGGCAAGGTAACCATGTCGATGGTTTTCCCGGGAAAACAGCCTTTCACTTTCTCAAGGTACAGCGGGCCAACGGTATCGTTGGTAACGATCATAACCTGCTGGCCCGTCACCCAGGGTGTCAGGTCAAACGAGCCCAGCAGCCCTTGCCCGATAATGATCGGATAACTACGCTCCCCAAGCTCAACCTTCAGCTCTCGAAGTACCTTGTGCATTATGCCTGCCCTCTTTCCGCCGCTGCCTTCTGTGGCGGGGCGTTTTAGGATTGATACGGTTGACCAGTTGCCGCACGACAAGACGTGGGCTTTTGCGATCGGTAAACATCACGATGTCTGCCAACTCGGTATAAAGCGGATCCCGAATCGCAAACAGCCTGCGCAACACGCCTTCCGGATCGTCATTCTGCAGCAACGGTCGGTTACGATCCTTTCGGGTGCGCTCAACCTGTTGATCGATGGAGGTTTTTAGGTAAACCACCACAGCGTTCTTTTTCAACAATCCGTGGTTTTCAGCACGCATGACGGCACCGCCCCCGGTCGCCAGCACCGTGCCCACCTCATTGGACAGCTCGTCAAGCATTGCGGTTTCACGCTGACGAAAACCGTCCTCACCTTCAACATCGAAGATCCAGGGAATATTGGCACCACATCGCTCTTCGATAATCCGGTCCGAGTCCAGGAATCGATAGCCGAGCTCCCTGGCCAGCAACCGGCCAATGGTGCTTTTTCCAGCCCCCATGGGCCCAACCAGAACAACACGTTTGGGCAAAGACATAATTTCCGCTCAACAGGTTTCAGGCGGGTGAGAATAGCATAAGGACCGGCAATCCATAAGCGGCTTGGAACCGGTGAACCACCCCTGAACGAAAAAACCGCCGGGGTTACCGGCGGTTTTGAACCATTGGCGAACGGTTACTGAATCAGATCGTTCTTGATGATCTTCGGTGTAATAAAGATCAACAACTCACTGCGCTCATCAATATGCTCCGTACGCTTGAACAAGCGACCAAGGTATGGGATGTCACCAAGGAAAGGCGTTTTGGTTGTCTGAGTAGCAACTTCTGACTGGAAGATACCGCCCAACACAACTGTCTCTCCATTGGCCACCAGGACCTGAGTCGTGACTTCGTTGGTATTGATGGAGGGAATACCAGCAGTTACTTCACCGCGGGAATCCTGATTCACAACGAGGTCCATAATAATGTTGTCGTCCGGAGTGATCTGAGGAGTAACTTCCAGTGACAGCACAGCTTCTTTGAACGATACCGAGGTGGCACCACTGGATGATGCTTCTTGGTAAGGAATTTCCTCACCCGATTTGATAGACGCGGTCTGGCGATCAGCAGTCACAACTCGAGGTTGAGACACTACTTCTGCCCGCCCGTCGCTCTCGAGCGCCGACAACTCCAAATCTACAAGAAAGTCATCACTACCCCAGCCGATCGCAATGGATGAAGCACCTTCACCGGTAACCCCGAGATCTGCAACCAGTCCCCCGGGGAATGAGAAGCTGTCTCCGTCGCCGTTTGCAATGTCAGTAGCCTCACTCAGAGTATCCAGGGAGCCACCCACCTTGACGATATTGTCCCCACGGATGTCAAATCCGCCGCCGCCCCAGCGGACGCCCAGATCCTCAGCAACGTTGGTTTGAGCTCGCACAATGCGGGCTTCAATAGAAACCTGACGGACTGGCACGTCCCAAGTAGATACCAGGCGACGAATTTCCTCAAGTTTCTCGGCCGTCTCACGAACACTGATGGTATTGGTTCTTGCATCAGAAGACACAAAGCCGCGGGAAGAGATCAGTTCTTCATCCGCCTGGATCAGCGACACTACATCTGCGGCCTTGGCATAGTTCACCTGAATAATATCCAGCCGCACCGGCGCCAGCTCAGCGATCTGCTTATTTGTCTCGAGCTCCAGCTTCTCACGAGCCGCAATTTCTTCAGCAGGCGCAACCAGCAGGACGTTGCCAATCTGGCGTTTGTCCAAACCTTTGGTTTTGAGGATCAGATCCAGCGCCTGGTCCCAGGGCACATTCTGCAGGCGCAGAGTGATACTGCCACCCACTGTATCACTGGCAACCAGGTTAAGACCGGTGAAATCAGCAATCAGCTGCAGGACAGAGCGAACTTCAATATCCTGGAAGTTCAGGGAGAGCTTCTCGCCGGTATACGGGAACTTCTCCTCTCTGCGAGCTTCGGCTTCCTCCTGAGTCAGCGCTTCAACACTCACGGTGAATTCGCGACCAGACTGATAAGCGATATAGTCGTAGTCGCCCTCCGGCCGAATTTCAACTACCGCACTGCCATCTTCTACATACGTATCGATGCGCGTAACCGGGGTAGCAAAATCAGTTACATCCAGGCGGCGCCGAAGATCCGCAGGCACCTGAAGATCCGGCATGGTCAAGCGGATCCGGCCGCCCAACTCATTCAGGTTTACGGTCGCCGTGTTACTTCCGAGATCGACGATCACCCGACCTTCACCCTCTTTACCTCGACGGAAATCGACGCCAGCCAACGCATTCGACGATGCTGGAGAATCCGTTGTCGTGCGCTGTGCCGGCTGAGAAGAGGTAGAGGCGGCGGCATCGGACTCACCGCCAATGGTCATTACCAGAGAGTTGTTGGTACGCACGGTGTCGTGAGGTACCAATTCAACCAGGTTAAAGATCAACCGAGTACGATCCTTGGTTTCCACCACGGTCACGCTCTGAGCATTACCTGAACCCAGAGGGATACTGCGCTGATTCAGAGCACTGGTGGTGTCCTTCAGATCTACCGCTATCCGGGCCGGCCGTTCTATGGTATAGCCCGACGGCTCCGGCGGCGTGCCATCAAACTGCATAGTGACTTCCAGCCGCTCTCCTGGCAGCGACGAAAACGACAAGTCCTGCAGCGTGACCGCGCTGGCCAGGCCGCTCCATAACCCGATGGCAATCACGCCTACGCAGACATTGAGTTTTTTGAACATCGCTAGCCTCGACCCTAAACCTGTTTGTTCGTGCATGTTTCTTGAATTCATACCGTTACCGCTCCTCAGCCTTCATCCAAAGACAGGGAGCGCGGGCGTTCTACCCAACCACCCCGGCCATTCGGAACGATTTCAATCAGTTCAATGCGGGTTTCACTGACGCCCACAATACGGCCATAGTTCTGGCCCATGTAATTACCGGTGCGCACCCGGTGAATGCCACCGGCGCTATCTCTTATCAGGGCGAACAGGTTCCCCTCAACCCCCTGCAGGGTGCCCACCATGGCCAGAGACTTCAGATCAAAGTTCTCGAGAACCTCCCTGGGGCGATCCAGATCCGGCTCAACATCACTGACCGGCTGTTCATCCACCATGGTAAGCTGAACATCGACTGGCGGCTCAAACGGCGCCCGGCGATCGGCCGCCGAATAACTGAAAGCCTCATAGGCCTTAAACTCCGGCAAGGGTTCCACGTGTCCCCGAGGCTTGGCCCGAGTATCCGCCATGAACTTGTCGAGATCCGAGAAACCGTTTCCCTGGGAACAAGCCGTCAGCAAAGACGCCAGACACACACCCAGCCAGGCTTTTCCCGCATGCTTTCCTGTCATGCTCATTCTCCAGCCCGGTAGCGGTAAGTACGGGCAACCACCTGCATGTCCAGCTGGTCTCCGTCTCCGCCCATTGGTTTAATGGTTAAATCGTGCAGTGTTACGATGCGCGGCAGGCTCGCCACACTGCTTACGAAAGAGGCCAGCTCATGATACGAACCTGACACTCGGATATTGATGGGAAGCTCGGAATAGAAGTCTCGCTGCTGCTCCGGCTGAAGCTTTACTTCCTGCAGCGCCAAACCGCTCCCTAACGCCGTATTGGTAATATCTTCCAGCAGGCCAGGCACCTCGGTTTCACTAGGCAGCTGACGCACCAGCGCTCCAAAGGTTTCCTCCATCTCTTCCATCTGTGCCTTGAAAACATCCAGGTTCGCCACCTGATACGCTTTTTGCTCGTAGCGCTGCTTGAGCTCCTGCTCTTGCTGCTCCACTCGATCAAGCTGGGCATACTGATCCTTGATAAAGAACCAGTATCCACCACCGAGTATCAGGCTGAAGACAATTAACGCCACGATAGCCTTTACCGGCGCGGGCCAGATACCTGCGTTGTTGAGATCAAGATCATTGATATCGAATTCGTTAAGACTTTTCAGAGAGTCCGCGAGGCTCATCAGTTATCCTCCCCTTCGGGCTCTGGTGTCCGTTGCTGGACAGAGAGATTGAACTGACTGTAGCCAGCGCGACGGCTGTCTGCTGCGGCCACATTAGTCAGATTGGGATTGGCAAACCATTCAGAATCTTCGAACTGACGCATCAGGTTCGAAATGCGGCTATTGGACTCTGCCATACCCACGATTTCGAGTCGCTCACCGGTTTTCTTGAGATCGGTGTAGTAAAGTCCGTCAGGAAGGGTTCTCACCAACTCATCGAACACCCGCACAATTACCGGCCGCTTGCCCTGAAGATCCTGAATCACCTGCATGCGCGCCAGCAACTCATCGCGCTGACGCTTGAGGTTTTCAATCTCCTTGATTTGCTTGTCCAGCTCTTTCGTCGCGGTCTCGATATAGGCATTACGGGATTGCTGGTAGGCAATCCGGCTGTCCATATCCGATTTCCAGAGGAAAGCGAGGCCACCCGCGATAATCACGGCGCCCAGTATCATCACGACAAACTGCTTCTGCTTCTCCGCGCGAAGCTCTTCCCGCCAGGGCCTGAGGTTAATCTTTGCCATCAGTCAAAACTCCTCATTGCCAGACCACAGGCAATCATCAATGAGGGGGCATCATTGCTGAGCGCAGAGGCGTTGACCCGGGAACCCACCGCCATGTTGGCAAACGGATTGGCCACCAGGGTTGGCGTTCCGGTTTTCTCTTCCACCATTTCCGTGAGCCCCTGAATCGACGCTGTTCCACCGGCGAGCACCACGTAATCCACCACGTTGTACTGACTGGCGCCGAAGAAAAACTGCAGCGCCCGTGCCACTTGCTGAACAACCGCTTCCCGGAACGGGGTCAGGACTTCCTCGTTGTAGTCGTCCGGCAAACCGCCCTGCTTCTTGGCCAGACCCGCCTCTTCAAACGAAAGCCCGTAACGACGCTGAATTTCTTCCGTCAGCTGTTTTCCGCCAAAGATCTGCTCGCGGGTATAGACCGTTTTGCCCTCTGCCAGCACACTCAGGGTTGTCATGGTTGCACCGATATCGACGATGGCAACCACCAACTCCTCGCCCTGAGAATCAAGCTGGGGCTCAATCAGACTGTAAGCGCGCTCCAGAGCGTAGGCTTCCACATCGACAATCCTGGTTGTCAGCCCTGCAATTTCCAGGGCGTCTTCGCGGATATCGACGTTTTCCTTACGGCAGGCCGCCAGCAGCACATCCACCTGGTCCGGGTTGGATTCGGAAGGGCCCTGGACTTCGAAATCGATCGCCACTTCATCGAGGGGGTAAGGAATGTACTGATCCGCTTCCAGTGCGATCTGGTCTTCCATCTCAAACTCGTTAAGACCACCATCCATCTGGATAACCTTGGTGATCACCGCCGAGCCGGAAACAGCAACAGCCACCTGTTTCACACTGGTGCGTGACTTGGACGCGACACGCTTGAGCACTTCCCCAACCGCTTCGACGTCTGTGATGTTTTTTTCAACAACTGCATTGGCCGGCAACGGCTCTACCGCATAGCTCTCGACCTTGTATCGATCGCCATGTTTTGACAGCTCTAGCAGCTTGACCGAACTGGAGCTTATATCCACCCCAAGGACGGCACTGGATTTTTTTCCTGGTAATCCGAACACGCGCTCACCCTATACCTGGTTAAATGCACCCGGCGTTGGAACCCCTGAACCACTCCCTGTAAAGGCGATCATTTCAGAGGCGTTCTATGTGTTTTTTATGTAAGAGAATTTCTTATTTATTCCGTCTACAATGCAATCTCTCGAATTTCGGGAGACATTGCAGACGGCGAGGCGACCGAACCTTCCTAAAGCAATTTCTCAAATAATAGACCTATATCCAACAGTTGTCAGAAAAAAATGTCTCATTTGTTGCGTACATCTCGCGTTTTTGCCTGGTTCTTTCTTACCGGCCTGAGTGTCGCCATTATTATTTCCTCAAGCCTGTATCTTTATCTTCGGCCCAATCTGCCACCGGTCGAGCAATTGCTGGATGTCCGGCTGCAGACGCCTTTACGGGTGTATAGCAAAGACAACAGATTAATAGCAGAATTCGGTGAAAAGAGAAGGGCACCGATCACAATAGAACAGATCCCTACAATTCAGTTACAAGCCTTTCTGGCGGCGGAAGACGCGCGTTTTTACGAGCACTTCGGAGTCGACATTAAAGGCCTGACGCGGGCTGCAGTGGAACTGATCACCACCGGAGAAATCCAGTCTGGCGGCAGCACCATCACCATGCAGGTTGCAAAAAATTACTTTTTGTCACGCGACCGGACCTTCATCCGAAAGTTCAACGAGATACTGCTGGCTCTTCAGATTGAACGTGAACTGGATAAAAACCGGATTCTTGAGCTCTACCTGAACAAGATCTACCTCGGTAACCGGGCCTATGGAATCGCCGCCGCAGCCCAGGTCTACTACGACAAACCGGTGACAGAGCTGTCACTGGCACAGATGGCAATGCTGGCCGGCCTGCCCAAAGCCCCTTCGGCCTATAACCCTCTCGCAAATCCGGAACGAGCCTTGATCCGCCGTAACTGGATTCTCGGCAGGATGAAAGACCTGGGCTACATCACCGAAGACGCCTGGTCTCTGGCCAGCAAAGCACCTCTGACCGCCAGCTATAACACCCGTGACGCCGAAGTGGACGCCGACTACGTGGCAGAGATGGCCCGGGCAGAAATGGTTCGCCGCTACGGGGAAAACGCCTACACCGACGGTTACAGCGTGACCCTGACCGTCGACAGCACCAAGCAACAAACTGCCACCAAGGCATTGAGAGCAGGCCTCGAAGCCTATGACCGCCGGCACGGATTCCGAGGCCCCATCGGACAGTTTGATATTGAAGGCCTGACCCCGGCTGAACTGTCGAACCAGATGCAGAACTACCCGCGGGTTGAAGCACTGGTACCAGCCGTTGTGACATCCATAGATGACGAAAAGGATGAAGTGAGAGTGCACACCCGGCGCCTGGGGCCGGGCGTTATGCCCTTTGACACCATGACCTGGGCACGCCGATTCCGCACCGAGAGCATCACCGGGCCCGAACCACAGAACCCTTCCGACGTGGTAAGCCCCGGGGATGTTATTTATGTAAAAGTTGACCAACTACCACAGATTGCAGACGCTGAAGCAGAGCCTGAGAGCGAGAGCGTATCGACTCAGACAGTCACCGAACTGCGGGTTTCCCTGGCGCAGGCACCCAGAATCGAGGGCGCGCTCATCTCTCTCGAGGCCAAAACTGGCGCCATTGAAGCCTTGGCGGGCGGCTACAGCTTCAACCAGAGCAAATACAATCGCGCCACCCAGGCCAACCGTCAACCAGGCTCTACGTTCAAGCCGTTCCTGTACCTTTCCGCGCTGGAGAACGGAAGAACACCCGCCACCATCTACAACGATGCCCCGATTGTGTTCGAAGATTCCGAACTTGAAACCGCATGGCGGCCACAGAACTCATCAGGTCAGTTCTACGGACCAACCACCTTGCGCGAAGGCCTTTACCGTTCTCGCAACCTGGTTTCCATTCGCCTGCTGAGAGACCTTGGCATCAACACCACCCTCAACTATCTTGAGCAACTCAAGCTCCCGACCGAAAACATGCCGTCCAACCTCTCACTCTCTCTGGGCAGCGGCCTGCTGACCCCCATGGAGCTGGCAAGAGGCTTTGCGGTGATAGCCAATGGCGGTTACGACGTACAACCCTACCTGATTGAACGAATCGAGGAATGGGACGGCAACGTAGTCTATGAAGCCCCGAAGACCATATTGTGCGACGAAAACTGCGACGCTGCCTCTACGCAGGCCGCCGATGCCGAACAACGCACTTCGGAGCAACCACCCGAAATTGAAGGCATGACACTGCCAGCCTCCGCTGCCGGGGAGAACACAACCGAACCACGAATCATGCAACGCCTGGCCGACGAACGATCAATCTATATCATGCACTCCATGATGCAGGACGTGGTTCGCAGGGGAACCGGGCGGCGCGCTCTGGCCCTGAACCGCAGCGACATCGCCGGCAAGACCGGCACCACCAACGAGCAGAAAGACACTTGGTTCGCGGGCTTCAATCACGACATTGCAACCACGGTCTGGGTCGGATTTGACCAACCCTCTCCCCTGGGTCGCGGCGAGTATGGCGCCAGTACCGCACTGCCGATATGGGTCGACTATATGAAAGTAGCACTGGCAGGCCAGCCAGCAGCCACCATGCCCAGGCCCAATGGCATCGTGAATATCCGGATCAACCCGAAAACCGGAGAAAGAGCTCGACCCGGCGAAGAAGCCGTTTTCGAGATATTCAAGGAAGAAGACGCACCCTCGCCTCTGCCAGCCGAGAGTATCGGAGGGAATGGCGACAATAGTAACGGGGACGACCTGTCACGGCAGATCTTCTGATCGGCCGTAGCCCCCAACCAGTAAGCACAAAAAAACCGGCGGGATCTCCGCCGGTTTTTTTGAAGCCAGACTACATCCCGATCAGATGATGTCGTCCATGGACTTCAGCGGGTAGTGCGCAGGGTACGGATTACGCGCAACACCGGAATCTACCGCAGCACGGGCCACGGCGGCCGGCACCACTTCCAGCAGACGAACATCCATCGGCTTTGGAATGATGTATTCCTTACCGAATTCGAACGAATCAACACCGTAGGCTTCACAGATTTCCTGCGGCACCGGCTCTTTGGCCAGCTCACGGATTGCGTTAACCGCGGCAACCTTCATTTCCTCGTTGATAGCGGTTGCACGTACATCCAGTGCACCACGGAAAATGAACGGGAAGCCAAGCACGTTGTTCACCTGGTTCGGATAGTCAGAGCGACCTGTCGCCATGATCAGATCATCACGGGTAGCCAGAGCCACTTCCGGGCTGATTTCCGGATCCGGGTTGGAACAGGCAAACACCACCGGGTTCGGCGCCATTTTCGCCAATTGCTCGGCAGTCAGAAGGTCCGGGCCGGACAGACCCAGGAACACGTCGGCACCGTCGATGGCGTCGTCCAGAGTACGCTTGCCGGTATCGTTGGCGAACATCGCCTTGTACTGGTTCAGATCATCACGACCAGAGTGGATCACACCCTTACGGTCGAGC
The DNA here is from genome assembly GCF_002049515.1 of Marinobacter sp. tcs-11. Classification (NCBI taxonomy): domain Bacteria; kingdom Pseudomonadati; phylum Pseudomonadota; class Gammaproteobacteria; order Pseudomonadales; family Marinobacteraceae; genus Marinobacter; species Marinobacter sp. tcs-11. The sequence goes on along the minus strand of NZ_LLYU01000009.1, from coordinate 95,541 downwards.
ATGAAGATGTTCTCAGAGCGCATACCGCAGCTGATCAGCAACTTCATGCAGGCAATGGCGGCCGCACCGGCGCCCAGACATACCACCTTTGCCTCTTCAATTTTCTTGCCCTGCAGCTCAAGGGCATTGATCATGCCGGCCGCAGTTACGATAGCGGTACCGTGCTGGTCATCGTGGAAGATGGGCACGTTACACTTTTCAATCAGCGCACGCTCAATCTCGAAGCACTCCGGTGCTTTGATGTCTTCGAGGTTGATACCACCGAAGGTATCGGCGATACGCTCAACAGTTTCAATAAACGCTTGCGGGCTTTCGGAATTAACCTCGATGTCGAAGACGTCAATTCCGGCAAAGCGCTTGAACAGTACGCCCTTGCCTTCCATTACCGGCTTGCTCGCCAGGGGGCCGAGATTACCCAGACCCAGGATGGCAGTACCGTCAGAAATAACGGCTACCAGGTTACCCTTGGCTGTGTATTTGTATGCATTCTCGGGGTCCTTCGCGATCTCGCGGACCGGTTCGGCAACCCCGGGGCTGTACGCCAGGGAGAGGTCGCGGGAAGTCTGGGTCGGCTTCGTGATTTCAACACTCAGCTTACCCGGCCGCGGTTTGGCGTGATATTCAAGGGCTGCTTCTTTCAGATCTTGAGACATTGCCACTGTTCCGTTTGTCACGTTTAAAGGTAAATCCCGCTGGAGCTCGCCCAACGGAGCGCGCCATTATGGCGCGCCCGACCCAAAACGACAAGCCGAAATCGAATATTTTGTGAACAGTCAATAGTGCATTTTGCGTATATAGCAAACTTTATTTTTCAATGGCGCACAAAAAAAGCGCCCAAAGGCGCTTTTTCAACATCCCGGCGCGGATCAGTCTTTCTTGCCACCGATACGGCTGCCGAAACGCTTCTGGAAGCGATCGATACGACCACCGGTGTCCATAACCTTCTGCTTGCCGGTGTAGAACGGGTGGCACTGGGAACATACGTCCAGCTGCAGATCGTGACCGATGGTAGAACGGGTCTTGATCACATTACCGCAGGAACAGGTAGCGGTGATGTCTTCGTACTTCGGGTGAATACCTTCTTTCATGGCGAACCTCGTTAGGTCATGCCGCTACCTGATCACGGGGCACCTTAGCTGCCCAGGTGCCAGGCACCGCATGTTTGAATCAATTGAAAAGACCGTGCACAATCAAGCCCGGCCAGAAACAGACCGCGAATCTTACTGACAAACCCGACCACAGGCAAGTATCTTGGCCCTCCGGAACCGTCCGGATACCATGCAACCAGCCTACTTTTGCCCGCTTTCAGGATACGCAGTTACCGTGACACGGCCCTCAATCGCCCGCATCGCCCTGAATCGCCCGCTCCGGCGACTCTTTGATTACCGAATCCCGGAGACCATCACGGTCTCACCCGGGCAACGCGTAAAAGTACCCTTTGGCAGGCAAACCCTTACCGGCCTTGTCGTGGAAACCGGCGTCACACCACCAGACGGCATTACCCTGAAACAAATTCTGGACGTGCATGAGCCCTGGCCCGCCTTACCCCAAGCCACCTTCCGGCTCCTGAGCTGGGCCAGTGACTACTATCAACACCCCTTGGGTGAGTGCCTGTTCACCGCCCTGCCTCCCGCATTACGCCGAGGCCGGCCGTCACAGCAGAAACAGGATGAACACTGGCAAGGCACCCAAAACATCGCCTCACTGCCGGCAAACGCCCATCGACAGAAAGCCTTGCTGGAAGCCATCCAGCGCGCCCCCGGCATATCGACCGGCGAACTGGTTAAAGCCGGCTTCAACCGCCCTCAGATCAAAAGCCTTCACGATAAAGGCCTCATCGAACTTAGCGATCCACAGCATCCGACTTCCAGCGAGAGCATCGTCACAGTCGACGGCCCCAGACTCTCACCCGCGCAACTGGCAGCGGCCAAAGAATTACCGCAGGTTACAGATCGCTTCAGCGCCACACTTCTTTATGGCATCACCGGGAGCGGCAAGACCGAGCTCTATCTTCATTATCTGACACAAAAACTGCGGGACGACCAACAGGCTCTGGTACTGGTTCCCGAAATCAACCTCACCCCCCAAACCCTCGCCCGCTTCCGGCGCTACTTCGGCAACCGGATTGTAGCCTGGCACTCGGCTCTAAATGATGGCGAACGCCTGGATACCTGGCTGAGAATCCGAAACGGGGAACCCATTATACTGATCGGCACCCGTTCTGCTGTCTTGCTGCCCTTTACCAACCTGCGCGCCATTATTGTGGATGAAGAGCACGACAACTCCTACAAGCAGGGGGAGGGATTTCGCTACTCGGGGCGAGACGTCGCGGTATACCGTGCACACCTCAATAAGTGCCCCGTCATCCTGGGTTCGGCCACGCCATCACTGGAATCCTGGCACAATGCCAGGCAAGGCAAATACCACCTTATCCGGCTGGAGCAAAGGGCTGGTAACGCCTTGCCACCGGAAGTGGCCTTGCTCGACATACGCAGCCGACCTCTGGAGGCCGGCCTTTCGCGACCCACCCTGAACGCCATAAAGGAAACACTGGCACGAGGTGAGCAGGCACTGGTATTTGTGAACCGGCGGGGATTCGCCCCCATCATGATGTGCTTCGATTGTGGCCACATGGAGGAATGCCCGCGCTGCGATACCCGACTGACATACCATCGCCGGGACAGAGCCATGCGTTGCCATCACTGCGACTTCCAGATGGCCGCAAGCCACATCTGCCCCAAATGCCAGAGCGAAAATTTCAAGCCCGTAGGCCAGGGCACAGAGCGCACAGAAGAAACCCTGGCCGAACAGTTTCCGAACACCCCCATTGTACGGGTAGACAGGGACAGCACCCAGCGCAAAGGGAGCATCCAGAATATACTGGCTCAGGTTAACAGCGGTGCGCCCTGCATACTGGTGGGCACCCAGATGCTCGCCAAGGGCCACGACTTTCCGAACGTGACGCTGGTTGCCGCCGTCAATGCCGATGGCGGCCTGTTCAGTGTCGATTTTCGGGCGCCGGAACAGATGGTACAGACGCTTTTGCAAGTCAGCGGCCGCGCTGGCCGGGGCGAAAAACCTGGCAAAGTGATGATCCAGACCTGCCACAGCGACCACCCGCTATTGAAATCGCTCTGCAAGGGCAACTACGCCGCCTTGGCAGACCAACTTCTGGCCGAGCGCCAAACCGGCGCCCTTCCACCATTCCGTGCTATGGCCATACTCCGCGCGGAAGCCGACACCATGCAGGCAAGCCTGCAACTGCTGGACACCATTAAACCCATGACGGCAGTGAGCGGCATAGAAACCTGGGGGCCGCTACCGGCGGTAATTGCACGTAAAGCCGACCGGCACCGGGCGCAACTGATCCTGTGCAGCGACAATCGGCGCCGACTCAACCACTTGCTTAGTCACATATGTCAACACCTGGATCAGAGCAAGCTGCCTGCGAGCACTAAATGGATTGTGGATGTGGATCCCCAGGAAACGAGTTAATTTCTCAGACACCACTGGCGCCCCAACGTTTTTGCTTGCAGCCCGACTTTCCGCGATAATACGCCCCTTCTGTTTTCAACGGGCGCCCTGCCCTGACACCCATTCTTCTGCAAACCGAGTCATTCGACAGCATGAAAGAGACCGTATCCGAGCTTCTCCAGTCTGCACTGGCGACCCTTCAGTCTGACGGCACACTGCCGGCAGACCAGAGCTTCACTCCTCAGGTGGGCAACACCAAAGACAAGTCCCACGGGGACTATGCCTGTAATATTGCCCTGGTGGCATCCAAAGCCGCCGGCTGCCCGCCTCGCAAGCTGGCCGAAGCCCTGGTGGCGGCATTGCCAGAGAGTTCTGCCGTGGAAAAGGTGGAGATTGCCGGGCCGGGATTTATCAATTTTTTCATGAGCACCGCCAGCGCCTTCGGCATTGTGAACACCATCCTGGACGAAGCGCAGCAGTTCGGCCGCAACAACTCCGGTAACGGCGAGAAGGTTCAGGTGGAGTTTGTGTCTGCCAACCCCACCGGCCCGCTGCACGTAGGCCACGGCCGTGGCGCCGCCATTGGCGATTGCCTGTGTCGGTTACTGGAAGCCAACGGTTACGACGTTACCCGGGAGTTCTACTACAACGATGCCGGCGCCCAGATCAATAATCTGGCCCTGTCGGTACAGTCCCGCGTTAAGGGACTGACGCCGGAAGACGAAAGCTGGCCGGAAGACGGCTACCGGGGCGATTACATTGTCGATGTGGCCAACGCCTATATGGCCGGCGAAACCGTGATTGCCGACGACCGGGAAGTCACTGCCAAGGCCGACCCGGATGATCGGGACGCCATCCGCGAATTCGCCGTGGCCTACCTGCGCCGTGAGCAGGACCTGGACCTGAAAGCCTTCGGGGTTCAGTTCGATGTGTATTTCCTGGAATCGTCCCTGTACGAGGACGGCAAGGTGGAAGCCACCGTTGAGCGCCTGAAAGCCAACGGCTACACCTACGAGCAAGATGGCGCCATGTGGCTGAAAACCACCGAGTTCGGCGACGACAAAGACCGGGTTATGCGCAAAAAGGACGGCGGCTACACCTACTTCCTGCCGGACGTGGCCTACCACCTGGACAAGTGGCAGCGCGGCTTTACCACTGTGATCAACGAACAGGGCGCAGACCATCACTCCACGGTAACCCGTGTGCGCGCTGGCCTTCAGGCACTGAAAGCCGGCATCCCCCAAGGCTGGCCGGACTACGTTCTGCACCAGATGGTGATGGTGACCCGCTCCGGCCAGGAAGTGAAAATCTCCAAGCGGGCCGGCAGCTACGTCACCGTACGGGACCTGATCGACGAAGTGGGCCGGGATGCCACCCGGTTCTTCCTGGCGGCACGGCGCGTGGATTCCCAGTTGACCTTCGATATCGACCTGGCCCGCTCCCAGACCAATGAAAACCCGGTGTATTACATCCAGTATGCCCATGCCCGGATTTGCAGCGTACTGCGCAAACTGGCCGCCGAGGGCGTGCAGCGTGGCATGAACGAATGTGTCGGCGACCTGAGCCTGCTGACTCTGGATGAAGAGAAAGAGCTGGCCAACCAGTTGGCGAAGTATCCGGAACTGATTGCCAACTCCGCCGCCCAGCGCGAGCCCCACCACCTCACCCATTACCTGCGTGAGCTGGCGGGCCAGTTCCATACTTACTACAACGCCCACAAGGTGCTGATTGAAGATACCGCCCTGCGGGACGCCAGAGTCAGCCTCTACCTGGCCGTGCGCCAGGTGATTGCCAATGGCCTGGACCTGCTCGGCGTAAGCGCACCAGAGGAGATGTAATCAGGCCATGGCCAGAGATTACGCCAGGAAAGATCGCCCTGCGGGCAAAGGGGCCGCCGCCAGCAAGCCCGCGGCCAGGCCCCGCAAGCCGTCCAAACCCAAAAAGAGTGCACCCTCGCATTCACAGCATGGCGCCTTGTCTATGAAAACCATCCTGTCTCTGGCCGCCGTGGGTGGCTTCATCGGCTTTATCGTCTACCTGAACACCTTGCCCGGCGGGCCGGAAACGGCCAGGCAAACCCCGATTCAGGAGCAAACCCCGGTAGCGCCCAAGCAACCCGCCAACACCACGGCTAAACAGAACACTCGGCCGAAAGAGCAGAACTTCCGATTCTACGAAATGCTGCCGGAATCCGAGGTCGTTCCGCCCAAAGTGGAAGAATATACCCCGGGCCCGGCCATGCAGGAGTTCGATTATGTCGTACAGTCTGGCTCGTTCAGGAGTAAGGAAGACGCCGAGCGACAGCGTGCGCAGATCGCCTTCCAGGGACTCAGGGCTCATGTACAGCGTATTGATCTCGACAACGGAAGTGTGTGGTACCGCGTAAATGTGGGGCCATTCAACTCCCGCAGCCAGATGAACTCGGCGGTCGACAAGCTGGTTACTATCAATATCCAGCCTCTGGTGCGCAAGATCCCGAAAGAAGGCTGAACTGTGTTCAGCCACCTCCCCTGCTCTTGAAATCCCGCCCAGCGCCTCCATAAAGCCAAAATACAAATTCAAACAGGCAACTGGAGCCCCAATGACCACCATAGTTTCCGTACGCCGGGAGAATGAAGTCGCCATGGGCGGTGATGGCCAGGTATCCCTTGGCAACACCGTTATGAAAGGCAATGCCCGAAAGGTACGCCGCCTGTACAACGGCCAGGTAATCGCTGGCTTTGCCGGTGGCACCGCCGATGCCTTTACCCTGTTCGAGCGATTCGAGGCCCAACTGGAAAAACACCAGGGCAATCTCACCCGTGCCGCTGTAGAGCTGGCCAAAGACTGGCGCACGGACCGTGCCCTGCGCAAACTGGAAGCCCTGCTGGCCGTTGCGGACAAAACCGCTTCCCTGATCATTACCGGCAACGGCGACGTAATCGAACCGGAGCAGGGGCTGATCGCCATCGGCTCCGGAGGTCCGTTTGCCCAGGCCGCCGCCCGGGCACTACTGGAGAATACCGAGCTCAGTGCCCATGAAATCGCCGAAAAAGCGCTCGAAATTGCCGGTGATATCTGCATTTACACCAACCAGAACCGCACTCTGGAAGTGCTGCCCATTAAAGACTGACGACCGGAGCGACCATGTCTGCAATGACTCCCCGAGAGATTGTCCACGAACTGAACAAACACATCGTGGGCCAGGAAGAAGCAAAACGCGCCGTCGCCATTGCCCTGCGTAACCGCTGGCGCCGCATGCAACTGGACAGCAGCCTGCGGGATGAAATTACCCCGAAAAACATCCTGATGATCGGCCCTACTGGTGTCGGTAAAACGGAAATCGCCCGCCGGCTGGCCAAACTGGCGGATGCCCCCTTCCTGAAAGTGGAAGCCACCAAATTTACCGAAGTGGGCTATGTAGGCCGGGATGTGGAATCTATCATCCGCGACCTGGCCGACATGGCGGTGAAAATGCTGCGGGAACAGGAAATGAAGCGGCATGAACACCGTGCACTGGATGCCGCCGAAGACCGCATTCTGGATGCCCTGCTGCCGCCTCCCAGGGATTTTAACGAAGACAGCCAGCGCACCAATGCGGACTCCTCAACCAGACAACTGTTTCGCAAGAAACTGCGGGAAGGTGAACTGGACGACAAAGAAATCGAGATCGATTTGCGCAGCAGCAGCGCCGGCGTGGAGATCATGGCGCCTCCGGGCATGGAAGAGATGACCTCTCAACTGCAGAGCATGTTCTCCAACCTGTCTTCGGACAAGCGCAAGACCCGCAAGATGAAAGTGGCGGATGCCATGAAGCGGGTGAAGGACGAAGAAGCCGCCAAGCTGGTGAACGAGGAAGAGATCAAGCAGAAGGCCATTCAGGCGGTTGAGCAGAACGGGATTGTCTTTATCGATGAGATCGACAAGGTTGCCAAACGCTCGGAAAACACCTCCTCGGATGTGTCCCGGGAAGGCGTTCAGCGCGACCTGTTGCCTCTGATTGAAGGCAGCACAGTAAGCACCAAATACGGCTCCATTCGGACTGACCACATTCTGTTCATCGCCTCCGGCGCGTTCCACCTGTCCAAGCCTTCAGACCTGATTCCGGAACTGCAGGGCCGCCTGCCGATTCGCGTGGAGCTGCAGGCGCTGACGCCGGACGACTTCAAGCGCATTCTGACCGAACCGGATGCCTCGCTGGTGCAGCAGTATGAAGCGCTGATGGGCACCGAAGGTGTGAAACTGACCTTCGCCGACGATGCCATCGCCCGCATTGCGGAAGTGGCTTACAAGGTGAACGAAACCACCGAAAACATCGGCGCCCGCCGCCTGCATACGGTGCTTGAGCGCTTGCTGGAAAGTCTGTCCTACGACGCCGGCGACCAGGTCACCGAGACCTTTGAGGTGACAGCGGACTACGTTGACGAGAAACTCGGCGAACTCTCTGAAGACGAAGACCTGAGCCGCTACATTCTCTGATTCGCGGTTTCCTGAAATGCCAACAAAAAAGCCGGAGGGGATGACCTCTCCGGCTTTTTCACGCCCGTATCAGCAACATCAGTACTTATTCTGCCTTTGAGAACAGGTGCGTGACGGTACTGAAGCCGCTCGCAATCCGGTTCTTCTCGCCCTGCTTCTTGCGACCTTTGGCCACATACAGGGGCAGCATTTCACCATACAGGCTGGTACTGATGGTTCTCTGCTCATCCTCAAGACGATCCCGGCGCAGCGTAATGCCGTACTTGCGCAGTTTGGGCTCCAATTCATCTGCCCGCCGGAGCAGATCTCGGCGGGTCATCTGATAGGCGTGCTCACACACCATACGGCGACTCTGGAAGCTGAACACGTTTGAGAAAAACAGCTTGGCATCATCCCGGGTAGGTTCAAACAGCAGTATGTCCTTATCCGGATAATCACGGGTGTATTGAGCAATACCCGACTGCATACGGGAATAAACCATGGTCCGGAACATCTGGGACAACAGATTCGGCATTCCGGAACGGGTAAGCTCTCCCGGCTTCATGGTACCGGCGCGTACCGCAGCACTGGCATCAATGGGCACCTGGGGATTGACCGCCAACACCAGATCCGCGCCGTCTTCAAAGGCGACAGAAGCATGCAGCCCCTTTCTCAGGGTACCGTCCACGTAAAAACGACCATCAATCTCGACCGGTACGTACAGACCTGGCGAAGAGGTGCTGGCCTGAACCGCCCGGGATATGGGGACATGATCGTACCCGGGCGCACCAAAGCAGACCGCCTCCGTGCTCTCCACGTCTGCAGCAACCACATACAGACTCCGCTTGAGCTGACGAAAATCATTGGTGCGGCCAAGCATGGTGAAGGCGCGTTTCAGATACTCGTGCAACCCCTCGTTATCGAAGAGTCCGGCCGGTGCCGCCTGGGCCAGGATAGTCATGGCTTCCAGCAGGCTCTGGTCGTAAGGATTGTTCACGAACCGGCTGACCGCCGTTGAAAGCAAGCCCGGCACGGCGAGCAGCCGGCGCCCGATCTCACGCAAGGCAGGGCGATAGAAAACCTCAGGATGGAACGGATGAACCTCGGCTTCGTTCCGCACGAAGATACGGCAAAGCTGGGCCGTGGTCATCTGGTTTGCCAGGTTGGCGGCCACAAAAGAGCCTGCGTTCACGCCGACATAGACATCGATATTATTGAAGTCCAGACCATCCAGCGCTTCGTCCAGAGCCCGCAGGGCACCGATCTCGTAAATGCCACCCAGAGGGCCACCGCCGCCAAGGGCGAGGCCGATTCTCGGTGCTGGCTTGAGCTCGGTCGCTGTCTTCATTGACTGTCCTTATCGGATACTGCTGCAGGATTTCAGTTATCCAACAACCTAACAAGGGAATTTAGAGTGCGCACACTATAACCCTCATAATGCTCAGGAAACGGCCTGTTCCGCCAGCGCTGCTGACGAGGTACGGGCAGGACGTAAGTAGCGACCAAACCCTGCATTGCGTAACGCCAGATCAACACAGCTCTTGATGACATGGGGCGAATCCAGCAACAGCACATCTTCCAACAGTTGAATGGCCCATTCCCGCCCCACGCTGCGGATTACGGACTTCACTTTTGGCAAACTGGCCGCGTTCATCGACAGGGAGTCATAGCCCATGGCCATCAGCAACAGAGCACCGCCCGGATCACCCGCCAGTTCGCCACAGATACCCACCGGTTTGCCCACCGAATGGGCATCCTGCGCCACCCGCACCAGCGCCTGAAGCACCGCCGGATGATAGGAGTGATAAAGCTGCGCTACCCGCGGGTTGTTGCGATCTACCGCCAGCAGATATTGAGTCAGATCGTTGGAGCCCACCGACAGGAAATCCACCCGCTCGGCCAGCTCACGAATCTGGTAAACCGCGGCCGGGATTTCCACCATCACACCCACCTTGGGCATGTGGATGTCGTAACCTTCCTCACGGACTTCGTGATAGACCCGATAGATCAGGTGCAGGGACTCCTCCACCTCAGAGATATTGCTGATCATCGGTAACATGATCTGCAGGTTGTTCAAGCCTTCGCTGGCCTTGAGCATGGCCCGCACCTGAACCAGGAAGATCTCGGGGTGGTCCAGCGTTACCCGGATACCGCGCCAGCCCAGGAACGGGTTTTCTTCCTGAATGGGGAAATAGGTCAGCGCCTTGTCACCGCCAATATCGAGGGTTCGCATGGTGACCGGATTGGGGGCAAAGGCCTCCAGCTGTTCCCGGTAGTATTCCCTCTGCTCCTGCTCGGACGGGAACCGGTCCTTGATCATGAATGGCACTTCGGTGCGGTACAGGCCGATACCCTCGGCACCATGGGAAAGAGAGCGCACAACGTCGGTCATCAAACCGGTGTTTACCAGCAGGGAGACCCGGTGACCATCTGTGGTCTCGCAGGGCTTGTCACGCAGCGCTTCAAGGCCCCGAACCAGCTCGTCTTCTTCGTCGCAGATAGCCTGAAAAAAGGTCCGGAGATCGGCCGAGGGAGACGCGAAAATCTGCCCCTCGAAACCGTCAACAACCAGCTCCCGGCCGTCGAGCTGGTTAACCGGGATATCCACCAGCCCCATTACGGTGGGAACACCCATGGCCCTGGCCAGGATGGCCACATGGGAATTGCTGGACCCCTTAACGGAAACCAGGCCGACCAGCTGCCCTTTGGGCACTTCACCGAGCATGGCCGGTGTCAGCTCTTCACTGACCAGTACGGTGCGTTCGGGATATTCCAGATGCTTCTGCTCACCTTCCTGCAGGTGTGAGAGTAATCGGCGGCCCAGATCACGGATGTCGACTGCGCGTTCTTGCAGGTACAGGTCGTCCATCATCTCGAAATGACGAACATACTGCTGAACCACCTGTTTCAAGGCACCCTGAGCCCAGACGCCTTCCCGGATTCGATTCGCCACCTCACCCGGTAGCGCCTCATCTCCCAGCATCCGCAGGTAAACATCGAACAACGCCTGCTCTTCCGGCCGGAGCTGGGACGCCAGGCGGTTGGCAACGCGTTCGATATCTTCCCGCACCGCCGAAACAGCTGAACGAAAGAGCTCGAGCTCCTGGCCAATGTCTTCGGTCGGCTTTTCCGGAACCACGTCCAGATCGGCAGCAGGATAAACCACCACGCCCGTTCCAATGGCGACACCCGGCGCGCCGGGAACACCACTAAAACTCACATCCCGCGCTTCCTCACCCGTCAGCGACAGGCCACTGATGGCCCCTGTCGCCTCGCTGTGGGCAATCACACCTGCCAATTGAGCTGAAACCGTGACCAGAAAAGCTTCTTCACCTTCATCGAAGCAACGGGAACTCTCCCGCTGCTGCACCACCAGCACGCCCATTACCCGGCGATGGTGGATAATCGGCACCCCCAGAAACGAGCGAAAGCGCTCCTCACCGGTTTCCGGGAAGTAACGATAGCGCGGGTGGGATGGTGCATCCTCAAGATTGATGGGTTCTTCACGTGAACCCACGAGACCCACCAGACCCTCGGAATAGGCCAGGCTGACCTGGCCCACGGAGTCTTTGTAAAGGCCTTCAGTGGCCATCAGGATATAGCGATTGGAGGCGGGATCCAGCAGATAAACCGAGCAGACTTCTGTGCCCATGGCCTTTTGCACCCGCGATACAATGATTTCCAACGCCTCCTGGAGATCGCGGGCGCTGTTTACCTCTTGTACTAGACTTCGCAGGATGCTCAGCATGGAGTCAGTCCGTCATTTCTGATGTTCCTTCATACGCCGTGGGTTCTCGGCCCGGTGCCACTGCTCCATGTTATGAAACAGTCTTGGAGCCAGCTCCCTCAACGCGCGCCTGTATACTTCTCGTTTGAATGAAACCACCTGCCCCAACGGATACCAGTAGCTCACCCACTGCCAGCCGTCGAATTCCGGTGAATCCGTGCCATCCACGCGTACGTGCGCGTCTGGCGATAACATCCTCAGCAGGAACCATTTCTGTTTTTGCCCCACGCATACGGGGTGCGAGTTATGGCGTACCATCCTCCTCGGAAGCCGGTAACGCAGCCAGCCCCGGGTGCAGCTGATGATTTCCACATCGCTGGCACACAGGCCGATTTCCTCTCCAAGCTCCCGGTAGAGTGCATCCTCGGGGGTTTCGTTGTGCTTGATACCGCCCTGAGGAAACTGCCAGGAGTCCTGCCCTATTCGCCTTGCCCAGAGAACTTCTCCCCTGTGGTTGGCCAGAATGATTCCGACGTTGGGTCTGAAACCGTCTGAGTCGATCACGGCACAGTCCTCGTAGTAGTCGGCTGCCGGTTATTTTTTAACCGGCGAAAATTGTCCAAGTTGCTCTCATTCTTACAGAAACCCAAGGCTTCGGCAAACGGAGCTGTTGGCGGCACGTTACTGCCATGCCGTGGTAGACTGTCGCCTTTGCCATGATGCCTGTACGGATGGGAGGAGAAGGCTTGACGCTCGCGATTTTTGATCTGGATAACACTTTGCTGGCCGGGGACAGCGACCATGCATGGGGCGAATTCCTGGTGGAAGAGGGCATGGTGGATGCGGAGGAGTACAAGCGGGCCAACGACCGCTTCTATCAGGAATATCTGAATGGAGAGCTGGATGTTTTCCATTACCAGCGCTTTGTCCTGGCCCCCCTCACCCGCCACAATCTGGAAGAGCTTGAAGGCTGGCGGGCTGCTTTCATGGCCAAGAAGGTGCAGCCGATGATGCTGGACAAGGCGGTGAAGTTACTCGCGGATCATCGCGAGCGGGGCCACACGCTGATGATCATTACGGCAACCAGCCGTTTTATTACCGAACCTATCGCCGAAATGCTGGGAGTGGATCATTTGATTGCCACTGAGCCAGAGCTGGTGAACGGGAAATTCACGGGTGAAGTGGCGGGCACACCGAGTTTTCAGGAGGGCAAGGTGGAGCGACTGAATGACTGGCTGACTGCCCACGGCGAGAGCCTTGAGGGCGCCTGGTTCTACAGCGATTCCCACAATGATTTGCCGCTGTTGCGGAAGGTGGATAATCCCGTGGCGGTGGACCCGGACCCTACCCTGGAGAAAACGGCAATTGAGAATGGCTGGGCGGTGATGTCTTTACGGGATTGATCCTGGTTGGTGCTACCGGACCGGCCATGGGCCGGGTGAGCCTTTCCGGGATACGCTGTGAATACATCCATGTACGCTCGACAAAATCATCCATGATTTTGACGATCCCGGAAAGGCTCACCCAGCCCACGGCCTGCTTTTGGCGAACTCGCCGATTATAGAAATCCAGTCAATGACCGCACAAAGCAGGACTTGATGTAGTCTGTCTCCGGAATCCCCGGTACGATCGGATGATCCGGCGCCTGGTGACCCTGCTCCAGCAACTGCACAAACCGATCAATTTTGCGGCCGCTGCTACGAATAATATCGATCAGCTTTTCCTGGGAAAGGTGCATGGAACAGGAGGCCGACACCAGCAATCCGTCGCGCTCCAGCAGCCTGAGTCCCAACTGATTCAACCGGGCATAGGCCTGCTCACCGGCTTTCTGGTCCCGGCGGCGCGGGATCAGTGCGGGCGGGTCCAGCACCACGATGTCGAATTTTTCCTTTTCGTCCGCCAGGGCTTTCAGGGCATCAAAGGCATCACCTTCAATGGTATCCACGTTTTCCAGCCCATTCAGTTTGGCGTTGTGGTGTACCGCATCTACGGCGGCTGACGATGCGTCCACGCAGGTCACCTGGGATGCGCCGGCGCAAGCGGCCTGAATGCCCCAACCGCCCACGTAACTGAACACATCGAGAACTTTTTTGCCGGGCGCGTAGGCCTGCAGGCGCTGGCGATTCATGCGGTGGTCATAGAACCAACCGGTTTTCTGGCCGCCCGCCAGGGGCACTTCAAAGCGGGCGCCGTTCTCTTCCACCAGTACGGTGTCGGCTTCCGGACCGTGGGCAAACTCCACGTAAGTATCCAGCCCTTCTACTTTGCGCATTTTGCCATCGTTCTTCAGCACGATGATGCGGGCATGAGCCAGGCGCTGGACGGCACGGACAATAGCCTCCTTCATCTGCTCCATGCCGGCGGTGGAGATCTGCACTACGACGACATCATCGAACCGGTCTACTACCAGGCCAGAAAGACCATCGCTGTCGCCGAATACCCAGCGATAGAAGGGTTTATCAAACAATCGCTCCCTCAGACTCAGGGCCGCCTCCATGCGATCAGTCAGCCGCTTGGGCGTCATGCCGTGAGCAGCATCACGACTGATCAAACGACCGCAGATCAGGGAATGGGGATTCACAAACGCCACCCCCATCGGTTTGTCGTTCGATGCCCGAACCTGCACCTGCGCGCCGGGCTGAAACTCCGTCAGCGGGCTGCGGCGGGTATCCACCTCGTTGCTGTACACCCACAAATGACCGGCCCGGAGACGACGTTCTGCGCCTTTGCGCAGATAGAGAACGGGGAATTCCATCAATAATTATTCCTCAGCAGCCACGTGTTCAGCGTAGGCAGCCGCATCCATGAGGCCTTCCAGCTCGCCTTCGTCGGCCAGCTTTACCTTGAACATCCAGCCATCGCCGTAGGGGTCTTCGTTCACGATTTCCGGCTCGTCTTCGAGCTTTTCATTGATCTCGATGACCTCGCCGGTTACCGGACTGAATACGTCCGACGCGGATTTCACGGATTCTGCCACGCCGGCTTCTTCGCCGCCGTTTACCGTTGCGCCCATTTCCGGCACACCGATGTAGACCACGTCTCCCAGCTGCTCCTGGGCAAAATCGGTGATGCCCACGGTGGCGGTGCCGTCAGCGTCCACGCGCACCCACTGGTGAGTTTCGATGTACTTCAGATCAGAAGGGATTTCACTCATGATTTGTGTGTCCTGTGATAATTTTCCGCGCAGTTTAACCGAAGAGATTAGTTCCAGCGAATGCTGCGGGCCAGCTTCACGAACGCGTTCAGATAATCCACCGCCTCGTCACGCTCCCGGAAACCCAGAAAAATCTGTTTGGGCATACCTTGTTGACCGAGTTTCAGGGCTCTGATGGGCATGTTCCGGGCATAGTCATCCACCAGCCAGCGTGGTAACGCACTCACCCCTCGCCCTGCAGCAACCATCTGCAACATGATATCGGTGGTCTCAATGGTCTTATGGCGTGCCGGTGCGGTATGCGCCGGCAGAAAAAACCGCGTGAAGATGTCCAGACGCTCTACTGCCACCGGATAAGTAATCAGCGTTTCTTTTTCGAGTTGATGCGGCTCTACCCATTTTTCATCAGCCAGCGAATGATCCTCCGACACCACCAACACCTGTTCATAATCAAACACGGGCTCAAAACTGACCCCTGGCTTGTGCAACGGGTCCGGGGTAACCAGCAAGTCGATGTCATGACCAAACAACGCGCCCATACCACCGAATTGAAACTCCTGTTTTACATCCACATCGACATCCGGCCACTGCTGCAAGTAAGGGCCTACTACTTTCAGAAGCCATTGATAGCAGGGGTGACACTCCATGCCAACTCGCAAGCTGCCGCGCTGCCCTTGGGCAATCTGGTGAATCTGCATCTCAGCGTGTTCAAACTGCGGCAGCAAACGATTGGCCAATGCCAGCAGTTGATGACCAGCCTGCGTCAAACGCAACTGACGCCCCTCTCGGAGCCAGACCGAAGTGCCCAGTTGTTGCTCCAGTTTACGAATAGCGTGGGACAACGCCGACTGGGTGAGGTGTAGCTGTTCCGCCGCAGCCGTCAGTGAACCCTGGCGCTCCACCGCTCGCATGATTTCCAGATGATGCCGCTCGACCATAACCTTTCCGTGAACGTTTTTCATGATTTAGTGAAATAATACCATTTTTATTCATGCAAAAGCCCACCTAACCTTGAGACCTGACTCAACACACAGGATTCAAGGACTCAATCATGGCAACCACACATAACCTCGGCTTCCCCCGTATCGGTGGCCAGCGTGAGCTGAAATTCGCGCTGGAAGACTATTGGGGCGGCCGGCAAACCGAACAGGAACTGGCCATCACGGCAGCCGATCTGCGTCGGCGTCACTGGCAGCAACAGGCCGGGCTCGATTACGTGCCGGTAGGCGATTTTTCCCTTTACGACCAGGTGCTGGATATGTCCGTCACTCTGGGAAACCTCCCCATCCGGGCCGCCGGCAAAGAAGGCTCGGAGCTGGACGCTTACTTCCGTGCCGCACGTGGCCGGGGTGCCAATGATAGCCCCTGCTGCGCCACCGCCGCTGGCGAGATGACCAAGTGGTTTGACACCAACTACCATTACATTGTGCCAGAGCTGACGGCTGACACTCACTTTGAACTCAATCCGGAACGATTGTTAACACAACTGTCCGAAGCACGGAAACAGGGACTCAACGCAAAACCCGTGATTATTGGCCCGGTGACCTATCTCTGGCTGGGCAAAACCTCGGATGCTAGTAATCGACTGGATTTGCTGGAGCGCCTGCTGCCGGTGTATTCGCAACTCCTGGAAGCTCTGGCGGATGCCGGTGCGGAATGGGTTCAGCTTGACGAACCGGCCCTGGTCACAGATCTTGATGCCAACTGGCGTTATGCCTTCAATCTGGCTTACCACCAGCTCAAAGCGAACCGCCCGAAACTGCTATTGGCCACCTATTTCGGCGAGCTTCGGGACAATCTTCAACTGGCGTGCGAATTGCCCGTTGCAGGACTGCACATCGATGCCATCAGCGCGCCGGCCGAAGTCAGTCGCGTGGCAGACTGGCTGCCGAGTCACAAAGTGCTTTCTCTCGGCGTGGTCAACGGTCGCAACATCTGGAAATCGGATCTGAACAGCACCCTAGGCTGGTTGGAGCCCCTGAACGAAAAACTGGGCCAACGTCTGTGGCTGGCACCGTCCTGTTCGCTTCTGCATGTCCCTGTTGACCTCTCCCGAGAACAAGAGCTTGATAGCGACATCCGCAACTGGCTAGCGTTTGCGGTTCAGAAACTCGACGAACTGCAGATTCTCGCCCGAGCACTGAACGAGGGCCGCAGCAGTGTGCGCGCCGAGCTGGCAGACAACCAATTGGCCATCGATAGCCGCCGAAACTCCCATCGCGTGACCAATCCGGAGGTTCGAAAGGCCGTTGCTTCGGTTACACCTGAGCTTGGCAATCGCCAGAGCCCCTACCCTCAGCGAATCGCCCGCCAGCGGGAGAGACTAAATCTGCCCGCCTTCCCGACCACGACCATCGGATCTTTCCCACAAACCCGCGAGATTCGACAGGCGCGACTGCAATTCCGTAAGGGCGAGCTGAGCGAACAGGCTTACATCGAACAAATGCGAGCAGAAATTGTTCGCTGCGTGGAAGCGCAGGAAAAGCTCGGACTGGATGTTCTGGTACACGGCGAACCGGAACGTAACGACATGGTGGAATACTTTGGCGAGCAACTGGACGGCTATGCCTTCACGCGCTTCGGCTGGGTTCAGTCTTACGGCTCGCGCTGCGTGAAACCGCCAATTCTGTTTGGCGATATCCGCCGCCCCCAGGCCATGACCGTGGAATGGATCCGTTATGCCCAGTCGCTGACCGACAAACCGGTGAAGGGGATGCTGACCGGCCCAGTGACGATTCTGAACTGGTCTTTCGTACGGGATGATCAGCCTCGCAAGGATTCCTGCCTGCAACTGGCCCTGGCGATTCGCGAGGAGGTTCAGGATCTGGAAAAAGCCGGCGTGAACATCATCCAGATCGACGAAGCCGCTCTGCGCGAAGGTCTGCCGCTGAGAAAGTCGGACTGGGCAACGTATCTGGAGTGGGCAATCAACAGCTTCCGCATCGCCGCCAACGGCGTAGATGACAGCACCCAGATCCATACCCATATGTGCTACTCGGAATTCAACGACATCATCGAAGCCATTGCCCGTATGGATGCCGATGTCATCACCATCGAGACCTCTCGGTCAGACATGGAACTGCTGGATGCGTTCCGGAGCTTTGAATACCCCAACGACATTGGTCCGGGCGTATACGACATCCATTCGCCCAACATTCCAGACAAGGAACATATCATCAACCTGATGACTCTGGCGGCTGAACGTATCCCCGCAGAACGGCTGTGGATTAACCCGGACTGCGGCCTGAAAACGCGGAAATGGGAAGAAGTGACGCCGGCACTGGAAACCATGGTAGCGGCCGCACGGGAACTGAGAAGCTAGGTTTCACAAGCGGCAATCTGTGGGTGCGCCCAAGGAAATGCACCCGCAGATTTAGCGGTGCGGCTACCACTTGTCGAGCTGCAAGCCATGCTCTTCCAGGTAATCGCCATGCTCTTCCAGATAAGATGCTGTGGCACTGGCAAAATCGTCGGGGTCACCCTCAACCTCAGTAGCAGATACTCGCATCACCTCCACTGCGTTACTTTGCTGGCTCATCATCCACATTACGACCTGGCCGCCGGGGGCCAGGCCAAGTACCAGGCTATGGCGGGGCATATAACGTTCTTTGCCACCAGGAGTCGTGGTAAGGGCGGGCACACTCATTCTGGCTTCCAGATCGTCAGGAACCCTGATCAACGTTGAGTAAAACTTCTGCTCGGCATACGAGAACCAGTGAAGCGCAATCAAGTTGGGAAACGGATCCATTTCACCGCCACCACCTCGTGGACCATACTTGCCCGTCCAACAACATGAAACAGTGCCTATAGGCACGCGCCAGCTGCGCTCACCCGACCTCTCGAGGTGCATGTTCATCACCCACATCTGATAGTGCTGCGGAGCAGCTACACCAATATACCAGGGAATATCACCTTTCTTCGCTGTGGAGCAGCCAGTGATAAGCAAGCCAACGCTGACAATCATCAAAAGCCTTCGAAGAGAATACATAACGGCACCTTATCGGTTGGCATGAATGGCGCGCTCTCCTGACGAAGCAGGAGCATTAGGACTAAAGTTTCGTCCGAAACGAATGTTCGTAACGGTTTCACCGATCATAAACCTTAACGCGTTATAGTTTGCCGAATAGTGAACATAGCGCTGCCTAATCAATGCCTGTTGACCCAAGGTCAACGAGGGAGAATCACAACCAGAAATAACTTGATGAAGAATGTCCTCGGAAACTTGCATCAAGTCATCAGGTATACGCGTTTCTTCGTCTGCACGAATATCTCGTAGCGGCACTCCAGCCTGGCTGGCCAATTCCCACATAACTTTGAAAGCTATTCTGGAATACTCTCCCCGAACCTGCCGCACCATCCGCAACGCCAGCTCTACCCGTCCATCTGGCGCCGGGTGAGCGGATACTTTCTTATGCACTTGATAATAAGCATCTCCCAGCGGACCGAGCTGACTGGGTGCTGGATCCGGTTCTTCAGATGATTGAACAGGCATGCTGTATTCCCCGATCCAGCCTTCCGATTCAAATTTGAGTTTCAAGTTATTCAGGTTATCCCATTCCATCGTCTGCTCTGGCCAACGATGACGATGTGTCGGAATCACATAGTAAGGAGTTACCAGAACATCCTCGCGTTGATTATCCGAGTAACCACCACCGATATCGGAATGCACCCCCGGCAATGAGATTTCCCGGAAGTTTTCAGGGAGACTGCCATCAGAATTCCGTAAGCTGTTGAGGGAGAAATTTTCCCGATGTTCGTCAGCTGCAATTAAATGCGCTGCGGCCTCTACCTTTTTGGGATCGAGATAGACAGTAACAGGTGCATTACGCTCATTCGACGGCGATAAATCAATGGCGAGCGGATTAATTACCGCAGCCACAGTGTCGAATACCCCCACAAAGCGGACAGCAACCTTACCTGGCCATTCCATGTCAAATGACTGAAACATCCGCCCCAGTGCACCAGTTGATCCTTCGAGTATTTCGTGGGCTGCCAAGCGAGCAGAGGCTGCGCCACGACTGAACCCGAATAAATCTACCGTTAGCGTTCTAATATTGCTCGAGAGTCCCAAACCATATATTCGCCGAACCACTCTAGAAAAGGCATTTCTCACCTGACTAACGATTCCTGTCTCCCCCATTCCAGAAACAGATCCAACCAACGAGTCACCTTCGCCAGTTTTAGTGCCAATACCAGGTGCATAAATCCATAGACGATGTGTAGCTCGACCATTCGATTCTTCACTGGACTCAATATAATGACGAGCCAGCTTCGCCACATTACTCGGCGCATTGCCATAACTCCCACCCAATGCCAGAGACAATCGATACTCACATTCCTCCAGTGACATCTCGCCGCGCTCAAAAGCCTCAACGCATTCGGTCGCCACTCGCTCTTCCAGTTCCCTGGAATTTTCAGCATTGTTGAGGGTGCCATCAGTGAAGATGCCGATTTCGAGATGGACCTCCGGAGGTGCTTCGGTGGTGGAAGATTCGGTCGTCTTGGTCAGTGGAGAGACAGGCAAAACGTTTTTCGAGAATGAGCTGGGTGAGCCGCCGGATTGAACGTCTTGCCGCGAAGCCTGCTCGCGCTGTTTAAGGCGATACTCCATCGCGAAATCGCCTGAAGGCAGACTTCCCACGCCCAGACTGCCCTGAACCCGCAAATCTCCCGGGGTAATACCGTGCTGATTCAGAGCGTTTACTCCGGCGATGATCTCATGATCAACTCCGGCGTCTGTCACCTGCCAACGGCCCTCGCCTCTCTCCCCCTCACGCCAACGCACGACGGGTGAGGATGGTGCGCCATCAATACTGTCAAAAACCAGAAGAAGTCGCCCATCCCGTATTTCCCGGAGGACATTTTCGATATGCGTATTGCGCTGTTCCTTAAACGCACGTGCTCCCAGACCGTAAGTTGCCGGCCGTCCAAGCAGACGCTCAAGGTTCAGGTTGGGGTCGTTCTGAATAAAACCGCGGGCTTTTTCCAAGGCAAAGAAGGGCGATTCCAGCCCTGGCAGATCTGCAGCCTGCAGATCCTGAGGTTGTATGATTTTCATTGCGTGTCATCCGTTGACGGGTGCTGATTTTCCCTGTGAAATCCCTTTCACAGGGATGTCATATTATCAAAGTCGTCAACGTAAACCGTGATCTGCCTTCAGCCAGGCCCGAATCAATACCCGGTACTCTTCTCATCCAGGTCAAACTCGAAACTGGCCGCCCGGCGGACTTCCGTTTTGAAGCATCCCGAGGGGTCAAGTTCCAGCCAGCGATAGCCGGGGGCCAAAGGCTCCACGGCAAAGTCGCTGGATCCTGTGGCAAACTGGATGCAGGTGGAGGGTGTAGCCAGCAGACATGCACCATTGCGCTGCTGTTCAAGCTCTTGATGAATATGACCCCATAGCACCACACGAACCTGCGGATGCCGGTCAATCACTTGCCAGAAGGCGTCCCGGTTTTTGAGCCCGATTTTTTCCATCCAGTCTGAGCCGATATCCACCGGGTGGTGATGCAGGCAAACCATAGCAGGCAGCTCTGGCCGTTCGGACAGAGCCCGATCGAGAAAACTCAATTCATCGGCCGAAAGCTCACCAAACACTTTGCCGTGTACCGAGGAATCCAGCATGACAAACTGCCAGCCGCCCTGTATCCATTGTTTCTGATCAGAGCCGGTCTCCGCCGCAATCGCAGACAACAGCGCAGAATCGTCGTGATTACCAGCAATCCAGAGCGAGGGGCAATCAAACGCCTGCAGTTGTTCACCGAAATACCGGTAGGCCTCCGGCGATGCATCCTGGGTGAGGTCTCCGGTGGCAAGAATCAGGTCGGGCTGGCCGTGATTGCGAAGCACTTCGCCAATCACCGCCGCCAGGCTGTCACGGGTGTTGACTCCCAGCAAGGCGCCATCCGCAGACGCCATCAGGTGCGGATCGGTAAGCTGCAACACATTGAGTGGGCGCGCCGTTGTGGGTTTGGTCATGCCAGGCCTGTTCTGTTTTCTGCAAGCAGTTGATAATCCAGACAAGTGTACGATGGCTGAGTTCAGATTGATTGTTCACGAATGGAAGGTGGATCACATTCTGACCAGCGGCACGCTAGATTTTGCAGTATTTGACAACTCTGCCACAGGTCCGACAACCGACTTTATAGACTTTCGGCGAACTGAGAAACCGTGCAGAGATGATGTCTTTCAATCGATGCCTTCGCCCGCCGACCAGGCTGCATGCTCCATCGGCAGGTGCCCGAAACGCAGGCAGTAGTCCAGCCAATCGGCCAGGAAGCCGTTCACCTGAACCTTTTCATCCGGGTGATGCATAAACCGGTTCGGATAGTCATTCACGGGCGCAATCTGTCGCTGCCGGTAGCAGCTGATTACTTCGGCCATCAGGGCGTCGTGGTATACGCGCACTGTCATCCGCGGGTTATTCAGCCACCGACCACTATTGTGAACTTGTTCCAGCAACAGGGTTTCGGTGAATCTGGCCGTCTGCAGTACTTCAATCCGCACCCGGCCCAGGTACTGGTTCTCCCGGTGCAGTTCGAACTCACATACGGGCTTGCCATCCACCTCAAGCTGGCGCAGCTTGCGCAGGCGCTGATAGTTGCCGTCGCAGAGTGCCCCCAACTGGCGCAGGTCCGGCACATACTGCCTGGGCCGTTTTACCCACTCCGTCATGCTTGCCACTCCCGCCGCAAACGCTCCCGGTTCAGTTGCAGCCACTGGATGGCAATAATCGCGGCGGCGTTATTGATGCGGCCATCAGCAATCATGGCAAAGCATTCATCCGCTGACACCACGTGGCTGAGAATGTCCTCGTGCTCATGTTCCATACCGAAAACACCACCAGCCTCGGCGGTGCTGATCTGACCGCAATACAGGTGGATCATTTCCGTGGTACCGCCTGGGGACACCAGGTAATCGCAGATCTTGTCCAGGCGACTGAAACTCAGCCCAGCCTCTTCCTGACCTTCTCGCTGAGCCACCTCTTCCGGGCTCTCACCATCCTCATTCATACCAGCAACAAGCTCCAGTAACCAGGGGGACTGATTACGGCCGAGCGCACCCAGACGAAACTGCTCCAGAAGTACAACCTCGTCGCGCCCCGGATCGTATGGCAGCACGCAGGTGGCATCACCTCGGATGAACAGTTCCCGGCTAAAAACGGGCATGTCGCGGCCATCGAAGCGCGGATGTGTCAGCCAGAGTTTGTCCATGCGGAAGAAGCCCTGGAACACAGTTTCGCGCATTTCAACTTTGACATCACTGGCGTTGAACTGGAATGGTTTTGGCATTACTGCTTCCGGTTGCACATTCGGCCTTGAACGATAGCCGGAGCCACGGCGGGGTGCAAGTTAACAGCCCGCCAGGCTCGGATTCACGCTATGGCGGAAGCATGCAGATGCGGGTCAGACCTTGTCGTAGATCTTGCTGCCTGATTCCACGAATTCCCGCGATTTCGCCTGCATACCGGCGTCAATCGCCGATACCTCATCAATGCCTTGCTCTGCCGCGTAGTCCCGGACTTCCTGGGAGATCTTCATGGAGCAGAACTTAGGCCCGCACATGGAGCAGAAATGCGCCACCTTGGCCGATTCCTTGGGAAGGGTTTCGTCGTGGTAGGCGCGGGCGGTGTCCGGGTCCAGGCCGAGGTTGAACTGGTCTTCCCAGCGGAACTCGAAGCGGGCCTTGGACAGCGCGTTGTCGCGGATCTGGGCGCCTGGGTGGCCTTTGGCGAGATCGGCAGCGTGGGCGGCGATTTTGTAGGTGATGATGCCGGTTTTTACGTCGTCTTTGTTGGGCAGGCCCAGATGCTCTTTCGGGGTGACGTAGCAGAGCATGGCGCAGCCATACCAGCCGATCATCGCCGCGCCGATGCCGGAGGTGATGTGGTCATAGCCCGGGGCAATATCCGTGGTCAACGGGCCGAGGGTGTAGAACGGCGCCTCGTCGCAGCATTCCAGCTGCTTATCCATGTTTTCTTTGATCAGGTGCATGGGCACGTGGCCGGGGCCTTCGATCATGCACTGGACGTCGTGTTTCCAGGCAATTTTGGTCAGCTCACCCAGGGTTTCCAGTTCGCCGAACTGGGCTGCGTCGTTGGCGTCGGCGATGGAGCCGGGGCGCAGGCCGTCGCCAAGGCTGAAAGAGACATCGTAGGCTTTCATGATTTCGCAGATGTCTTCGAAATGCTCATACAGGAAGCTTTCTTTGTGGTGCGCCAGGCACCACTTGGCCATGATGGAACCACCCCGGGAAACGATGCCGGTGGTGCGTTTGGCGGTGAGGGGCACGTGGTGTAAACGAACACCCGCGTGGATGGTGAAGTAATCCACGCCTTGCTCGGCTTGTTCGACCAGGGTGTCCCGGAAGATTTCCCAGGTCAGGTCTTCCGCAACGCCGCCCACCTTTTCCAGCGCCTGATAGATAGGCACGGTGCCGATGGGAACCGGGGAGTTGCGGATGATCCATTCGCGGGTTTCGTGGATGTTCTTGCCGGTGGACAGGTCCATCACCGTATCGGAACCCCAGCGGATACCCCAGGTGAGCTTTTCCACTTCGTCTTCGATAGACGAGGTGACCGCGGAGTTGCCGATGTTGCCGTTGATCTTCACCAAAAAATTGCGGCCAATGATCATCGGCTCGATTTCCGGATGGTTGATGTTGGCGGGGATGATGGCCCGGCCACGGGCGACTTCATCGCGCACGAACTCCGGAGTGATTTCCGCAGGCAAACTGGCCCCGAATGACTGGCCGGGGTGCTGGTCCGCCAGTAGGCCGTTGTCCCGGGCTTCCTGCAGCATCATATTTTCCCGGATGGCCACGTACTCCATTTCCGGCGTAATAATCCCCTGGCGTGCGTAGTGCATCTGGCTGACGTTTTTGCCGGGCCTGGCACGCAGGGGTTTGCGTTCATCCATAAAGCGGAGCGGGTCCAGCTGCGGGTCTTTCATGCGACGGCGGGTGAATTCGGAGGTGTAGCCTTCCAGTTGCTGTACATCGCCCCGCTCGGCAATCCAGGCGGCGCGAACCGGCGGCAAGCCCTTGCGCAGATCAATGGTGGCTTCCGGGTCTGTGTAGGGCCCAGAGGTATCGTATACCACCACGGGCGGGTTCTTCTCGCCACCCATTTCAGTGGGAGTGTCGCCCACAGTAATTTCCCGCATTGGCACCCGCAGATCGGGTCGGCTACCCTGCACGTATATTTTTCGTGAGCTTGGTAATGGTTTGATTGCTGCGGAGTCTACTTTTGCGGAGTCGCTGAGGTATGCTGGTAAGTCCGTCATGATCTGCTCCCGGATGGTCTTGTGGTATCGGGTCGCGTATGACGGAGTTGCGACAGACTGCCCTACAGGCTTAGTGTCGCGGTTCATCTGGTCTTAATCCCTACGCCGGTATTATCCGGATCAGGTCGCGGGTTCTGCGTTGCAATCTCAGCCGATCGCCAGTTTATGGCGAATCAGCACCCCGTCAGGACGCGATTCTGAATTCGTTTGTCCACAAAATACGTGGACTTAGCAAGTCTAGAGACGGGAGCGATTATTGTCCATAATGGTCAACCAATACCTTTGGGTCATTGCCGGGCAGATTCCCGGAGTCAGTATTTCAGGAGAACCAATGAAAAAACGTTTACTTCCAGGATTGATCACCCTGCTCGCAGCCCAGCCCGCTTTCTCTCTGGATCTTGTGGAGGCTTATGAGCAGGCACTGTCATATGACTCCGGCATTGCCTCTGCCATGGCACAGTTCCAGGCCCAGCAGGCAACCAGCGATGTCAGCAAGAGCGCCCTGCTGCCCAAAATCTCGGCGGTTGGGTCAGCAAGCTACACACGTTTCAAGCCCAGGAATATACCCGGGGGGGCAAACGCCGATGAGCTGGTGCGGCAACTCTTCGCGGGAGACAGTTATCGAACCTACCGCTACGGCGTCGAGCTGACCCAGCCACTGTTCCGGGCTCAAGACTGGTTCAGCTACGAAGCCAGCCAGTTCCAGGCCGAGGCGGCCGAGGCCCAGTACAACCTGGCCCAGCAACAACTGATTCTGGATGTGGCAACCGCCTACTTCGATGTCCTGCGCGCCAAGGACACCGTCACAACCGCAAAAGCGACTGAAACGGCCATCCAGCGCCAGTACGAACAGGCCCGGGAACGGTTTGACGTGGGGCTCATTGCCGTCACCGAAGTCTATGAAGCGCGTGCCAGCTACGACGATGCCAGGAGCCAGCGCATCGCCGCCGACAACGACCTGAATGTGGCCAGGGAACAACTGGCCCGGTTAACCGGAGAATATCCGGACGCCATGGAAAATCTCAGGCAGAATTTTCCGCTCGGGCGCCCGGAGCCCATGGATCCGACTTCGTGGGAAGCAACCGCGGTGGAGCAAAACTGGTCTATTCAGGCGGCCCTGAGGCAACTCAATGCCAGCGAAGCCAGCCTGAAAGCGGCAAAGTCCGGTCATTTGCCAACCCTTGAGCTGAGCGCCTCCTACCAGGAAACCAGTCTGGAGAACGCCCTTTTTACCCAGCAGGAGCGCAGCCAGTCCGTTGCCTCACTGTCACTGACCATCCCGCTCTACACGGGCGGCGGCACCCAGGCCGGCGCCCGGGAACAGCGTTCGCTGGTCACCGCCGCCGAACAGGACCTGAATACGGTGCGCCGGGATGTACAGGTGAACACCCGCAGCCTGTTCCTGACCGTGAACAACAACGTGGAGACAGCCTCTGCCCTTGAGCAAACCATCATCTCCCGCCGCAGTGCACTGGATGCAACCCGCGCCGGCTATGATGTAGGTACCCGGAACATTGTGGAAGTGCTGGATGCAGAACGTGCGTACTACGTGGCGCTGCGGGATTACGCCAACGCCCGCTATGACTACGTGATCAACACCCTGAAACTGAAGCAGGCGGCAGGCACCCTGAGCCCGCAGGATCTGATTGACCTGAACAACTGGCTCAGCGAAGGCGCCCGGGGCATTGAAGCCCTGGCCGAAGAAGGAAAGACACTGGACGATCCGGTGCAGTAAATCGGGCAGCTTGCAGAATATTCCGGGTGCCAGTGCGGCACCCGGAGTTACAACCGCTCCGTAATACCCTCCACGACCTTATCCAGCGCACCCCGGTTCTTGTTGACCACCGCCAGAGCCCGCTCACCGTACGCCTTCAGCGCCTCCGGGTCGTCTATCAGTGAACAGATCGCCCGCGCCAGCTCATCCGCATTTTCGACCAGCTGGACACCCTGATCATCCAGTAAGCGCTGATAGATTGTCTCAAAATTAAACACATGAGTGCCGGAGAATACCGGAATGCCCCAGGCCGCAGGCTCCAGCGGATTGTGCCCTCCCCGCTCGATCAGTGAGCCGCCCACGAAGGCGAGGTCACTGGCTCCGTAAAGCATCATCAGCTCTCCCATGGTGTCGCCAAGATACACCTCCGCACCAGCGGGAGATGCTCCTGTTGACCGGCGAACCACGGAAAAGCCTTCGCCTTGAGCCATCTCAGCTACCGAATCAAACCGGTCCGGATGCCGGGGCACAATGATGAGTAAGGCATCGGCGTGCTGAGCCAGAATCTGGCGATGAGCCGCCAGCAATTGCTCGTCTTCTCCGGTGTGGGTGCTGCCGGCAATCCAAACGGGGCGCTCACCCAGGGATTTTCGGAAGCTGACAGAGGCCGCACGGACATCATCAGGAATATCCGCATCGAATTTTACACTGCCGGTGACCTCAACATTACCCGGAGCCACTCCGATGCGGCGAAACCGCTCTGCGTCTTTTTCGGCTTGCGCAGCCACCCAGCTGATGCTTTTGATAATAGGTGCTGCCACGCCCCGAACCCGTTCATACCCCCGGGCAGATCGTTCAGACAGACGGGCATTGATCAGAAAAACAGGCACATGACGGTGTCGGCACTGGCGGATCATATTGGGCCAGATTTCCGTTTCCATGATCACCAGGATGCGGGGGTTAACCCGATTCAGGAAGCGCCGAATAGCCCCGGGCGTGTCGTAAGGGGCGTAGGCATAGGCTACCCTGTCACCAAACATCTTCCGGGCCTGGGCCAGCCCGGTATCAGTCATGGCAGTCATCAGGATGGTCGCACCCAGGTTACGGGCCAGCAGGCGCCGGACCATGGGGCCGGCGGCAATGGTTTCTCCCACCGAAACCGCGTGCACCCAAATCACCGGGCCCTGCATTTGCGGCACCAACCCAAGGCGATGTTGCCAGTCTTGCCGCAACGCCGGCGCCTTGCGGCCCTGCCACCAGAGCCGGACAAGGATAAACGGCAGGGCGAGCCGGATCAGCAGGGAATAGATAAACTGGAACACGCAGGACTCCCGGCAAAACAGTGCGTTATCATAGGGATAAATTTGTTGTGGACGGGCATCTTGCCCCCCGGAAAACCGTTTGTCGATGCAGGATTCACGATTTTGAAGAAGAAGTACCGCAAACTACCGCGAAACACAGACTATTCAGCCTATCGCCATCCTCGGTGGTGGCCAACCTGGCTTGGCATAGCGGCGATGTGGCTGGTGGCCCAGTTGCCCCTGCGCCTGCAATGGTGGCTGGGCAAAATTGCTGGCCTACTGGCCTGGCGGCTGGCGAAAAGCCGACGCCATATTGCCGAAGTGAACATTCGCCTGTGTTTTCCGGAGCTGAACCAGCAGCAACAGGCTGCGCTGGTTCGCAATGCCTTTATCGCCAACGGGATTGGCTTGATGGAGCTTTGTTTTGCCTGGTTTCGTGATCCAGCGAAACTGACGGGCATCACCCGAGTCCATGGCCTCGAACACTTCGAGCAGGCTCTGGCCCAGGGCAAAGGCGTTTTGTTGCTGGGCGGCCATTACAGCACCCTTGACCTGGGCGGGAGCCTGGCGACTGAATTCATAGAAGCGGATGTCATGCAGCGGGATCACAACAACCCGTTGATGAACGCGGTAATGACAAGAGCCCGGGAACGCCGATACGGAACCGTGCTGGGCGCCAGAGATCTTCGTGGACTGTTCCGCAGCCTGAAGAAAAACCGGGCGGTCTGGTATGCCACCGATCAGGATTATGGCCGCAAGGATATTGTCTTTGCACCGTTCTTCGGAATACCGGCGGGCACCATCACCGCCACATCCAGAATTGCGGAGCGAAGCGGATGCAAGGTGGTTCCGTTCAGTCATTTCCGTCGCGACGATGGTCCGGGCTATGACATTTATTTCCACCCGGCCCTTGAGAATTTCCCCAGTGGGGATGATCTCAAGGATGCAACATTGATCAACCAGACTATCGAGAAGGAAGTGCGGCGGGCCCCCGATCAATACCTCTGGATGCACCGGCGCTTCAAAACCCGCCCTGATGAGAACGACCCGGGATTCTACGAACGCAGGTAACGAAGAATTCAGGCAACACGGAGGCCGGCATTGCCTGCCGGAACACCATGGCCAAACCCGAACCCAGAACGCAGGATGCATCCGCACCGGTGGTGTGGCTGCTGACCGACAACAAGCCGGGCCACCGGAATCAGCTCAAGGGGCTGGGCAACCGGCTTCGCGTCCTGGCCGGGGCAAGCACTTACTGGGTTGATGCCTCGTGCATAAAGGTACCGCTCTGGCGGGCATTGCTGGCTTCTCCGCCCCAAATGGATGCGTCACTGCCTCGCCCCGATCTTGTCATCGCGGCGGGGTCTGGCACGCATCGCCTGCTGCTTTCACTGCGAAAACTTCGTGGAACACGAACACTGGTCGTTATGAAGCCAGCGTTCCCACTATCTCTGGTCAGCGGCGCCCTGATTCCGGCCCATGATCGCGTGCAGTCAGGTCCGCGGATTCTGTTAACCGAGGGCGTTCTGAATACCATCACACCCCTGGCCAGAATCACCGAGAAACGGGAAGCGCTGCTACTCATTGGCGGGCCTTCTCCGCATTTCGACTGGGACGACGATGTTGTCCTCGGCCAGATATCCCACCTGATCGGTCACTACCCCGACTGGCGATGGACCATCAGCACCTCCCGAAGAACACCAGAGCCCATGCAGGAACGCCTTAACGAAATGGCCGGGCTACGGATTACCGTTGTTCATCCTGGCCAGACCCACGAGGACTGGCTAAGCCATCAACTATCGGCCTCACGAGCAGCCTGGGTCACCCCGGACAGCATGTCCATGGTCTGTGAGGCGGCAACCTCCGGGGTGCCAACGGGCCTTTTCGAGTTGCCGGCGAGATCCGGCAGCCGCGTAGTAGAAGGTGTGGAACGATTGGTACGGGGCGGGTATGTTGCCCAGTGGACCGACCACGCCAGCGTCATGGCAGGTCGGGCCGACCACGACCGCGCCCTCTGGGAAGCCAACCGCGCAGCCCGATGGGTACTTGATAACGGGTTACTGCCAAAGAGCCAAAAAAGCAGTCAACGCCTGCACCAGGGGGTCCAACTTTGAGAATTCTTCAGGCACTTCCGGCGCTTTACAGTGGCGGCGTAGAACGAGGAACGGTTGAGTTCGCCGCCGATCTCGTCAAACGCGGTCACGAATCCTTTGTCGTCTCCAAGGGCGGTCCCATGGCCGAGCAACTGCGAGGACAGGGGTCAACGCATATCTTCATGCCAATCCACCGAAAAACCCCGGCATCCTTCGGTCAGATTCTGCCAATGCGAAAACTGCTTCTTGAGCTGAAGCCAGACATCGTTCATGTCCGCTCACGCATGCCCGCCTGGATAATTTTCCTGGCCCTGAAAAGCATTCCGAAGCAGCAGCGCCCCGCTGTTGTATCCACCTTCCATGGCATGTATTCGGTAACACCCTACAGCGCCATCATGACCCGGGCCGATCACATCATTGCCGTGTCCCAGTGCGTGCGGGATTACGTGATGAACAATTACCCGGTTTCCGAGGAGAAGCTGACGGTCATCCAGCGGGGGGTCGATGTGGATGCCTTCCATCAACGGGAGCTTACACAGCAATGGCTGGACCGCTGGTTCCGTCAGTACCCACAGCTTGCCGGCAAGAAAATCATTATGATGCCCGGGCGGATTTCCCGCTGGAAAGGCCAACTGGATTTCCTGGCCATGATGTCGAAACTGGTGCAGGACCGGCCCGATTGCCATGGCATTATTGTGGGAGGTGCAGAACCGGGCAAAGAGCATTTCCTGGATGAACTGGAAAAGGAAAGGGCACGCCTGGATCTGACCGACAAGGTCAGCTTTCTTGGCCAACGCAATGACATGACCAACCTGTACCTGCTCGCCGAGGTGGTGTGCCATATGAGCACCAAACCGGAACCTTTTGGCCGGACAGTGACCGAGGCTCTGGCCTCGGGAACACCGGTTGTAGCCTATAATCGGGGCGGAGCGGCGGAAACACTCCAGGCCTGCTTCAGGGATGGGCTGGTGACACCGGACAACGTGGAGGAATTTGCCCAAGCGGTTTCCCGGCTGCTGGATGCCAAACCGCCGGCCATCGAGATCCCCTATCGGTTCAGGTTGGAAGCACAAACCGAAGCAACCTTGCGGGTTTATGAGAACGTGCTGAATAACGCAGCCGGCCGATCATGACGTCTTGCAGCCAATTAACCATTGCCCTTCTTGTCGCCACACCCGGAACCACCTGGGGCGGCATGGAACAGCACACCGCGGATCTGGCGGGTGCGCTGGCGGTACGCGGGCATAGAGTCCATGTGCTGGGCCATAAAGCCTACCGGGACAAATTCCCTGCCGGCGTCCAGTTTCATCCATTGCCGGTTCAACTCGGGCGACGGAACCTCTGGCTGCAATTGGCTCTCCGCCGGCGACTTCGCGAATTATTGCCCGATATCTTGCACGCCCAGGGCAATAAGGCAGCGCAACTGGCCGGTAAAACAGGAAAACTTGCCCGTGTGCGAGTCGGTACGGTGCACGGCACCAAATCCAGCCACAAGGCATTTGATCGCCTCGACGAGATCGTTGCAGTAAGCCCGAGGATCCTGGGATCTCTGCGACACCCCCATAAACACCTGATCTACAATGGTGTCGACTCAGAACGCAAAAAAATTAACTCGGACGATGGCCCCAACCTTCCGGCAGGTGTCACCAATGTAATCGCCGCGGGGCGCCTGGAACCGGTAAAAGGTTTTGATGCGCTGATCAGGGCCTGGGCCCAGCTTGGCCCAGCCAGGGACACATGTCACCTGACCATATTCGGCGAAGGAAGCCAGCGGCCACAACTGGAACAGCTAATCCGCAAGTCAGAACTGGATCATTCGATCACCCTGGCAGGTTTTAGCCAGAACCTGGCGCCTGTCTACGGCAAAGCCGACATGACAGTGATCAGCTCCGAGCGGGAAGGATTTCCCTATGTGCTGGCCGAGTCGCTCATCTATGGTTGCCCGGTTGTCTCCACTCCGGTATCGGGGCCTCGTGATCTTCTGCCGCCTTCCTCTCTCAGCAAGGGACACCAGGACAGAGACCTTGCCAATCTGATGGCCCGGGCCATCGCAAATCTGGAGACACTGAAACAAAGCCAGCGGACCGCTATGGCGTTTGCACGCGAAAATCTGACAGTCACAGCCATGGCCGACCAAACAGAAGCCCTTTATCGGAAAGCCCTTGATGAGCGCCGGGCCACTCAAAGGTGATCCGGGCACACTGATTCCTACCGAGTTCTTTCCTGTTCAAACTCAGACAACATCTGAATCTCCCGAGCCTTTGCCAGGCGCATAAAGTTCCGGTTAGCGGCTATAATCGCAACGCTAAGGCCAAACCAGCCGTTCAGAATCTGGCGATGCAACAGGTAATACTTCAGGAACTTCAGCGGAAACTCGGCGAACAGGCGGGCACTGGAGATCCGTCGCCCCTTTGCAGCAATAAAGCGGGCCTGCTCCGTAGACAACTGGCAGTACTTGCGCTCCATTTGCTCCAGGGAAATCAACGTGCGATGCAATACATCACCCTTGAGATCCAGAGCCCGACCGGCTTTCACCCGGGGACGGTCATTATTGCTGTCTTTTTCAGCCTCAATCACCGCCTTGTTCCGATTATAGAGTCTCAGGATTTTTTTCGATTTATCGTGTCGGAACGGATGACAGGGGTCCGGCTGGGACAGCACCCATCGCATCCGGAACCCGGCAATGTCCGGGTCGACCGGCTTTGAAAACAGCGCCTTGATGTTGGCCACAAGCTCGTCCGACAACACCTCATCCGCATCCAGATCCAGAACCCAGTCATTGCGACACAGGCTTGCGGCGAAGGCTTTCTGGCAGGCAAACCCCTGCCAGTCGTTATGCACGAACCTTGCACCGGCAGCTTCGGCAATTTCGCGGGTTCGGTCAGTGCTCCCGGAATCAACTACGATAATCTCATCGACCCAGCCGGAAACCTTCGCCAGGGACTCTGGCAATCTCAGTTCTTCATTCTGAGTGATGTAATAAACGGACAACGGCAGCTTCATCACAATTCCTGGTGTCAGGGCAATCAGTTTACGGACTGGTCAGAACAATATCATGGTTGCCTTATGATAAGATGTCGCGCCTGATTTTGACGTTTTACTTGGCATTCTTTAACTCAAGCCCGGAGTGTACAGATGATTCACCCCGTCATTATGGCTGGCGGTACCGGCTCACGCCTTTGGCCGATGTCGCGCCAGCTGAATCCGAAGCAGTTCCTGAAACTGACCAACGGCCCCCTGTCGATGTTGCAGGCCACCGTTGCGCGGCTTGAGGGCATGGTCGCAGCAAACCCTCTTCTGATCTGCAACGAGGAACACCGGTTCCTTGCTGCGGAACAAATGCGGCAATCCGGCCACGAGGATACCCGGATCATTCTGGAGCCCTATGGCCGGAATACGGCGCCGGCCATTGCCTTGGCAGCGCTGCAGCTGACCGAGGCTGCAGAAAACGGTGCCGACGATCCCCTGATGCTGGTGCTGGCAGCCGACCACCTGATCAAGGACGTCACGGCCTTTCAGGAAGGAGTGAAGAAAGCCATTCCGCTCGCACGGGAAGGGAAACTGGTCACCTTCGGCATTGTCCCGAACCATCCGGAAACCGGCTACGGCTACATCCACCGGGGCACCGAACTGGGCCCCGACAGCTATCTGGTGGACAAGTTTGTCGAAAAGCCGGACCAGGCAACCGCCAATCGCTATCTGGATTCCGGCGAGTACCTCTGGAATAGCGGGATGTTCCTGTTTGGTGCCCGTCAATACCTTGAGGAGCTGGAAGCCCATCGCCCCGATATCCTGGCCGCGTGCCGTGCTGCCATCGCAGATACTGCCGATGACCTGCACTTCACCCGGATCAACGCCGAACGATTCGCAGAATGCCCCTCAGACTCGGTGGACTACGCCGTCATGGAGAAGACCGACAAGGCCTCCGTGGTTTCCCTGGATGCCGGCTGGAGCGATATCGGCTCCTGGTCCGCGCTCTGGGAAGTCAGCGACAAGGACGCGGACGGCAACAGCCTGACCGGCGACGTGATTACCCACAACACCGCCAACACGCTGGTCCGTGCCGATAGCCGTCTGGTGGCAACGGTTGGCGTGGACAACCTGGTGGTTATTGAAACCAAGGATGCCCTGCTGGTTGCCCACAAAGACAGCGTTCAGGACGTCAAAACCGTGGTGGAACGGATAAAAACCGATGGCCGCCACGAACACATGAACCATCGGGAAGTCTACCGGCCCTGGGGTGTATACGATTCCATCGACAACGGCGCCCGCTATCAGGTCAAACGTATCACGGTAAAACCCGGCGCCAAGCTCTCCGTGCAGATGCATCACCATCGTGCCGAACACTGGATCGTAGTCAGCGGCACCGCGCGGGTTACCAATGGTGAGAAAACCTATCTGGTTACAGAAAACCAATCCACCTACATTCCGGTTGGCCAGGTGCACTCGCTGGAGAACCCGGGGGTCATCGACCTGGAACTGATTGAAGTCCAGTCAGGCTCTTACCTGGGTGAAGATGACATTGTCCGTTATGAGGATCGGTACGGCCGCAAATGAGCAAGCTCAAGTATTTCATCATTGCCGGGCTACTCAGGATTGCCGGCTGGCTCTCCCTTGCCGGCGCCCAGCGGGTGGGTCGTTTCGTAGGCTATCTGGTATGGCGACTGCCCACCAAGTCGAGGCAGGTAACGGACATAAACCTGTCCATCTGTCTGCCCGAGCTCTCAGACACCGAACGCGCGGTTATGTCGAGGAACTCTCTGGCCCAGACCGGCATGACCATGCTCGAGGTGCCCCTGATGTGGGAGTGGCCGGTGGAGAAATGCCTTGGACAGGTCCGGGAAACCGAAGGGCTGGAACTGATCGACACAGCCATGGCCGGCGACAAAGGGCTGATTCTCCTCGCGCCGCATCTGGGCAACTGGGAGCTGGCCGGGCTGTTCTTTTCCTCTCGCTACAAAATGGCAGCGCTCTACAGTCCGCCGAATATGCCCGAATTTGAAGATTATATGATCAAGGTGCGTGGGCGCCTTGGCTCCGAGCTGGTCAGGGGCGACCGTCGGGGTCTGGCCCGACTCGCCTCGATTCTGCGGGAAGGCGGTGTTGCCGGGATCCTGCCGGATCAGTCACCCCGGGGCAAAGGCAATGCCTTTGCGCCTTTCTTCGGCATGGAAGTGAAAACCATGACCCTGGTATCCAAGCTGATCCAGCGTACCGGTGCCAACGTTCTGATCACTTATGCCGAGCGTCTGCCCGATGCCTCCGGTTTCCGGATTGTCGTGCGCGAGACTGGCCCGGGCCTCGGTGACAAAGACCCTGTTGCCGCAACTACCGCCATGAATCACGCCATCGAGCAATGCGTGCGAGAAATCCCGGAGCAATATCAATGGGAATACAAACGCATGCGCCACAGACCGCCCGGCGAAATCAATCCCTATAACCCGGATCGCGTATGTTAAACCCGACACTGGCCTTCCATGCACTGCTGATCATCGGGCTTGGCGGCGCGCTCCTGTCGTCGAGCATCCTGGCCGGCGCCACTCTGTTGCTCGCTAGTGCCGGAATGGTGCTCAGTATCAGGAAATCTCTGTATAAAACCGGTTGGGACAAGCCCAAAGAACTCAGATTGCTGCACTTTTCCTTCTGGCTCTTCGTGCTGGTGAGCTTTCTGTCCTGGGCTCTTGAAGGCTTTGACTACGAGGGCGGAAAAACACTTGGCACCCACGCGCGGTTTATCCTGTTCTGGCCCCTGATTGTTGCCGCCAGCTATGCCCGGATCGGTGCCAAAACAACCTTTTGGGCTATCGGACTGATGGCTGCCTCTGTTATCGGCATTTTTATCATGACCGTTGCTGCCCGCCAGGGGGCTCTGGATCAGGTTTTGAACTCCCGGTTTGGTGGCGGAATCAACCCTATCAGCTTTGGAAACCTCGCCCTCCTCGGCGGAATGTTGACGATTGTTGCCACCCTGTTCTTTATCAAGGAAAAGCGGTTTGCCCTGGCGATACTCTTTTTTACCCTTGGGGTGGCTGCCGTCGTGATTTCGATGCTGTCGGAAACCCGAAGCAATCTGGTAGCTCTGCCCTTCCTTCTGGTCTTGCTGATACCGTTGCTCAGCAAAAGACTTCGAATTGCCGGATTGATTGTTGTACCAGTTCTCGTCGCCGGCGCGATTATCACCAGCGACCGTATGTCCAGCTCACTCAATGGCTTGCTCCATGACGGCCACCTGGATTCCGGCATGGAGATTCGCCTGGAGGTCTGGGGGCAGGCCCTGACCATGTTTGGAGAAAATCCCTGGTCGGGGGCAGGCCTCGGAGGCTATACCCATCGCATAGAGTCGGAAGTTGCCGCGGGAAATCTGCCAGAGTTATTTCTGGACTGTTGTACGGGGCATGCCCACAACGACCTGCTTAACAATGCGGCTACCAGCGGCGTTCCGGGCATTCTCAGCTGGGCCCTGCTGATTTTCATTCCGTTGGCCATCTTTGCCAGGAACCTGGCCAGCCGTCATTCTGCCACGGCTCACCTTGCGGCGGCTGGTTGCATGGTCTCCATCGGCTACTTCCTATTCGGGCTTACAGAAGCCACGTTCAATCGAACGCTGTTCCTGACCTTCTACCTGCTGGCAGTTGCATCAATCGCCTCGGCCATGTTCACAGAGTTAAGCGCCTCTTACGTACGAAACAGGGCCCGCAAGGTTTCAGCGACCATCATCACGAAAAACGAAG
Source organism: Marinobacter sp. tcs-11 (assembly GCF_002049515.1). Lineage (NCBI taxonomy): Bacteria > Pseudomonadati > Pseudomonadota > Gammaproteobacteria > Pseudomonadales > Marinobacteraceae > Marinobacter > Marinobacter sp. tcs-11. Next base: position 58,627 of record NZ_LLYU01000009.1, on the reverse strand, counting down.
AAGACCACATTACCGACTGCCTTAAATCCGCAAGGCTGGTTGCCGACGAAATTATTGTTCTGGACAGCGGCAGTACTGACCGGACGGTGGAGTTGGCCAGAGAATTGGCCGATGTCGTCGAAGTGACTGACTGGCCGGGTTTTGGCATCCAGAAACAGCGCGCTCTTGAAAAAGCGACCGGAGAGTGGGTGCTGTCACTGGATGCGGACGAGCGTGTCACACCGGAGCTGGCACGGGAGATCAACGATCACCTGGCAGACCCTGACGCGGACGCCTACAAGCTCCCCTGGGCGGTAACCATTTACGGTAGCCGCCTGGACTTCGGGCGCAGCGGTCGGGCGCCGCTCCGGCTGTTCCGTCGAGAAGGCGTAAGCTTTTCAGACGCTCTGGTACACGAACGGATCCTGATTCCGTCCGGACGCAAGATCAAAACCCTCAGAGGCCGCCTAACGCACTACACGCACCGGGATTTCGGTCACTCTCTGGAGAAAAGCGCGAAATACGCCTGGCTTGGCTCTCTGGAGAAGCATCGTAAAGGCAAGAAAACCCGCACCATGATCTACCCGACTCTGCGGGGCCTGATGACGTTTGTGCAGGTGTACTTTATTCGGTTCGGTTTTCTGGATGGCGCTGTGGGCTATCTGACGGCCGTGACCTATGCGCAGGTAACCTTCAACAAGTATGCGGGGTTATGGACTCTGGACCGGCCGGCCCGCTTTGAAGACTCGTGATCCCCGGAGGAGCGTCGTTTCCACACCGATGCTCCTGAACATACACCGTATTTCCTCGTAATAGGGTAGCCGCGCGCCCAGCGCGGCGTCATCAATCTGGAACACCCGGATCTCCGGAAAAATCTTTTTCAGGGTAAACAGGGCGGTTGAAGCAAAGCTGTAGAACGCCAGATACGTTTCTCCGGACAGGGCTACCTCCACCTCTATCGGACGACCGGCCTGCCGTATCTCGAGCGGAAATTCCGCCAGCAAGGCCTCCAACTCTTCCCGGCTTTCCTTGCGGTGCATAAAGTACACGACGCGGCTATCAGGATGACGTTCCACCACGTGCTGAATCTGCAGTTTCAGTTGCGCAAGCCGATCCTCACCACCAAAGGGCTGGCCAAGGAACCCCACCATGGGCGTCTGGCTGCGGTCACGGGCTGATGTTTTAAAGGTTCTACGAAACACCGGAAAATCGTGAACCTGCACCTGAACGAGCCCGGAGCTAGGTAACGGAAAGAAGGTAAAGAAGGCGATCACATCCGGAACAACGCGGTGAATCCGGATACCCATGGTTCTGAGGAGCCGTTTCTTGGCCGGTGAGATCCGGGAGGCGATCCCCTCATCATGAATGGCATGGTAGTAGGTTACTGTCGCCAGGCCGTCATCCACAAAAATCAGCTGCTCGCTGTCGAATCCCCGATAGAACACTTCGTGGATCCAGCTGGATTTGTTGCCGATGAACAACCTTTCGATTTTGCGTCGCGAAAGACCCTTGGCGACCGCCCCCAGACGCAGATAAAAGGAACTTTTCTTCAGATAGATGGTTTCGATGTCCTGCCAGCCCAGGGCATCGGCGAGAAAAGCCATTTGCCCTTCGGTCTCCCGGTTATCAGGCCTGGCAATGACAAGAAGCGTGGTTTCAGCGCTGCAGCCATAATGGTAGCGAGCCTCGGAGCAACTGATCAGTTGGAGGGGCGTGCTCGCAACAAAGACGTTAATAGGACTGGCGGCGCTGCTCAAATCATTCGTTTCCCGGTTTGGACCTTCGAAGAATCTATCCTGAGCTTTCCGGTGCCATGCGTGCAAGTTCCTTGCGCAAACGGCGCCTGACTTTCAGTTTGCGCAGCAGATTCATCGGCTTGCGTTTCAGTTCGCCTCGCTTGTTGATCAGGAAATCCTCAACCGCATCCAGTACCCGTCCGCTGGAGCGACCATCCCTGAAGCTGTGCAACTGGTCGCAAAGGGCTCGTGTTTCTTGCATCAGGGTGTCGGGATACTGCACGGCCTCTGCGAGGGCTGACTCAACGTCCTCAACTTCGTGGACGTCGATAAGATAGGGACCCGGCATTTTCGTCCGGAAGGTAACCACCGGGCGATCCAGGAACATGAATTCAAACATGATGGACGAAGTATCGCACAGCATCACATCTGCCTGCGGAAGCAGGGGGAGCAGATCCTCATCGCTTTCGACAAAACGGAGGTTATCGCCGCTCAGCCTGCGATACTGATCGACTACCGCGGGATCCATCTTTGGGTGCAGGGTAACAATAAATTTCCAGCGACCATTCCGGGACAGTTCGCCGATTTTCTCCACCAGATCCGGAGCGGACGTAACGGAGCGACTGAACGTGGAGGCGTAAAATACGACGGGCAGCTCATTTTCCGAGCGTTTTCTCTTCCCCTCACCAGGCTGCGATAGAAGAGGATCCAGCTTTGGCCAGCCGGTATGGGCAACCCCGAAATGCTGGTATTGGGCCGCCAGCTCACGGAACTTTTCCGTGTCTTTCATGGCATGGGTGCAGTAGAGATCAAACCATCCGCGAATGCGATAATGGTCACTTTCGTCCTCGCTGCTGTGGCCCCGCTTGTTGCGAGCCATGCCATGGAATACCTCGACCTTGATTCCCGGGAAGAAATAGGGCACCCAGTCCCCGGGGACAAAGGTAGCATCGGCGTTGTATTCCATAACCTCTTTTACGCTGCCAAGACGGCGCTCATCGGACCGAAGCGGCGCCGTTGAGCAACCCGCGACAAACCAGGCCGATTCGTCACCCCGACGCAGTATCTCTTCCTGCAGAGGTCGCAGAATCGAATAGGAATAGGGTTGATTGACAAAAAACAGATACCGCCGCATTCAAGCCCTGCCCGTGAGTGTTTTGTATAGCTCACCCGTCTCCCTGACGGTTTGTGAGGTGTGAAAATCCCGGGCGATCCTTTGCCGCGCGGCCTGACCAAGCGAGGCCGCCAGCTCTCTGTCGCGATATAGCCGCTCGATCGCTGCTGACAGCTCTGTGGCATTTTTCGGTGGAACCACAATACCGCTGACTCCATCTTCCACCAGTTCGGGCATGCCGCCGACCTTGGTTACTACCGGCGCCACACCGTAGACCATAGCCTCGATAACTGCTCGAGGCAGCCCTTCCCTTTCCTTGGAAGGAAGCACAAACACATCGCTAGCTGCGGCAATGGCCGGCGCGTCGGTACGGAATCCCGTAAAATGGATCCGTTCTGGATGAGACGCGGCGGCAGCTAGCGATTGAATCTCAGCATTCTTAATGACATCCCCGACCAGCAACAAATGCGCATTCACATCCTCTGGCAGCTTATCCATAGCCACTATGAGGTCGTCGAAGCCTTTTCGAGGGCTATTACGCCCGGTGCAGCAAACCACGAAGGCGTCCTCCGGAACGCCAAACTGGGTCAGATCCGCCTTGGGCGCTTGATACCAGTCCAGATCATGCCCCTTGTAGATTCTTTGAAGCTTTCTTTCAGGGATATGCATCCACAGGAACCGAAGGCTCGCCAGGTAATCCTTGATGGCATCGGCGACACAGACAATTTTGCTGACGCGTGGGTGCAGGAACGTAATCCAAGACTCCGGATTGAGGTAGCTGATGTTACCGATCACGCCACGATAGGCGACTACCTTGGTATCTGTGCCCCGGGAAGCCCGCAGGCCGCAGGCCAGGGCTCGGGGGTTATAAGCGTGAATGACGTCATATTTCTTCTTCGCCAACTGTTGGCGGATGGCCTCAGTCCCTTCTTTGTCGAAGCGGTTCTTCAAGGCCATGGGACTGGCGACCATACCCTCGTCGACAAGACGCTGATAATTCCTGCCCTTGGGGTTACACATAACGTCGAGGTCAAATCCGGCCTTTCTGAGCCCGATAAAGAGTTCAGTTTCCGGACGATCGCAGGCATCCGTAAGGCATAGTATTGACGGAAACGATCCGCCCTGTCGTGGATTGGTCAAGTGGCCATTCCCCTGTTATATCCGTTCATGAAATAACTCCAAATCTTCGCCCGGGCGTTTTCTCCGGCGACCTTTACCAGCGACCGAGCAAAACGATCCAGATTAGCCTCTTTCCAGCGCGCCGGAGCACTACCAGTCATCAACCTGCTCTTGTCGAAATCAATCAGAAAGTATTCGTTGCCCCGTACCAGTACATTGAAGCTGTTCAGATCCGCATGCATGACGCCGGCGTCGTGAAATCGACGAATGGTTTCTCCAATGGACTTCCAGGCCTCATTATCCAACTCAGAGATAAGGTCAGCCAGGGGCGTGGTGTTCTCCAACCGTTCAATGATGATGGAGGCCCGATACTGAATTGGCGACAGTTTCCGGTACCAGGCTGCAACCGGACGGGGAACGGGCAGCCCCTGGCTGACCAGAGTGTTCAGCAAGCGGAATTCGGCAAAGGATCGCACATCTGCCTCGCGCGTGAAGGCATAGGCGTATTGTGCAAATTTCGCCATTAACCCACCACGGCGATATTCCCGAAGCACTAACCTGTCATCTCCAGCCTGCAAAAACCAGGCACCGCCGCGGCCACCGCTGCTCACCGGCCTGGCCTGATCACCCCATGAGGCGGCATCGAACCAGTCTTCGGTAACCCTGCCTTCGTAGTCCGGATGGATCAGCATTGCCGAAGCCCTTTCCCGAATACAGATTTCAGACTCCACCATGCTGGGTCCCCGGCTACCGAAACTGAAAGAAAGAAAACACGTCTTACCCGCTCACGCCAGGACGAAGAGGCGCGATTACGTTAGAATGGCGGCCAGTTTACCAATGATTGCCGACAAAGCTCCACAGCCCCAGGCCACAACCTGAACCGGATCAAAATCTAATGAACTCCATCTGCATCCTGCGCCTGTCAGCCATCGGTGACGTGACCCACGTGATACCTGTTGTGCTGAGCCTTCAGGAGCAGCTTCCCGGGGTAAAGATCACCTGGGTTATCGGCAAGATCGAAGCCAAGCTGATTGGCGACCTGCCCGGTGTCGAGTTCATCATTTTTGACAAGAAGGCCGGCCGAGCAGGCTACGCAGAGCTTCGCCAGAAAATGAAAGGCCGAAAATTCGACGCTCTGTTACACATGCAGGTCGCTTTCCGAGCAAACCTGGCGGCGGCCTGCATCCCGGCGAAACTCAAAATCGGCTACGATAAGGCCCGGAGCAAAGACCTCCACAGCCTGTTTATCAATCGGCGCATCGCCCCCGCACCGCATCAGCATGTCAGGGACTGCCTGGCGAGCTTTCTGGAACCACTGGGGCTCAAGTCCGCGCCTCCCCGCTGGAAGATTCCGCTGTCGGACGCTGATCACGAATTTGCTCATGGCCATCTGGCCAAGGACAGGAAGAACCTGGTCATCAGCCCCTGCGCCAGCCATACACTGCGCAACTGGCCCGCTGAACGCTATGCTCAACTGGCCGATTACGCCATTGAAACTCATGGCATGAAGGTCATTCTGGTGGGCAGCCCCGCACCGTTCGAGAAAGAATACTGCGAGGCTATCGAAAGCGCCATGAAACACCCGGTTCACAACATCTGTGGCCAGGACACCCTGAAACAGCTGACTGCTCTGATGAGCCATGCCGAGCTGGTTGTGGCCCCCGACACGGGCCCGGCGCACATTGCCAGCGCCGTCGGAACTGATGTACTCGGACTATTCGCTGCCAGCAATCCTAACCGCTCAGGGCCATACAGTTCGCTGAAATGGTGTGTAAACCGCTATCCGGAAGCCCTGAAGCAATTCACGGGAAAAACCGTTGAAGAGGCCCGCTGGGGCGCCAAGGCAGAATTTGAAGGGGCGATGGAACTGGTATCGGTGGACGATGTAACGGCGATGCTCGACCAATGGGTCGCGAAGCATTCAGGGTAGCCGCACCCGCCCCTCAGGGGCGGATGCATACGGAAACAGGATTATTTCCGTGCGGTGTAGTCCTGATAAGACTTCTCTTCCACAAAACGTGACCCCAGAGCCAGGTTCACTGCTTTTTTAATGGCCGCACGCTTGTCATTCGTGACATAAACAGCGCGTGCCAGCTCAATAAAGCGGGGACCAAAGTCCTGCTCCGCTTCCTGGTCACGGATGTCGTCCTCAATCACCCAAAGCTCCTCGTTAACCGCTTTGAGCTGCTTACGCAGATCGGCGATATCATCGGCTTTGTCGGCCACGGCTTCATCCCAGGTCTTGCTGAGCTCTTCCAGTTCAAGGCGGACATTCCTGACCTTTTCTTCGTCCTTAATGCGCTCGGATTTGATTTCGAGGATGGTGATCTTGTCCAGCACCTCACCAAAGGAAACGGGAACCTTGATTACGTCTGCCATTGTCTCGTCCTGCTTGCTCGTGGATTCCAAATAACAAGGCCGCCGGGGCCTGTTCAGCGCCGGCGGCCACTTCATATCGATACTGGCTGGATCAGCTTTTTACGTGGCTCAACCACTCCGCGTGCTTGTCCAGCTTACCCTTCACCGCATCAAAATACATACTCTGCAGCTTCTCGGTAATCGGCCCGCGCTTACCTTCGCCAATCTGGCGGCCATCCAGTTCGCGGATAGGCAGCACTTCAGCTGCCGTGCCAGTGAAGAAGGCTTCCTCAGCGACGTACACCTCATCGCGGGTAATGCGGCGCTCTTTGACCTGCAGACCAAGGTCTCGGGCAAAGTCAATGATAGTGGCCCGGGTGATACCTTCCAGGCAGGAAGTCAGCTCGGGGGTGTGCAACACACCATCACGCACGATGAAGATGTTCTCACCGGAACCTTCCGCCACGTAGCCTTCGTTATCCAGCAGCAGCGCTTCCTCGGCACCACCAGAGATGGCTTCATTCAGGGCCAGCATGGAATTGATGTAGTTACCATTGGCCTTCGCCTTGCACATGGTGATGTTTACATGGTGGCGAGTGTAGGACGAGGTACGCACCTTGATGCCCAGCTCCTTCGCTTCCGGAGACATGTAAGACGGCCAGCTCCAGGCGGCAACCATCACATGCACCTTCAGGTTATCGGCACGCAGACCCATGCCCTCAGAGCCCAGAAATGCCATCGGGCGCAGATAGGCCTCATCGAGATTGTTTTCCCGCACCGCTGCTCGTTGGGCCTCATTGATCTCGTCCTTTGAGAACGGCATCTTCATGTTCAGGATGTGCGCTGAACGGAACAGCCGATCGGTATGTTCTTTCAGGCGGAAAATCGCCGGGCCATTCGCGGTGTTGTAGGCACGCACACCTTCAAAGCAACCCAGGCCATAGTGCAGGGTGTGGGTGAGGACGTGGGTTTTGGCTTCCCGCCAGGGAACCATTTCACCATCCAGCCAGATAAGGCCATCGCGATCAGCCATCGACATTCTGTTCTGCTCCTGAGTAAGCGGTTTTCGGGGAACTGGCATTCTAGCAGCAAACGCCGCCTGAAATAAATTTAGCTTGCTACTCAACCATGACTTTTTTCCACATACTTTGGATGTAGTCACGCTCTTCTGTGAAGGCTCCGCCCTCGACCTGGCTGTTGAGATTCTGCAAAGCTCTGCGGTGGATGGTGGAACGCAGTGTGATGAACACCTCCCGCAGCCGCTCAGTGTCTTCTACTGGCAAAACGCCTGCGCGGCCTAATTCTTCCAGTTGGCGGATGTTATCACTCCACTGGGTCAGCTCCGGGTGTTCCGGGCACCAAGCCAGCATCAGGTACTGCACCATGAACTCGACATCTACGATGCCACCGTTGTCATGCTTGATGTGGAAAACGTCATTCTGCCGGGCTGCGGGTGTCCCGAGGTTGCTGCGCATTTTCTCACGCATATCGACCACCTCCTGCCGAAGCGACGCCTTGTCCCGTTGTCGGCACAGTATCTGGTGGCGAATATCCTCGAACGCTTTGAGCGTATCGTCGCAGCCTGCCACTCCCCTGGCGCGGGCCAGCGCCTGATGCTCCCAGGTCCAAGCATCCTCCTTCTGGTATTTCTCAAACGCCTGCAAGGTACTCACCAGCAAGCCGGAGTTACCCGAGGGGCGCAATCGCATATCCACTTCGTAGAGCTGCCCGGAGGGTGTCTGGGTACTGAGAATGTGCACGATTCGCTGGCCGAGCCGGGTATAGAACACGGCGTTATCAATAGGCTTGTCGCCATCGGTGGCCAGTTGAGGATCAGCCTGGTGCACAAACACCAGATCCAGATCTGAGGTGTAGCCCAGCTCGATACCGCCGAGCTTGCCGTAACCGATGATGGCGAAATCGGTATCACAGGCGGAGCCATCGGCGCGCCGCGGGTAACCGTGCCGGCTGACCAGATTCGAGAACGCCACATCCACCACATGATCCAGCACCACCTCGGCAATCCAGGTCAGGTAATCACTCACTTTCATCAGCGGCAGCGTGCCCTTTAACTCTGAGGCCGCCACCCTCAACACATGGGCCTTCTTGAAGTAACGCAACGCCTCCATCTGCTCTTCCAGATCTTCATACGGAATCCGCAGCATTTGCTGACGCAAATCATCCTGCAACTCTTCCTTGGCCGGCGGACTGTATAGGCTCTCCGCATTCAAAAGTTCGTCCAGGAGCAAGGGCGTATCCGCCAGCAGGCGTGCAATCCAGGGGCTTTCACTGCACAGCCGCACCAACTGCGTCATGGCTCCTGGATTTTCCATCAACAGAACCATATAGGCGGTTCTGCGCAGAATGGCTTCAACCAGTTGCAGCACACGGCCCAGCGTTTGCGATGGATTCTCCACATCCATCAGGGCGCTAATCAGGAGCGGCACAAACTGGTTCAGTCTTTTGCGCCCCTGAGTCTGCAGGGTCTGCACGGTGCGGCTGTCGCGCAGGCTGGTCAGGCGCTTATAGCTGCCATCCGGATCCTCAAACCCGCTTTGCTCCAGCCAGCCCAGGGCAGTGGCTTCATCCATTTCCGCCAGCCACAGCTCGTAGCAGCCATCATCTACACCCCCCTCATCGGCATCATCCTGATCTTCCGTGGCAATGATATCCGCAAAATGACGAGCCACCCGGCTTCGGTGTTCATTCAGCGCAGACAGGCAGTCTTCCCAGCTATCGAACCCCATAATCCTCGCAACCCGAGCGCAGGAAAGCGCATCCTCAGGCAGAATCTGGGTCTGCTTGTCTTCCATACCCTGCAGGGCATGCTCAAGATTGCGCAGGAACACATAGGCGTCTCGCAGCTCGCTGACTACCCGGGACGGAAGCAACTCCAGCTCTTGGAGCTCTTTCAAGATCTGTAGCAACTCACGCTGTTGTAGCTCCCGGTCTCGCCCGCCGCGGATTAACTGGAACGCCTGCACCACAAACTCAATTTCCCGAATGCCGCCACTACCGAGCTTGATATTATTCTCCAGCCCCTTCCGGCGGACTTCCCGGCTGATCATTTCTTTCATGCTGCGAAGCGATTCAAAGGCGCTGAAATCAATATATTTGCGGTAAACGAAGGGTTTGAGGCTAGCCATCAGCACCTCACCGGCGCGCTGATCGCCCGCCACGACGCGGGCCTTGACCATGGCATAACGCTCCCAGTCACGCCCCTGATCCTGGTAATAGGTTTCCAGGGCGGCAAAACTCAGGGCAAGCGCGCCGCTCTGGCCGTATGGCCTCAAGCGCATATCCACCCGGAAAACAAAACCATCGGCAGTAATCTGGTCCAGCGCCTGAATCAGCCGCTGGCCAAGCCGGATAAAGAACTGCTGGTTATCCAGGGCACGCCGGCCGCCCTGGGTTTCGCCTTTTGAGGGAAAGACAAAAATCAGATCAATATCGGAGGAAACGTTCAGCTCCCGGCCGCCGAGCTTGCCCATTCCAAGCACCACCATTTTCTGGGGTGCCTCTTGCCCTGTTACCGGATCATCGCCCATTGGAGTACCGAAGTCTTCACAGGCTCGCTCGTAGAGCCAATTCAAGGCACCATCAATGGCGGTATCCGCAAAGGCACTGGTAGCGGCCATGGTTTCATGCAAATCTGCCCACTTCATCAGATCCCGCCAGATAATCCTGAACTGCACTTCCCGCCGGTACTGACGAAGTGCTGCATGCAAGGCCGGCTCAGAGTCAACGTTCTGGAGGTAATCCCGCCAGCGATCAGCCAGCCAGGCCTCTGTGGTTGGTTCAGTCAAAGGCCGGGCAGCAACGGCGGGCCGAATCTGCTCCGGATGTCGTTCAAGGGTTTGCCGGAGAAACAGGCTCCGGGAAACAGCCTCTGCCACATCGGCCTCGGAGACATGGTCACCGGCCAGCCAGCCCGGCAGCCCCTCCGGGAATACCGATGGCCAGCATCCGGAAATCTCCTCCTTGAGCACTCCCGGCAGTGAAGCCCATGGCTCAGACATAACGCAACCCTCTGTCTCTCTGATATATTTCAGGTACTGTATAACGAACTCGCCAAGGACTGAACAGGCACCCGCTCTCCATGATGCGAAATAGACGCCCTCTGAACCCGGAGCACACCCAATCTCACCTCCCTATGGGCGGGCTCATCCGAAGCCGGATAAACCGACTCTTTACTATCCTCGGCGGACTCGTTGTCACGCATACGCTGATCCTCTGGGCAGCAGAACCGCTCTCATTCTTCGAAGCCGTGTGGCTCACCATGACGACACTGGTTACCGTTGGCTATGGTGACTACTCGCCGGTAACGCCCGTTGGCCGCATCAGCACCATCCTGCTGATGTTTATCTCCGCCATTACGCTACTGACCCTGATCGTCAGTGATTACATCGAATACCGTTTCTACCGCAGAGAACGCATACTGACTGGACGCTGGATTTACAAAATGAAAGACCACATTGTCATCATCAACACACCTCGAAGCGGCGGCGAGCAGTACTTCATGCGATTCGCCTCGCAGATTCGCTCGGTCCCTGAGTACCACACAGTGCCGATTATGCTGCTTACGCGGCAATTTCCGGGAGGGCTGCCAGCAGAACTGTCCGACTGCGGCGTCGTTCATTTTCACGGCGCAGGGAACGACCCGGAAGCGCTGAAGTCCGTGCATGCTGGCAGCGCCAAGCACATCATCGTGCTGGCAGCGGATGAGTCGGACCCGATGTCCGACAGCCTGACCTTCGATATTGCCCACCGGCTGGCCGAATCCAATCTGGGCGGGAGAACCACCGTTGAATGTGTCGGCGACCATAACCGCGCCCGGTTTAAAGCACTGGGCATTCGCACCACCATTCGTCCCGTACGCACCTACCCTGAAATCATGGTTCGGGCGGTAGTGGCTCCGGGCTCCGAAAAAGTTCTGGAAGACATGTTCAACTACGAGCGGGACCATCCCCATCGTTATGATCTCAAGCTCGACGACCTTACCTGGGCGGATATTGTCAGCGCTCTGGTTCGCCACGGAATAGGAACCGCCCTGGCCTACATTGATCACGACAACGAGGTAATCTGCCACCCGGATACCAACGCCGAAGTTGAGGGCAAGGGGCTGATTGTTCTGGTGCGCTCCAGCGAGACGCCGGAGGTGTCAGTGGTAGAGGAAGCGCTTGACCGGTATCGGGAGTTTCTCAAGCAGTGGCGCGCCATGCATGAGCAAAACCAGAAAGCCGCCACTGAGAAGCCTGAAGAAAACCCTTCAGCCGGCGGCAGCGAGCGCTAATTGCAACTGGCCGAACTCAGGAAACTGCTCAACCAGGCTCGCCACGGCAGTACCGTCTTCCAGTGCCCTGGCTACCGGCCTCCACACCGGCAGTAGCCCCGCCGCTTTCGCCTGCTGCTCAATCTCCGCAAGCGCACTTGCGGGCAGACACACCGTATCACCGGTTAACCAGGCCTGACTCAGATAATGCAGAAAAGATACCGAGCTGAACCCGGAAGCAGGCAGCACCAGAGACGGGCAGTAGATTCCGGCAAGGTAATAACCTTGCTCGGCTTTGCTTACCAGGTTAAGAAAAACCGGAACCGTTTGCGCAAGAGCACGGGCGTTTTCAAGCAGCGCTGCAGGCTCTCCCGCTTTCAGCTCAAATTCCACCTCATGAAGAGGCCTTGCCCGCTTTCCACCCACCACTTCGCCTGAGTCCAGAGCGACCTCAATTACAGACTCCGCTTGTTCCAGCATGATAATGCGCCGCTGGAAGTTGGTTTCAAATGCCAACGCCAATTCGTCAAGGTCGACCTGAGACCTCAACGGAGTCTGCTCTAAAAGCCCAAGATCCAGATCCGGCCCCGGCAGATCCCACTCCCACTCCTGGCGGCGATGGGCTCCGTTTACGAACTCACCCTGGGTTTTCAAGGTCTGGATATAGCGATCACCGGCCTGACGGACTCGCAACGCAGCACGGGCCTGGTTTAACCCGGCATTCGGGGTGTCGTAGTAGCGATTGACCAGTATTTTAACCGGACCTTCGCTTGCACCCGGTTGACCTTTGAGCCACTCGAAGGCCCGGGACTGTGCGGATTCCGATAGGGTCAGCTTTACTTCAAGTTCCGTGGCCACTGGAGCGCTCCTGATGATTTCTTTTCCTGCCAAAACAGAAAAGCCGGTGACAGAGTCACCGGCTTTTACAACTACTAGATTAGCTTGTTAGCTGATCAGAAGTAGTAAACAGCACCGATAGCGGCGATGGACTGCTCGTCGCCAGTGCCCGGCTCGTTCTCAACGCTGTAGATCTCTTCGTCAGCGTTGCTCAGATAGCCTTCGAAGTATACATACATGTGGTGAGACAGGTTGTGCAAAGCCTGGAGAATGATGGTGTCGTTCTTGTCACCAGAAGCATCGTCATCAAGCATCTGGTAGGAAAGGGCGAACTGATTCTTGCCCATGGTGTAGACGCCCATCACACCAATGATGTCATTGACGTCTTTACGGGCCTGATACTCGCCAATCAGGCTAAAGTCACCAGCATTGTAAGTAACGTTCAAGCCATAACTGTTTTCGTTGTTGTCGGACGCACTACCACCGTCATTTGAATCAACACCTGCGGAGATTTCAAGCGCATCGACCGAGTAAGTTGCAACCAACTGGTAAGGATAAGACTTGTCGTTGCCGCCCTTGGTATCATTGTCACCATTAACCTGTACAGCAGCAGCCAAAGTCAAACCACCGAAGGACGGGGACATATACTGAACCAGATCACCTTCACCTGTGGAGTAGTTGCCGAAGATGTCAGAACCAACTTCATGGAAGTTGCCAATCTTTACGATGGCGCTCTCGTATACTGAATCGTCGGAACCAACCCAAACCTGGCCAAAGCTGTCGCCTTTAACACCGACGTACGCCTCGTCCAGATTGTCAATACCACTGCTGCTGCCTTTATCGTCAGCGTTGATACCTTCAAGCTCAAGCTTGAAGAAGCCGGTGATGCCAGGTGCAATCTCGTGATCGTGCTTAACACCCAGAGTAGAACCGTTGTCTGCATGCTCAACTGCAGAACCACCACCATCTACGTTGGTGTGTTTAACGACGTACTGAATGTTACCGTAAACAGTCGGCATGGAATCCATCTTCGCCGCCAGCTCGGAAGCAGACAGAGTAGGCTCTGCCAGCGCAGCGCCAGAGAAGGTTGCAGCTGCAATAGCAGAAGCAAGAATCGTTTTTTTTCATGTTGCGTCTTCCTTTTTGAGTTAACTCAGGTTTTCGACGGGTCTAAATCCCGATTTTTATTGGCCGGCACAACGCTTGGCTCTGCCTGCCGGGTATCTGACTGCCCCTGTCATTCCTGTGGGAACAGCTTTTCTTCTTTTTATAAGACAAGCACGCTTGCCTTAGATCTCAACCACTTACACAGCTTTATTAAAGCTCTGCGTGATGAACCTGCCTTAATACAATGTTCCATTTTTTGCAAATTTTTAATGGCCATTTTTTAGCCCCATTTGCATTCGTAACCTTTGTCGTTAGATCAGCCTGGACTAACAACCTCTCCCGTTTCCACAACAAATTCAGGGCCAGATAACCAAAAAAATCCACAAAACAACCGGTTACCTTCCAACCGAGACCTTCACATTCTGAGGCCACAAAACAATACCCCAAATCACGCACTTTCGTGAGGCACTGTTGGCAACTGCGTCACATTTTTGTGCACTACCCTCTCCGGGCAGACTCCAACATAAAGGTAACCGGGCCATCATTGATCAGTGCCACTTTCATATCTGCACCAAACTTCCCCTTACCTACACGCTCGACGCCTAGCTGGCCACTTGCTTCAGCCACAAAGTCACCATAAAGCCGGTTCGCCAGCTCCGGTGCGGCCGCCAGGGAAAAACCCGGGCGCGTGCCAGAGGACGTGTCAGCAGCAAGCGTAAACTGAGGGACTACAAGTAATGAGCCACCGGCATCCTGAACATTCACGTTCATCCGGCCCTGCTCATCGGGGAAAACCCGATAGGAGAGGATTTTTCGGCACAGTTCCTTTGCCTCATTCAGTGTATCGTTCCTTTCTACGCCTAGGAGCAAGAGCAACCCGGGACCAATACGGGCAATCGTTTCACCATCCACGGCTACACTGGCTTCCGAAACGCGCTGGATCAGTCCTTTCATTCATTCCCTTGAGCGTTAACACCGAGGGTTAAATTTCTGAAACGCGAAAAGTGTATAGAGCCCGCAAGACCACCGCAACCCCGTCAGATCAATAAAAGGTCGCATTCTCAGCCAGCAGTGGGAAGACTTCTGGCAACCACATTCTCAACGCCCCGCATCAGGGCATCCACAATCGCCGGCTCGGAGGCGGAGTGGCCAGCATCACGGATAATCTGAAGCTCCGCCTCCGGCCAGGCCTTGCTCAGCGCCAGGGCATTATCCAGCGGGCAAACCATGTCATAACGGCCGTGAACAATCACGCCCGGAATGTCCTTTAGCCGCGAGGCATCACGCACAATCTGATCGGGCTCAAGGAATGCATGATTCATGAAATAGTGGCATTCGATACGAGCCAGCGCGATGGCCACATGGGGATGGCCAAAATGCTCCACCACCTTGGGATTGGGATGCAGAGTGGCGCACCGACCTTCCCAGATGGACCAGGCTTTGGCGGCCTGAATCTGTTCCAGCTCATTGGCACTGGTCAGGCGCCGGTAGTAGGCCGACACCATATCATTCCGTTCCACCTCCGGAATCTGGGCAAGGTAATCCTGCCAGTAATCCGGGAATACCCGGCTGGCGCCGTCCTGATAAAACCAGTGAATATCCCGGGGCCGACACAGAAAGATACCCCGCAACACCAACCCCAGAACCCGGTCAGGGTGGGTCTCGGCATAAACCAGACTTAGCGTCGATCCCCAGCTTCCCCCGAACAGCAACCAGCGATCAATGCCGAGAAAATGCCGAACCGCCTCAAGATCCTCAACCAGTTTGTCTGTGCTGTTACCCTCCAGCTCGGCCAACGGGGTCGATCTTCCGGCACCTCTCTGATCCAGCAAAATAATCCGGAAACGCTCAGCATCGAAAAAGCGCCGGTGGTAATCCTCACAACCGCCACCCGGCCCGCCATGAACGACAATCACCGGAATTCCGTCCGGATTGCCGGATTCCTCGAGGTACAGCTCATGGGGATGATCCACCGCCAGTCGGTGGCGGGCGTAAGGCTCGATTTCAGGATAGAGGGTCAGCATGAAAAACTCCGTTTCGGGGATAACGGCAGTCTAGCTGAGACAGGCGAGGAAAATACAGGGGCCAGGAAAACAGACGGAAGCGTTTACTGCCTCACAACGATTTCCTGGCCCCGGAAGAGTTACTTCTTGTTAGCGCGCTTACGCTCGTTTTCGGTCAGGAGCTTTTTGCGCAGACGAATGGACTTGGGCGTTACCTCAACCAGTTCGTCGTCGTCGATAAACTCCAGCGCCTGCTCAAGAGTGAACTTGATGGGCGGCACCAGGCCGATCACTTCGTCTTTACCAGAGGCACGCATGTTGTCCAGCTTCTTGCCCTTGGTGGGGTTAACCACCAGGTCGTTGTCGCGGCTATGGATACCACACAGCTGGCCTTCGTAGATTTCCTGGCCCGGGTCCAGGAACAGCTTGCCCCGGCTCTGCAGGGTTTCCAGCGAGTAGGTCAGCGCGGTACCGGTCGCCATGGAAACGATAACGCCGTTCTGACGGCTGGTTACGTCACCCATTTTCACCGGGCCGTAGTGGCTGAAGGTGGAGGTCAGGATGCCGGTACCGGAGGTCATGGTCAGGAAGGTGTTCCGGAAACCGATCAGGCCACGGGCCGGAATGGTGTATTCCAGGCGGATACGGCCCTTACCGTCCGGGATCATGTTGGTCATGTCACCCTTGCGCAGGCCCATCTGCTCCATAATCGGGCCCTGATGCTGCTCTTCGATGTCGATGATCACGTTTTCATACGGTTCTTGCTTCTCGCCGTCGACTTCCTTGATCACCACCTCCGGACGGCCTACGGCCAGCTCGAAGTTTTCGCGGCGCATGTTCTCGATCAGAACCGACAGGTGCAGCTCACCACGACCGGACACCTTGAACTTGTCGGCAGAATCGCCTTCTTCAACCCGCAACGCCACGTTGTGCAGCAGCTCTTTTTCCAGACGCTCTTTGATATTACGGCTGGTTACATACTTGCCTTCTTTACCGGCGAACGGGGAATCGTTCACCTGGAAGGTCATGGATACGGTGGGCTCGTCTACGGTCAGCGCCGGCAGCGCTTCAACGTTAGAGGGATCACACAGGGTATCGGAAATATACAGCTGGTCCAGGCCACTCACACACACAATATCGCCAGCCTGGGCTTCTTCAACTTCCACACGCTGCAGGCCGGAATGGCCCATGATCTTCAGGATACGACCGTTACGCTTCTTGCCGTCGGCACCGATAGCCACCACCGGGGTGTTGGTCTTTACCTTACCACGCATGATTCGGCCGATACCGATGACACCCAGGAAGCTGTTGTAGTCCAGCTGGGAGATCTGCATCTGGAACGGGCCATCCAGATCAACCGAAGGCGCTGGCACATGATCAACAATGGCCTGGAACACAGCGTCCATGTTGTCGTCCAGATTCTCATGATCCATGCCGGCGATGCCGTTCAGCGCACTGGCATAGACTATCGGGAAGTCGAGCTGTTCATCGGTGGCACCAAGGTTGTCGAACAGGTCAAACACCTGATCCACCACCCAATCCGGGCGGGCACCCGGACGGTCAATTTTGTTCACGACCACAATCGGGTTCAGGCCCGCTGCGAAAGCTTTCTGAGTCACGAAACGGGTTTGCGGCATGGGGCCGTCGATGGAATCCACCACCAGCAGCACACTGTCCACCATACTCATTACACGCTCTACTTCACCACCAAAGTCAGCGTGGCCCGGGGTGTCTACGATATTGATGTCGTAGTCTTTCCATTTTAGAGCAGTGTTTTTTGCCAGAATGGTAATGCCACGTTCTTTTTCCTGGTCGTTGGAGTCCATTACGCGCTCGTTTTCGAGCTCTTTCCGGTCCAGCGTGCCAGACTGGCGCAGCAGCTGGTCAACCAGGGTGGTCTTGCCATGGTCAACGTGGGCAATGATGGCGACGTTTCTAAGCTTATCAATCACAACGGGTATCCTGCAGAAATTAGCGGCGCGCAGTATATCGAAAAGTCCATGGCGATAATATGAAGATTAGTGCCTAATATGTAACCAATCTGGGCTTGCACCATAATTATGCGTTATTAGAGAACTTGCACCACTATGGTGCACCACGGTGATGCAATAGGCGCCGTCTTCGACCAAGGAGCTGCGCCACATTAGCCCGAAAGCCTTGTCGCTGCGCCGTTCTGGCGCAGCCGTCAAAAACTGGCAAGCCGATTGCTTATCCCAAAGCAGCCGCATAGTGAGGGTAAGGGCCGCAAGCTTCTGGTAAGCTTCCCTGACCTGAAAAAAGATCGGGCCTCAGAACACTGAACGATCCGGCACAACGAACATGTAAAACCTTACGGAGCATGCACAATGTCCAAGACGATTGATTTGATCAAAGAACACGAAGTCAAGTGGATTGACCTGCGTTTCACCGACAGCCGTGGTAAAGAGCAGCACGTGACCCTGCCCGCCACCGAGGCGGACGAAGACTTTTTCGCTGACGGCAAGATGTTCGACGGCTCCTCCATTGCCGGCTGGAAAGGCATCAACGAATCCGACATGATCCTGATGCCCGACGACGAAACCGCCGTTCTGGACCCGTTTACCGAAGAAACCACGGTCAACATCACCTGCAACATTGTAGAGCCTTCTACCATGCAGGGTTATGAGCGCGACCCCCGCTCTGTTGCCCGTCGCGCCGAAGAATACCTGAAGTCCACCGGCATCGCTGATGGCGCTCTGTTCGGCCCGGAGCCTGAGTTCTTCGTGTTTGATTCCGTCAAATGGAACGTGGACATGCAAGGCGCTTCTTACCACATCCATTCTGAAGAAGCCGCGTGGGTTTCCGGCGAAGACTTCGACCGCAACAACATTGGCCATCGCCCGGGCGTAAAAGGCGGCTACTTCCCGGTTCCGCCGGTCGACAGCCTGCACGACCTGCGTGGCGCCATGTGTGCCGCCATGGAATCCATGGGCCTGGAAATTGAAGTTCACCACCACGAAGTGGGCACCGCTGGCCAGTGTGAAATCGGTGTTGGCGCCAACACCCTGACCCGCAAGGCAGACGAAGTTCAGATCCTGAAGTACTGCGTGCACAACGTAGCTCACGCCTACGGCAAGACCGCCACCTTCATGCCCAAGCCGGTTGTGGGTGACAACGGCTCCGGTATGCACGTTCATATGTCCCTGAGCAAAGACGGCAAGAACCTGTTTGCCGGCGACAGCTACGCGGGCCTGAGCGAAGCAGCCCTGTACTACATCGGCGGTGTGATCAAGCATGCCAAGGCCATCAACGCCTTCACCAACCCGGCCACCAACAGCTACAAGCGCCTGGTTCCGGGCTATGAAGCACCGGTTATGCTGGCCTACTCTGCCCGTAACCGTTCTGCCTCCATCCGTATTCCGTACGTGAACAGCCCGAAAGCTCGTCGTATTGAAGTGCGCTTCCCGGATCCGGCCGCTAACCCGTATCTGGCCTTTGCCGCCCTGATGATGGCCGGCCTGGACGGTATCCAGAACAAGATCCACCCTGGCGATGCCATGGACAAGGATCTGTATGACCTGCCGAAGGAAGAAGCCCTGAACATTCCGAAGGTTGCCGAGACTCTGTCCGAGGCCCTGGACTGCCTGCAAGCAGACCACGAGTTCCTGACCCGTGGCGGTGTGTTCACCGAAGACATGATCAAAGGCTACATCGACCTGAAGCGTGGCGAAGTCGAGCGTCTGAACATGACCACTCACCCGGTCGAGTTCGATCTGTACTACTCCTGCTAAAGCTCCGCACCAATTCGGTGCAGACTATGCAGGCCATAAGCCCCGCCCCGCGCGGGGCTTTTTTGTGGCCTCAATCCCAGTTCTGAACCAAGACCCACGCCCTTAACGATATGTAACCAAGGAAGCAGGCCACAACATTGAAATGACCTTGCCCGCAATCGATAATCAAAGCAGTTCATTACCACAGGTTACCGCCATGAAAGCACCGTTCGTACTCGCCGCTGGCCTGCTGATGCTGGCTTCGACCACAGCACATAGCGAGGTCTACCGCCACGTTGACGCCTATGGCAACGTCAGCTTTTCCGACGAACCCATGGAAGGCGGTGAAGAAGTCCAGGTGAAGCCCGTGACCACCATCACCCTGCCCAAGCCGGAAGCGGTTCAGGAACCCGAACAACTCCGCGAGCGGGTGGAACGTGAGGGCGCAGCCTACCAGGCTGTCTCATTCCAGTATCCGGCCAATGAACAGGCCTTTCACAGCGGCAACGGCAACGTCACTTTCGAGGTTCAAAGTACACCACCGCTGAAGCGGGGCCATAAATTTGAAGTGACCCTGGATGGACAACCGGTCGGGCAAAGCAGCTCAGGCTCAGTAGCCGTCAGCAATATCGACCGGGGCACTCACAATGCGGGCGTTCATATTGTCGATGAAAACGGAGTACGCGTGAAATCCGGCAATTCAATTACCTTCACGATTCACCGCCCATCCGTTCTCAACTAAATCTTATCTGCACCACCATGGTGCAATTGCACCATGTTGTGACCATACTTTGGGCAGCCAAGGGGCAAAATCCGGGCTGCCTGTCGCCAGACCGTTCACTACTGCACCAAGCTACAGCACCGCGTACCGGCTACCGCGCCCGTTCTGCCCGATCCTTGCCCATTGGCTACCCGATGCCAAAAAACTGGTTCGCTTTTTGCAGCCGCAGGGGTACATCCTATGAGTCGAGAACGGAAGCAACGCATGCCACTCCATCCAGCCACCATATCCGGAAGCAGTTACAAGAGCATTCTGGACAGTCTGACAACCGCAGTACTGGTACTTGGCGATGATCTGGCTATCCGTTACCTCAACCCCGCCGCCGAGAGCCTGTTTGAAACCAGTATGACCCGAAGCCATGGCCTCCCCTTACAGGAGGTTCTGGTGGATTCCGAAGATGCCCTGACCACTCTGCATGCCGCAGTGGAGAACGGCCAGTCCTACACCCGCCGGGAAGCTGAATTTGCTTTGATCAGCGGTGCCAGACTGACGGTGGATTACTCGGTGACTCCCATCAGCCTGGACCCGACCGAACTGCTGATCGAGATCCAGCCTCGAGACCGACTGATGCGTATCAGCCGGGAAGAAGACATCATCTCGCAACAGGAGACCACGCGAATCCTGGTGCGGGGCATGGCCCACGAGATCAAGAACCCGCTGGGCGGCATCCGTGGCGCGGCGCAACTGCTGGACCGCGAGCTTTCAGACGACGACCAGCGTGAGTATACCCGTGTGATTATCGACGAGGCGGACCGTCTGCGCAGCCTGGTGGATCGCATGCTCGGCCCGAACAAAGCCCTGAAGATTGCGCCCACCAATATCCACGAAATTCTGGAGCGGGTCCGCACCCTGATTGAAGCCGAAAGCAAAGGCCGAGTGCGCCTGAGACGCGACTACGACCCGAGCATCCCGGAATTCCCCGGCGACAAAGAGCAACTGATCCAGGCCTTCCTGAATATTGCCCGCAACGCCATGGAAGCCGCGTTCGAGAACGAAGCTGCAAGCAGCAGTTCGGCAATACCCACGATTACCTTTCGCAGCCGGGCCTTGCGGCAGTTCACCATCGGCCATCGGCGTCACCGACTGGTGTGCCGGGTCGACATTATAGACAACGGCCCGGGCATCCCGCCCGAGCTGTTGCAGAACATCTTCTACCCCATGATCAGTGGTCGGGCCTCGGGCACCGGACTCGGCCTTTCCATTACCCAAAGCATTATCGGCCAGCATCGGGGGCTGGTGGAGTGCGAGAGTGAGCCCGGAAGAACCGATTTCATCATCTTCCTGCCTCTGGAGGACAGCAAATGAGCCAACCGGCAAACGTCTGGATTATCGACGATGACAGAAGTATTCGATGGGTGCTGGAGCGCGCCCTGAGCCAGGCTGGCATGCAACCGCGCGTATTCGACAGCGGCGACAGCATAATGATGCGGCTGGAACACGAGCAACCGGACGCCATCATCAGCGATATCCGGATGCCTGGCGTGGACGGAATCACCCTGCTCTCCCAGATCGTAGAACTGCATCAGGATGTGCCTGTTATCATCATGACCGCGCACTCGGATCTTGAAAGCGCGGTGACCAGCTACCAGACCGGCGCCTTCGAATACCTACCCAAACCGTTTGATGTGGATGACGCCGTCGCTCTGGTAAAACGGGCTGTTGCGCACAGTCATGAAAAACGCGCCGCCAGTGAACCACAGGTCGATGCCACACCACGCAATACCGAAATTATTGGTGAAGCCCCGGCCATGCAGGAGGTTTTCCGAGCTATTGGCCGGCTGTCCCACTCCAACATCACCGTACTGATCAACGGTGAAAGTGGCACCGGTAAAGAGCTGGTAGCCCAGGCCCTGCACAATCACAGCCCCAGGGCACGAAACCCGTTCATCGCCCTGAACATGGCGGCAATTCCGAAAGACCTGATTGAATCCGAATTATTCGGCCACGAAAAAGGCGCCTTCACCGGCGCCGGGGCTGCCCGCCAGGGCCGCTTTGAACAGGCCAACGGCGGCACCCTGTTTCTCGATGAAATCGGCGACATGCCCGCCGACACACAGACCCGGCTGCTGCGGGTACTGGCCGATGGTGAATTCTACCGGGTGGGCGGCACCACCCCCATCAAAGTGGATGTGCGCATCATCGCCGCAACCCATCAAGACCTGGAAAAACTGGTACAGGCCGGCAACTTCCGGGAAGATCTGTTCCACCGCCTGAATGTCATTCGGGTGCACCTGCCCAAGCTGGCCGAACGCCGCGAAGACATTCCACGCCTGATGCAGCACTTCCTCAAGCGAGCAGCCAAAGAGCTGGCAGTAGAACCCAAGATCCTGCGCCCGGATGCCGAGGAATACCTCACCACCCTGCCCTGGCCCGGTAACGTCCGCCAGCTGGAAAACACCTGCCGCTGGCTGACGGTCATGGCCAGCGGCCGGGAAATCCACATTGATGACCTGCCCCCGGAACTTCTGCATCAAGCGGAAAACGAGCATGCTGCCACCGGTCTGACCTGGCAGGAAGGCCTGAGGAACTGGGCAGAACAGGAACTGAAGCGCGGCAAGAAAGGCATACTGGATACCGCGGTGCCCGAGTTTGAGAAGATCATGATTGAAACGGCGCTGAAGCACACCGGCGGCCGCCGCCGGGATGCCTCCATTCTGCTGGGATGGGGGCGGAATACGCTAACCCGGAAAATCAATGAGCTGGGAATGGATCAGCCGGAGGGGGAGGAGGATTAAGACTCTTCCTTCACCTCACTCGGTCACCTCCCGCCAGTAAATGATACGGTCGTGGCCGCGGTAGACGCCGAAGGTGGCCACCCCTGACGGGTCCCCCAGTGAACCGTCACCATCATAGTCTCCCTGTAGCCAGACCGGCACCGGAAAACTGACCCTGACGTCCCCCCGGTTTGGCTCGCCTGGCGCCGCCAGAACAACCTCACTGCCCGTGGCCGAGCCTCCCATATCCATCGTCCCCGAGACCGGCACAACCGAGGTACTGCCCCCGGAGAGGCCTGACTGATCCAGAGTGACACTACCCGTGTTGTAGCCCCAACAACTGTCCGCCAGATTCCGGGTGAAGCCGGCTGCCGTGTAATAGTCAATCTGGAGCGGCATTGCCAGATTAACGGTTTCCGGGCCGTATACATTCTCCAGTTGCAGCCTGCCATATCGCAATTCGAAGTTCATAACGGGTAACAAATTCGTTGGCAACAGCGGCGCTGACACGCTGTCTGCATCCTGCAGCTGTGTCAGTTCAATGGAATAGTCCGGTGTAAACGGCGCCACCCGCGTCTGTACCGTTTTGTTATAGGTAATCTCATCCAATGAAGAGAACCGATATTGCAACTGGCCTCGCCCGATCACGGACAAAGTCGGATTGGCGAGATTCGTGCTGACAGGAAAGGGAGCGCCGTTAGCATCCAGACCGCTGTTATCAGCTACTGCTGGCGTTCGCACAAGGCTTCCCGGCGACAACCGCAGGAAATCACCCAGCGTATAATTCCGTGTGACGGCTCCCCCCACATTCAGGGCCTCCACCAACAGCGCGGGTTCGACGCCGCTGAGCCACTTAAACGGCTTGCCGATATAGGAGAATGCGGCAGAAATGTCGCAATAAGCCTCGATCTCACCCGGCTCCGTAATCGTGACGCCAAAACGGTCGGGAACGAAACGTCCCACATGGCTGACCGCGTTACCAATAACATTAGCGGTGCCCAGATAACCACCACTGGCCAGCTCAGGAGTAATGCTGATGATGCCCACCTCTGGCCAATGGAACTGGCCGCAAGCGGTGCCACCTGCAGCCGGGGCACCAGTACAATCCTGACCAAAGTCACCAAAGGAGCCGGAAAGTGCGGGACTGTCTCCGCCCGATGGCGCCACCAGGGAGGCCTCCAGCACAACGTCTTCAGCGGGCGTTTCCTGGCCAAAATTTGGTGTCACGTTGCCGCTGGCATTGATAGACGAAACACGAACCTCGAAATCATCACCGGCCGCTACAAAGGCATTGTCGTCCTGAACCGAGGTCGCTGCCGGATTACCCGGAATCGTCAGCTGGAAATGATCCGGGCGGGCAACAAATTCACCATCGCCTACCATTTCCAGGCCAGCATCATCGCCGGAGCCTTGGTAACGGGCATTGAGACGGATCCTCCCGACATCCGGATATCGAATACTCACCGTTGCCAGGCCATTGGCATCAAAGAACAGTGGCTTGGTTCCGGAGACAAAGAATGGTAACTCGCTGCCATCCTCATCTAAGACCACACTCTGATCACCAGAGGACGGGTTGATGTAGGAAGACCAGAGTGCAACGTTTTTTGTTTCCTCGTCAAAACCGGGAACACAGCGTTGACTACTGTCATCCTTGCGCACGGCCGCGATACTGGCCGTAACAACGGTGTCCGCAATGTGATCCGGCACCGCAATATCAAATCCCGAGTCAAAGAATGTCATATCGCACTGATCCGCTGCCAACGTGCCGGAACCGTCATCACAGAGAGTCTGCGAAAATGCCACCGTACCGGGATCCGACGAAGGAACCCCCAAAGTGACGGTGCCAGGTGAGGTAATCGCCAATGAACGAGTGGTCTCACCATTCATCGTGAAGGTGTCTCCCCCTACCCAGCCAGACGGAGACAAAGTCACTTCCACAGGATCAGGGAAGAAAGCGTTGCAGGCCGCGTCGTCGCAGGCGCGAATTCTCACGGTCTCAGGCTTACAGGTCAGGCCTCTGCCACTGTGTATGATTTCAAAGTGGTCCACTCGTCGCTGGATTTCGCCCACCTTGTCTGCGCAGATTTCCAGACCATCGAGCTCATGGATATTTGTTGAGCCACCCGTGGAGCCGGTCAGGGAAAAGAACAGGTTCTCCGGAACATCCGCTTGCTGGCCAGTGAGCGTTACCGAGATGATCTCCTGATAGTCGGTGCCCGTGGCAGTGGTGTCTCTCTCAACCAGGAGAACAGGGAGAGCGCCTCGTGAGTCGATGGTTATCCGGTAACGGTGAGGTGCATTCCTGCCGGTCGCATCAATGCCGGGGAACAAGGCATCGGAGCCTGCGATGTACTGATAATTCAAATCTGCGGCGCCGCGCACTGCCACTGAGTCGGGCGTTCGTCCACGTTTGCCGCCCTGACGACCCTCGCTCCAGTTCGAATAGTTGCCGTACTCGTCAATACCTATGCCAAGCCAACCGCCAGCGAAGCCCCCGGTTCTGTCTGGCTCCTGTGCATAGCCGAGCGAACCGCCATAACCACCCGCCTGCGGTGTGATCGACGCATCAGAGAAAACGATCGCGACGCCATCGGCGCCATTGCCATCGTAGGCGTAGTAGTCAAATTCGACCTGGATAAGGTTATCTGCACCGGGGAACAAGCGCTGTAAACTGACTGCTGTCGCCTGGTTCCCTACAGCCTCAGTCAGCCTCAGCCTGCCACCAACAATGCCAGGCCTGAAACTCCCCCTGGAGACGGAGGTTGCCCAGTCATCGGTATTGAGAGCCCCCCCAGAGAACTCTTCGCTGAAACAGATTGCCGGTTTAGGGTCTTCAACGGTGTAGGTGATTCGCACTCGTCCGGATGCTCCTGCACCACCATTTGCCGACAAACAGACTAGAAAACTGCAGGCGGCACCACCTCCACCCCCACCGGGCACACTACCCGGCGCCCCGCTTCCACCGGAACTGCCGTTGCCGCCGGCCCCGCCTCCAGCCACTGCGCTCCCGCCCGTACTGCCCGCGCCATCGTTTCCCGCAGAACCAGAGCCTGCGGAACCACCACCGCCACCACCATCTCCACGGGCGTTGGCACCTCGACCACCACTGAACACCGCATCTCCGACGCTCGAGACCGCACGTCCACCAGCGCCACCCGACGTATTGTTAGTGCTTACGCCAGCACCACCCTGTGCGAGCAGTGTTGACGGACTGCCAAACCAGGAGCTGTCGCCTGCGGCTGAATTGCTTCCGCCGGAACCAACCCGGTAGGCAAAAGTCTGGCCAACTGAAACCCCGAACGACCGGGAAGCATACGCTCCTCCACCACCGCCACCAGCCTCCACGCCGCCTCCAAAGAGAGGCCTGGAAACCGACCCACCACTACCACCACCACCCCAAACCTCAACCGTGATGGATCGAACGTTGGCCGGAACCGTAAAGGAACCATTACCAGGAGAATCGAACTCCACAACCTGTTGTGCCTGGAGCGATAAGGGCACAAGTGAAAACAGCAACGCCAAAAGCAACAAGCTTTGGGTTTTCATAAACGTCCGTGACATGGTGCGATTCATCGGGTGCGAACCTCCACTATCCGTATGGCCTGATCCGGACCATTGCCACACCGCCCCGTGCTTTTAATTGAAAACACCGTATCGCCTCCGGGGCCTTTGATATCGGCAGCTATCGAGGCGCAGGTGACCGACGCACTGCAGCCGTTCAGGGCCGAAACAGTAAAATTCAATGATGCGTTCACCGCACTGCAGCTGCCGCCCTCCAGCACATCCCTGACTGCCACCTGGGCGCCACTCTCCGCCGCGAAGAACGCTCGCTGGGACTGTATCTGCAGGCTTACCGCCTGCCCGCTACTCTCCTGTAGCTGCGCCATGCCCACTACCAGCAGGGCCAGTACCGTAATAATAAACAGCGCTACCGGGAGACCTGCACCGGTCTCCCGGCCGGGATAAGAATCAGGGTACATTGCGGATCTGCACCTCCTGGCTAACCGTGGTGGTCTCATCACCCTGAGGATCCTTCAAAGAAAAGGTGAACTGCACGACTGCCGCACGCCGAAAACTGGGTGGCGTGTATTGGAACTGGGCCGTACCGGCAAGATTGGCCGATAGAATCTGAGGCGTCACCGACGGGGGAGTTGGCTGTGTGGTCGATGGGGCATAGCCGCTGTAGCGGTATAGAAACTGACCGCTCTGGCACAAGCTGACAGGCTGCGCCACCACGAAGAGCCGACGCTGCGGTGACCGTTCCCCGAAACGATGATTGGCGCCAAGGTTAATCTGAGCTGGAGACACTGAATTGTCGATACTGGCGATGGTTGGCGATACTGGTCCCGGACTGGCACTGCCATAGAGTGAATCCGCAGAGGTGCCATAACCATAGACCACCGCCCGGGTAGATCCATTGGGGGGCGTATTGGCAAACGGTGCTACGGCGATCGTGTTGCCGCCATCGGGAAGATCGGTGTAGGCCGTGCCGGCCTCAATTGGCAGCCATTCCAGACAATTGTCCGCAACGCGAATGGATAACGGGAAGGCTTCCCGAAGCTCCCGGCTTATCTGTTCACTGATCACCACGCCCTGCAAAGCGCGCTGCTGTCGGGCGCTAACGTCAATCGCACCACGGGTGGAGAGGGCGACGAACTGCACGGAAATGGTCGCCACGATGGCCAAAAGTACGATGACAATGACCAGCTCAACCAACGTGAATCCTGCTGCCCGGCGCATCAGTAATTCGCTCGGTAGGCGGTGAAGCGGTAGTCGTTAGCGGAGGGATCCGTGATGGTGATATCGATCCGCTTGGCCTCATCAGGGGGCAGTCCCACTTCAGCGCCCGCACAGGTTATGCTGATGGAAACCCGGAAGTCGGAGTATTGGCTGCCAAGGGAGCCGCCCTGCGCATTGGCAGGCAATGCGTTGTTGATCGCGTTGTAGTCATCCACATCGTTGTAATCCTCACGCTGTGACTCTTCCGTGTCGATCGTGCAGCCAACTTCCTTTGGAACGCCCCCCGGCAAAGTCTTGTCATCATACTTCCGAGACAGCACCTCATCCATGTAGAACTGTGCCAAGGCAATTGCCCGGGTCTGGTTGAGCGGATCGGCACTGCGCCCGGCAATCAGGGAGAATGCCCCGACGACACCGGCAATGGCAACACTGATAATCACGATGGCCATGACCAGTTCCACCAGGGTGGCTCCACGTTGGACATGCATCAGCACGGCCCCCGGTAAATCGCCCCAAGTGGGCTCAGGCAAACCCGAAAAGTGGATTCGCCGGAAAAGGTAAACTGAACGGTATTACCCGAGGTTTGCGGACGGCCGTAATGATCAAAAGTAATGGGAAAGGTGGCGCCGGTGACCGACAGGGAGGTCCCTCCGCTGTCAATCCGGAAAGGCTCCCGTGAGCCCACGGCAAACAGAAATTCGCTGGAGGTCGATGTCACGGTCAGCGTGTTCTGGGTGGTGTTACCCGCCAGCGCTGCCTGCTGGGCAAGCAGCGTGGCGGATTCCAGTTGCTGGGCGGCCAGCAAAGGGGAGAAGGCCGAGCTTCTGGCGAACAGGCCAACACCGAGGGCGGAGAGGACCCCGATCAGGATGATGACCATCACGAGCTCTACGAGGGTAAAGCCCGACGAACTTGGGGTTCCAACATTTCCCATACCCCCTCCAGACTCCAAACGACTCGACTCGTGTCGGGCTAAAAACATAATCCACTTGCTATCAAGCTTCTGTCTGCCTTTGCCCAATGCTCCTTCGCAGCCCGCCCGCAATTTTAAAGTCGACGTTAATTACAAGTAGTAGTGCCTGCATACTGCGGAGGAGTTATATTACCACTGCCATCATCCGTTGCTTCTGTGTACGTAATTGTGCAATCGCTATCTAACTCGATCGTGGTTACTCCACTAGCGTGAGTGATAGTTCCGGCATCTATCTGAGCCGCTGCAACTATTCCATCATTCGAAGCATTAGGATAACCGTAGGCCAAATTAATTGTTACGCCCTCAAGAGCAACTGTCTCGCCAGTTGCGGCGGATTGGTCACAACTCGAACTTGCCAGACACCGGGCTCGCGTGATCCCAACGGCCGATTTCATAGCGCCTACAACGCCGGCTCTGGCCGCTTTTTCTGCATCACCTCCAAAATCAGCAAACCGGGGCAAAGCAAACGCCGCCAGTATGCCCAGAATCACAATCACCATAACCAGTTCGATCAGGGTGAAACCTTTTTCTTTACGTGCTGCAATTGCTGTCATTGAATTCATCCTATTACTCCGTTTATTGCCGTAGGTATCTGCGGTTATCAGTTAATGGTTGTCGTAATTTCGCCGTTGGCAGCATTGTACTCGATGGTGCTGCTTTGGTTATCGAGCTGATAGGTGTAGGTGCATAGGCTGCCAGAGCCACTGGCGAGATAATCCACACCGGTTCCTGAAGCGGCAACGTCGGGCGCATTTGCCTGCAGTAACGCTTCCCAAACGTTCACGCATCGTCCATCTGTCATGGTGACATTATCGCCGTTCGCCGGGCCGGTATAAGTCTGGCTGCCAGCGGATACCGGCCAACCGTTGGCGGATATATTAACCGTCTCGTCACCAAAGCCAGCCAGGTCTTCAGTGGCGGTAGTGAAGCCATTTGTCACCCATTGAGCTTTTGCCAGTGCAACGCCCGCGCTCAGCGCTCCTGCCGTCCCCTTAATACTTGACTGGTGCGCCTGCTCCGAAAGCTGCGCAAACCGCGGCAGCGCAAACGCTGCCAATATGGCCAGGATGGCGATTACCACCACCAGTTCGATCAGGGTGAAACCTTTTTGCTTCTGTTTGCTGTTGTACTGCGTCATTCGTCAGCCTCTTGCCAGTTCTTTGTGTTGGCCATTCAGCGCCGGGCGTCCTGCTGGTTCACTGTGGTTTTCCGGAACGGCACCGGCTGCAATTTCAGCCCGGTTGACCGCTCGTCTTGGTCCCGCAGATTATTCCCGTTGCGGTCAGCAAATTCTGTTGTTACTAACCAGGCGATGGGTCTGCCGGCACCCACACGTTTATTTTCTACGTTTATCGGCTGCTTTGGCTTATAAATTAACCAACCATCAGCCCTTTCGCCTGTTTCTTTTTGTAGCCGGCTGGCAAAACACCAGTGCCCGGCCTCTATCTGTTCAGGGCGACAGTCGCCCTGATAGTTCGCCCATTGATGGTCTACCCAGTTGAACGGGTTTTGCCCTTCCAGCTTCGAAAGGCTCTGTTCCCGGCTCAACATGGCTTCCGCGCCCTTGACCACCAGTGCCGAGCGCAACTGGGTAAGTACCATGTCCACGCTCTGCTGCTCTGCCTGTTGCAACGCGCTTTCCAGCCTACCCAATAACACCCACCACAATATAAACAGCACCAGCAGGGCGATGGCCATCCGTAATCGCCGGAAGTGTACTTGGCCGGCAGCGGATAAACCGAACCGGTCCCGCACCTAGCCGCGCCCCATGGCGGCGGCTCCCAGGTCCCAGATGGGCAGGAACACCCCCAGCGCCAGAATCAGTACCAGAATCCCCATGGCCACGATCAGGATCGGCTCTATGGATTCCGCCAGCCGTTTCAGGCCGTAGTCCACATCTTCGTCGTAAAAATCGGCGACGTTATTGAGCATGTCATCCACCGAACCGGTTTCCTCGCCTACCGCAATCATCTGCAGGATCAGGGGCGTGAACATCTCGCTGTGTCGCGCGGTTCGCAGAAGGCTTTCACCGCGTTCAATACCAAGCCGCATGTCTTTAATATGGCTGCCTATCCAGGCGTTGTCGGTGGCGTCGGCAACCACCGTAAGCGCATGGGTGACCGGCATCCCGGCCTTGAGCATGGTGGCAAAGTTACGGGCAAAACGGCTGAGGGTAATCAACTCCAACAATGGGCCGATGATGGGCAGCTTCAGCTTGTAGCGATCCCACATCAGCCGTCCCTGCTCAGTCCGCTTCCACTGGCGAATCAGCACAGCACCAGCAGCCACCGCAAACAGCATTAAGGGCCAGTATCCCAGCAGAAAATTCGAGGTTCCGACCAGTACCTGTGTCAGGAATGGCAGGTCTGCACCCAGCTTGGCAAACACCGAGGCAAAGCGCGGAATGACCAGAAAGTTCACCACCATGAGCGCCGCCAGAAGTGCGATCACCACAAACGTCGGGTAGCGCAGTGCCTGTTTTACCCGTCGTTTGGTGTCGCGTTCCAGCTCCAGTATCTCCGACAGACGCTTGAACGAATCGTCCAGCATTCCGGTGTTCTCCCCCACGTGGATCATGGCGATGAACAGTTCGGAGAATACTTTCGGGTGTGCCTGCATGGCCGTGGCCATGGTGGTGCCACCTTCCAGACGGTTGGTAATGTCCTCCAGCACCTCCGCCAGCACCGGCGAGCGCGTGGTTTCTGCCAGTCCGCGCATGGTGCGAATCAGCGGGATACCGGCTTTGGTCAGCGCGTGCATCTGGCGGCAGAACACAATCAGCTCATCCAGCGTGACGGCTTTGCGGAACAGCGGCAGCTGGTTCAGTTTGTCCAGTGCCGACGAGGTATCTTCCTGTTCGCGAATGGTCAGCGGCGTAATACCACGGCGCATCAGTTCGCTGGCTGCCGCGTCCGGATTGGCGGCGGTCAGAGAACCTTGCTGGACAACACCCCGGTTGTCCTTGCCCCGGTAACTGAACTGCATCAGCTATCCACTCCTATGGCGGTATCGCCGCCCAGATCATCGGCATCCACCGACATGTCGGCTTCCGAGGTGGCCGCTACTCGGGCCACTTCCTGCAACGAGGTCACCCCCTGCAGAGCATAGTCCATGGCGCACTGCCCCAAAGGCCGATAGATGGGGCTTCGGCGGGCGGCCCGGGTAAAGTCAGAGACATCCTTGCGGCGCAGCGCATCCAGCATGTCCTCGTCCATTTCCAGCATTTCGTAGACGCCCAGCCGGCCCTTGTAACCAGTGTTGCTGCACTGATAGCAGCCCTTGCCGTGAATAAAGCCGGCTTCAATATCGAGTGGATCCAGGTCAAAGGACTGCAGCCAGATCAGCTCCTGTTCGGTGGGCTGGTACGGCTCTTTGCAGTTGTCGCATACCCGCCGAACCAGGCGCTGAGCCACCACCCCCAACAGTGAACTGGCCACCAGGAAGGGCTCTGCCCCCATATCAATCAGGCGCATGGCACTGCTGATGGAATCGTTGGTGTGCAGGGTGGACAGCACCAGGTGACCGGTCATGGCAGCACGCAAACCAATCTCGACGGTTTCATGGTCGCGCATTTCACCCACCAGAATGATATCCGGGTCCTGGCGCAGGGAGGCGCGCAACACGCTGGCAAATTCCAGTCCGATTTTTGGATTCACCTGAACCTGGGTAATCCGTGGCAACCGGTATTCCACCGGGTCTTCAGCGGTAATGATCTTGACCTCAGGTTTGTTCAGCTCGGTTAACGCGCCATACAGGGTCGTGGTTTTACCGCTGCCGGTGGGGCCGGTTACCAGAATCATGCCGTGGGGCTTTTTGATCAGCTTACGGAAACGTTCCAGCAAGTGCGGTGGCATGCCGGTACCCTGAAGATCCAGCATACCCTGGCTCTGGTCCAGCAAACGCATCACCACCGATTCACCATATTGCACAGGCATGGTGGATACCCGTACATCGATACTGCGGCCTTTTACCCGCACGTTGAAACGGCCATCCTGAGGCAACCGCTTCTCGGAAATGTTGAGGCCTGCCATCAGTTTCAGGCGCAGGACCAGCGCCGCGTTCACGCGCTTTTCCTTCATCACCTGTTCCTGAAGCACCCCGTCCACTCGCTGGCGGATACGCACCACCGACTCATCCGGCTCGATATGAATATCCGAACTCCGGGCCTGCACGGCGTCCTCAAACAGAGTCTGCAATAGTTTGACCACCGGCGCATCAGCGCTTTCGGATTCGGCAGACAGGTCCGCCAGGTCGAAGGCATCATCGCCCAGCTCGTCTTCCAGCTCCTCGGCCAGCGAGGCAATCTCGTCGGTACGGCGGTAGACCAGGTCCAACGTATTGAGCAGTTCGCTTTCCCGAACAACTGCCTGTTTGATGGGCTGTTTGAGCACCCGCACCAGTTCATCGTAGGCAAAAATATCCAGCGGGTCGGCCATGCCCACCAGCAACTCGCCCCCCTGTTCCGCCAGCACAATCGCCCGGAACCGGCGCGCGAGGGCCTCAGGCAACTTCTTTACCAGTTCGCTGTTGAACTGGTAGTGGCGCAGTTGTACGAACGGCACCTCCAACTGGCGGGAGAGGATATTAAGCAGGTTATCCTCATCCACATAGCCCAGATCAATCAGGGTACGACCCAGTTTCCGGCCGGTGTTCTTCTGCTCACGCAGCGCCGTCATCAGCTGCTGTTCGGTGATGACGTCGTTCTGGACCAGCAGGTCACCTATGCGAATTTTTTTCTTCGGTTCTGTGGTCATGATCCTGCCTGCAATGCATTCAAGCGTTCTCGGGCGTAGTCCGCCAGCGCCGGAGACAAGCCCGGCAGGGCTGCAGCCTGGGCGTAGGCCTGCGCCGCGCTGCGGCCGCGCCCTCCGGTTTCCAGGGCAATAGCCAGGCCGAGCCACCAGGCTGGGCGACTGTCGTCGTAGGCAATGAGTTCCGCCCAGTGACCGGCAGAGGCCTCCGTCTGCCCGGCCTGTTGCAGCAAGGTAGCCAGCGTGATGCGGTACTCTGGCTGATCAGCCACAGCCGGCACCCGGGCCGACAACGTGGCCACTGCCTGCTCAAGCTGCCCCTGCGCCAGTAAAGCTCTGGCCCGGAGCAAGCGCAGGCCGGCGTAATCGTCAGTCACCGCAGCCGGGAGCCAGCCAAGTGCCCGCTCCGCTTCTCCCTGCACCAGCAGGTCACGGGCAACCACTTCCCGGCTGTTCGGTGCAGGTTGGCTTTCAATCAGCGTGGCCAGCAACTGCTCGGCCTCAGCATTGCGCCCTGACGCCAACAGACTGGCCAGCTCACGGCTGGTGCGCAGGTCGATCACTTCCGGTGTTTCGCGGGATTGTTTCACGGATGTCCGGGCCGGCGTTGCCGCAGGTTCAGGCTCAGCAATGGCGACAGCCGGCTCAGGCTCCGCCGCGTTGGCTTTTTCTGCTACGGCCACCTCGGGTGTGGCTGGCTCCTGCTGTTCAGTCGGTTCTGCCAGGTGCCGGACCGGCTCCTCAACCGTTTCGATGGTGGCCGGCTCTGGGGCTACAGCAGGCTCAGCTGTCACCACCGGTTCAAGAACAGGTCTGGCTACTGATTCAGGCGGTGTAACCGCGGAAGAATTCGCCGCCTCCGTATTCGGCCGGAACTGCGCCACAGTCTGAGTTTCGAGAAGATCTTCGGGGACGGGGGCTGGCGCCACATTGGCTTCAGTAAGCGCTGGGGCAACCGTCTCGCCTTTCGAAATAAACCACCACACTACGCCAGCGCCGAACACCAGGAAGCTCACAAGAACGAGCAGCAAAGCGGCTTTTACACCGGATCCCGTACCCGCTGTTGTGCTGTTACCGGTATACACCGCCGACACCTGTGGTTGTTGCTGCCGCTGTTCGGCCGCCCTCAGGGCATCGTTCAACAGGCTCATAACCACCTCCCGAACAGTCCGAGGGAACGGGCGCTTTCGGTATCCCTGACCGCAAGCAGCGCGTGCCTGCGATTGACTAATCGATCCCCCTGCCCCCAAGCCGCCAGCATGGCCTTGTGTGCCAGCACATTCACTAGCCTTGGAATACCTCCTGACGCCCGCCAGATCACTCTGAGAGCAGCTGGCGCGAACAGGTCGGAGCCGTTATACCCCGCCTGGGAGAGTCGGTGCCGAAGATACTGGCTTACCGAATCCCGGTTCAGCGGTTGCAGGCGAGTCTGGAAGGTAATGCGCTGGCGCAACTGGCGCAGACTGTCCTTGCTCAGAGTCGTGTCCAGCTCCGGCTGACCGAACAACACGATCTGCAGCAGCCGGGTGCTTTCGGTTTCCAGATTGGTGAGCAGGCGCAGGGCTTCAATGGTTTCTTCCGGCATGGCCTGGGCTTCGTCAATCACCAGCACCACCGGCTTCTGGTCCATCGCCAGGGCAATCAGTCTCTCGTTCAGGGCCTTGAGGATCTGATGGACGTTGGCGCACACCGCCACATCCACACCCAGTTCCTCCGCCACGGCCTCGTAGAGCGTATCCGGCGGAAGGTTCGGGTTGGGCACGTAGGCCGTGCAGGCTTCTTTATCGAGTTCATTCAGCAACAGGCGGCACAGCAGGGTCTTACCGGTGCCGACTTCTCCGGTCACCTTGATAAAGCCTTCCCGCTGCCTCAGCGCCACCAGCAAAAGCTCCAGGGCATCGGAATGGCTGGGCGCCCTCAGGAAGTAGCGGGTGTTGGGCGTCAATGCAAACGGTGCTTCCTGCAGTCCGAAGTGGCTCTGATACATCAGCGCGGCGCAGTCTCCGGTTGTGGCTTGACGGATTCAGACGAATTCAGCAGCTCCCGCAATACATTCATGCGCTCACGGGAGGCACTGACGTCGGCCTGCATCTGGCCGGCATTGGCGACAACCGGACGCAACAGGATAACCAGTTCGCTCTTGCGGGATTCAAAATTGCGCTGTTTGAACAGCTCGCCCAGTAGTGGAATCTCGCTGAAGAAAGGCACTGCAGAATTGTTGTCTTCGCTGCTGTTCTGGATCAGACCGCCAATCACCACAATCTGGCCACTTTCGGCCCGGATGACGCTATCGGTTTCGCGAACGGTGCTGCGGGCCAATGGCAGGGTGACATCCCGTTCCCCGATGGTAATCACCTTTTCCTGATCCGCCACCTCGCTCACGGATGGATGCACATGCAGGGTGATGGCGCCGTCCTCGGCGATCTGAGGAGTCACATCCAAAGAGATGCCGGAAAAGAACGGCGTCAGCTCGACAGAGGTTGATGTGCTGTCGGTGGCGGTAACGGCAGAATTGTTGTCATCAAAATCAATGTCGGTGACGAAGAACTCATCGGTGCCGACTTTGATCACGGCCTTTTGATTGTTAACCGTGGAAATTCTCGGGCTCGACAGGATCTGCACATTGCCCTGCTGGCCAAGCAGTTCAATCAACCCGGTGAAATCCCCGGCACTGACCGTTGCCGAGAAAAGCCCGCCGATGTCCGGAGTCCGAATTTGCTGACCACCAAGTGACTGGCTGGTGAAGTAGTCGGCCCGCCCCGCAGAGCTCTGGACATCATTCCAGTCGATACCCTGCTGGTACCCCTCGTTCAACCCCACTTCCAGAATTTTGGCTTCCAGCACAACCTGGCGCTGCATAATCAGCTCGGTCTTGCGCAAATAGCTCTCCACCAGCCTCAGATCGTCGGCGCCAGCCCGGACCATAACCAGCCCTGCTCCCGGATTCACCACAACCTGCCCTTTATCACCGCCTACGATCATGTTCAGGGCGTCGCGGATATCACTCCAGAAATCCGATTCGGTCTGAGTCGATATCGTGGTACCGACCAGATTGCGGGTTTCATTGTCTTCATTGTTATCGTTGCTGCCAGCCCCCTCTCTATTGCTTCGGGAACTGCTGACCTGCCCGGAACTAACACGGGTTTCGGAGCCGCCACGGCGCTTGAAGTGCAGATAATCGATGGGGAACAGGCGGGTCTGAACCTGATCGGCCGCCACCCGATATAGCCGACCAGTACGGGTAATATCCAGGCCATACAGGTCTGCCGCTATGTCCATGACTTCAGGAACGGTCACATCGCTCAGTCGAAGACTGACCGTCGTGGCCACATCCGGGCGAACCACCACGTTATAGCGGGTGCCGGCAACCAGTGCCTCAAAAAAACTACTGGCCGGAACATCCGAGGCGTTCACATCGAAGCGCTCATCCTGTTGCGGGCTGCTACTCAGAGGCGGCAACAACTGGCTGCTGATATCGGCAGCCGATGGCGCAGGCACCGCACTCACGTTACTGGCTATCCGCTGACTCTGTTCAGCCTGTTCCAGGGTTCGATCGATTTCGTCAGCCACATCCGAAGAGGTCGCCGCCGAGGTGCGCATTAACGGATTGTTGCTACAGGCCGCCATGAAAAGGGAGAGCGCAACTACGAGCGCCGTCTGGGCCTTCGGTCTGAATGCATTCATTGGTGTCCGCTTGTCTTTCATTGGGTTCTCCGCACCTGCGGAAGGGTTTCCGGGTACAGCACCCGTTGTTGGCCGTTATCCAGGATTTCAACCCGGTCGCGGTATATCCGGCGCACACGAATCCCCTCGTGGCTCTCTCCCTCGGTCAGGGCAACGCCTTCAATCACCGCCACTCTTCGATCCGCGCCATGCACAATGGAGCCAAGCTCCAGGGTTCGCGGCGGCGTTGCCTCCACAGCACGGCTCTGAACACCCGGCGGCCTGGTGGGGTCCTGCAACGCCTGCGCTGGCAACGCCGCGGCGGCGGCCATCACGATCACGGCAGTACCAACAATTTGCCAACTCACATCACACCCCCAACCACGCAGGCTCCAGGCTTAGCGTGCGCACCCGAATAGTGGCCTGGCCGTCCGGCCAGGTGCCCGCATCATACTCAAGTCGCGACCAGCCCAGCCGTTCATCCATGGCTTCCAGGCGCTCAAGATAGTTCAACACGTCCAGATAGCCGCCGCGCACGGTCATTTCCACGTCGTGCGTGTACAACAACGGCTCGGGTTTTGGCTTGTCGTTACCGACGGCAGCATTCGCCGTGTCCGGTTCGTCATACACCGGCTCCGGAGCCAACAATTCCATGGAGTCCAGTTTCAGGCCCTGTTGCGCAGCAAGCATTTCTCTTAACAGAACCACCATGTCCCGGGGTGCAATCAACTGACCAGTGGTTTCAGCAATCTGCTCATTCAGGCTGCTTAGCCGGTTTTCCCGCGCTGCAAGCCTTTCCCGCAGCTCGGTGGAAGGATCACTGGCAAGCTGTCCATCAAGGCTTTCCTGCTGGCTCAGCAAAGCATCCCGTGTGGTTAGCGCTGCCTGAAACTGGCTGCTTAGCTGACTTTTCCGGGCTTCAGCAGGCGCAACCAGCAGTTCCCAGCCAACAACAAACACCACCACGCACACCGTTAGCAGTACCAGAACCCGCTCACGAATCGGCCGGTCGTTATACCATTGGCAGCCGTCAGCCCATCGGGATTTCAACACGCTCATAAGCCTGTGTCCCCGTTGTTTTCGGTGGCAATCTGAAAGTTGACCCACTGGCGTGCTGCCTCTCCATCCGGGCGCGAGATCCGGAAATCAGAGAAGGTTTCACCAATAAACGCCGGCTCTTCGCCCAGGCGTTCGAGATAACGGGGCACCAAGTCGGCAGACCGGGTCTGGCCCTTAAGCGTCAGGGTAGCGGGGAAAGACTCCAGCCGAATCCCGGTCAGCCAGAGATTGTCTGGCACTTGCCGGGCCAACGCAGACAACCTTCCGGAAAATCCGGAATGACCACTTATGGCCAGGGTTTCGATTCGACCCAGCAGTCGTTGTCGGCGGCTGATCGTTTCCGTGACCCTTGCCAGAGCCGCTTCCAGATCCGGGTCCGGCTGACGAGCCCGAACCTCATCCTGCAGCCGGGCGACCACCTGCTCCAACTGGTTGTTTTGCCGCTCTACGGCCAGAGCCTGAGCCTCCAGTTGCTGATTCTGGTAACGAACCAGGCCGGCAAGCCCGGCAACCACCACAATCACCAGTGCCAGCGCCATCAGTGCCGATGTGGCGTTCA
Organism: Marinobacter sp. tcs-11; assembly: GCF_002049515.1. NCBI lineage: Bacteria > Pseudomonadati > Pseudomonadota > Gammaproteobacteria > Pseudomonadales > Marinobacteraceae > Marinobacter > Marinobacter sp. tcs-11. The sequence goes on along the minus strand of NZ_LLYU01000009.1, from coordinate 20,134 downwards.
GCTTTTGTTTGTTTGGCCGCAGCTCGGCGGTATAAAGATTGACCTGCTGCTGCATTAATGAGCCTCCCCGACGACCAGGCCCGCACTCCAGGCAGGGAGACACCGGCTATCCAGATCCTGCTCCAGTCCAAACTCCGGCCAGGCGACAGTTTCAATCGAGGCGGCCACATAGGACGACAACATGGAGGTAAGCGGCAGCACCGAGTCTCTCGCCACCAGGCGGATCGTCGCGGGCGGCACCTGGCCCAACTGGCTCTCGAAATAATCCATGGAGCGCTGAATCTCCAGGGCGAGGGACTGCACCGCGTTTTCCTGTCGGCCGGCATCCCGCAGATCGTCGTAGGACACGTCCAGCCGCCGGGACAGATACAGCGTATCGCCGCGGCAGACAACCATCTGCCCATATCGTTCGCGCAGGTGGACCAGCGCCACACCACGGTTCGCGGTGTCCATACGGGAGGCCAGGTTTCGCAGTGCAAGTTCAGCAATATCCACCCGCACCAGTTCCAGGCCGCCTCCGTCAACCAGTGCCATCAGCTCCTGCACCAGTGACTTGCGAGCCGTAACTACGTTCACCAGGGGCCCGCGCCCACGGGAGGCATCTTCCGGAAAGGCAAAAACATCAGAAACCGCATCGGAAGGGCTGAAATCCAGAAAATCTTTCAACTTCCACTTCAGGGCATCAGCCAGTTCGTTGTCTTCTATACCCTCAGGGCGTTCCACCTGGAAAACCTGGTATTGATCGATGGGCAACACCACGACCGCCGGGGCTCCCGCCCAGCCCTGTTCGTTAACGAGAGACTCGAGCGCTTCGCGACGCTTGGCCGGCAAACAATCGACAAACCCTCTTTCGGCCCACACCCCATCGGAGCCCTTGGCCCAGGCGATGCCGTCAGGGCGGACCTCAAGACAGACCGGGGTTCTGCTGTCTGCCCGCGCAAACAAGCGGGAGACTCGGTTTACAACGGAGCTCAGGGTCATGACTTCCTTTTGGTGAACGGTATTTGCCGCGATAACCAGGCATCGAGATGCTCAAAATATCGCCGACTTTTACACTGACTTACATAATAGTTGAGAAACCGAACGTAACTCCACGGATTTTTGATTGATTTCACGGAGATTTTGCAAGTCAGTAACAAAAAAGCCCGCAAAAATCGCGGGCTTTTGATTCAGGACAAACTTGATATTTGTCAGAAGGGAATGTCGTCGTCGAAGTCATCAATCGGCTCGGGCATGCCACCGCCCTGCTGCTGGGGCGGTGGGTTGTTGTAGCCACCGGCCTGCCCACCCTGCTGGGGTGGTGCATTGTATTGCGGCTGTTGCTGCGGCCGCCCCTGGGGCGCCCCTTGATTCATGCCACCCTCGGAGCCGCGGCTGTCCAGCATCTGCATCTGGCCACTGATATCCACAACCACTTCGGTGGTGTAGACATCCTGCCCTTCCTTGTTCTGCCATTTCCGGGTCTGCAGCTTGCCCTCAATGTAGACCTTGGAGCCTTTGCGCAGGTATTGCCCAGCCACTTCAGCCACCTTGCCGAACAGCACAACCCGATGCCACTCGGTTTTCGGCACCAGCTGTCCGGTCTGGCGATCCTTGTAACTCTCGTCTGTGGCAAGGTTCAGGTTGACCACGGCATTGCCGTTGGGGGTATAGCGGGTGTCCGGGTCCTGCCCCAGGTTACCAATGAGAATTACCTTGTTTACGCCTCGTGCCATCGTATGCTCCTGATCATGTTTTGCGGAGTGCCAGCCATCCATGCCAGCATCCTGTGTTTAAGAACTCTTACCCTGCCGGACAAATTCAAAGTCCGCAAGCTGATCTTCCCGAAAATGCTGACGGTCCACCTTCAGGTAGGCTGTCGATGCATTTTCAACAATCACAACGTCCTTCACGCCCGGCAGCCTTCGTAGCTGACGGTCCACGTCGTCAAAGGTATTTTCCAGCGCATCCCTCAGCTCCAGAACCAGGCTGGTCGTGTAGCTCGGGGCCGGCATGGTCAAGGCTGCCAGCAGCCACACCAGGAGGCACCCGGCCATCAACCAGAGCACTCCCTCCACGCCAGCGCTCTGCAGCAGATAACCTCCCAGAGCTCCACCCAGAAAAGCACCAAAAAACTGGGAGGTGGAATAAACCCCCATGGCCGTTCCCTTACTGGCAGCCGGAGCCTCTTTACTGATCAACGAAGGCAGACTGGCTTCCAGAAGGTTGAACGCCATAAAGAAGAAAAACAGCACACCCCAAGCTGCCCAGAGGCTGGTATTCACCTGAGTCAGCGTTGCTGTTGCCGCTGTCAGCAAGGCAATGGCCATGCACAGTATCGGCTTCATTTTACGTTTCTTTTCGCCAATGATGATAAAGGGCACCATGGCAAAGAAAGAAAGCACCATCACACTCAAATAGAACCACCAGTGGGAGCTGCTGGCCAGCCCCAACCGATCCTGAAGCATGGTCGGAAAGACCAGGAACAGGGCGGTCAGAACAAGATGCAGCACAAAGATCCCGAAATCGAGCCGCAGCAGGCGGCCATCGGCCAGAACGCGCCCTACCATTTCGCGGGCAGGATGGGTATCGGCGCTGACTTTATGGGTATGTGGCGTAGGCACGACCCGGGCTACCACTATTAGCGCCAACAGAGCCATCACTGCCGTCACGTAGAAGATACCGGACAACCCCCAGGCCGCGCCCAGCAACGGCCCCAGTACCAGCGACACAGAAAACGACAGGCCAATGGAAATGCCCACCGTGGCCATGGCCTTGGTGCGCTCTTCCTCTCGGGTAAGGTCTGACAGCAGTGCCATCAATACACTGGCGATGGCACCGGCACCTTGAAGAATCCGACCAGCGATCACAACGTATATGGAGTCGGTCGACGCGGCCAGCAGGCTCCCGCTGGCAAACAGGATAAGCCCCAGGTAGATCATCTTCTTGCGGCCAACCCGATCCGACAACAGGCCGAAGGGGATCTGAAGCAGCGCCTGACTCAGGCCGTAAGCACCAATCGCCAGGCCCAATAGCGCCGGCGTCGCACCCTGCAGGTCCGTACCCAGCAGCACAAACACGGGCATGACCATAAACAGGCCCAGCATACGCATGGCGTATACCGAAGCCAGAGCCACAACTGAGCGTTTTTCGAGCGCGTTCATGCCTACCCGTGCGGTTTGAATGAATGGTGAGCGGCCGGTAACCGCAGGCGGCGCATTGTACCAGAACCACCCCGGCGACGGGACACCCGCAGAGCGGGTCGTTCCGCACTTAGCCGGAACGACCCGAAACCGATATACTGGCAGTTTTTACCAAGCGAGGTGTTATGGACCATATCCAGATCAAGGGCGCGCGCACCCACAACCTGAAAAACATCGACCTGGATATGCCAAGGGACAAACTGATCGTCATTACCGGTCTGTCCGGCTCCGGCAAGTCCTCATTGGCGTTCGATACGCTCTATGCCGAGGGCCAGCGCCGGTATGTCGAGTCGCTGTCCACCTACGCACGGCAATTCCTCTCGATGATGGAAAAGCCCGATGTGGATCATATTGAAGGCTTGTCGCCAGCCATCTCCATCGAGCAGAAATCCACGTCGCACAACCCCCGCTCTACCGTGGGGACCATCACCGAGATCTATGACTATCTGAGACTGCTTTTCGCTCGTGCTGGTGAACCCCGCTGTCCTGATCACGGCCAGCCGCTGGAAGCCCAGACCGTGAGCCAGATGGTTGACCAGGTTCTCGCCATGCCGGAAGGCAGCAAGCTGATGATATTGGCGCCGGTGATCCGGGATCGCAAAGGTGAGCATCTGCAGGTGATCGACACCATGCGCAGCCAGGGCTTCATCCGCCTGAGAGTGGACGGAGCGGTATACGACATAGACGACGTTCCTGCCCTGGACAAGAAGCGCAAGCACCAGATTGACGTTGTGGTCGATCGATTCAAAGTCAAGGAGGGGCTGGAGCAACGACTGGCCGAGAGCTTCGAAACCGCCCTGGAGCTGGCCGACGGCATTGCTCTGGTGGCGCCCATGAGTGGAGAAGGCGAGGAACACACCTTCTCGGCGCGCTATGCCTGCACCCAGTGCGGCTACTCCCTGAGCGAACTGGAACCTCGCCTGTTTTCGTTCAACAACCCGGCCGGCGCCTGCCCCACCTGCGACGGTCTCGGGGTGCGCCAGTTCTTTGATGCCGAAAAAGTGATCCAGAGCCCGGAAGCGACCCTCGCATCAGGAGCCATCAAAGGCTGGGACCGTCGTGCCGTGTACTACTTCCAGATGCTGACCAGTGTTGCCGAACACTACGGCATTGACCTGGAAACGCCTTGGGAAGAGCTGCCCGAAAACTTCCAGGAGGTGCTCCTGTACGGCTCCGGCAACGAGGACATTCCCTTTCGCTATGTGAACTCTCGCGGTCATATCATGGAAAAGGCCCACCCGTTCGAGGGCATACTGCCGAATCTGGAACGCCGTTACCGCGAGACGGAATCTCAGAGCATGCGCGAGGAACTGGCTCGCAACCTGAGCACACAGCCCTGTAAAGACTGCGGCGGTTCGCGCCTGCGTCGCAGTGCCCGTCACGTCTTTATCGAAGAGCGAAACCTCCCGGAAATAACCCACCTCCCCGTGGGTGATGCCCATCGCTACTTCAGCACTCTGGCATTGCCCGGGCGTAAAGGTGAGATCGCCGAAAAAATCCTGAAAGAGGTGCGGGAGCGCCTGCAATTTCTGGTCAACGTGGGCCTCGAGTACCTCACCCTGGAACGCAGCGCAGACACCCTCTCAGGCGGCGAGGCCCAGCGCATCAGGCTGGCCAGCCAGATAGGCGCAGGCCTGGTGGGAGTGATGTACATCCTGGACGAGCCGTCCATTGGACTGCATCAGCGGGATAACGACCGACTGCTTGCCACCCTCACCCACCTCCGGGACCTCGGCAATACGGTGATTGTGGTGGAACACGACGAAGATGCTATCCGGGCTGCCGACTACGTTATTGACATTGGCCCCGGCGCTGGCGTCCACGGCGGAGAGATTGTCGCGCGGGGAACCCCGAAAGAGATTATTGCCAACCCGGCTTCAATGACAGGTCAGTATCTCAGTGGCGAGAAGGAGATCTCGGTACCTTCTGAGCGAAACAAGGGCAATGGCAAGAAGCTGGTACTGACCGGCGCCTCCGGCAACAATCTCCGGGACGTAACGCTCACGCTGCCGCTAGGCGTGATGACCTGCGTTACCGGGGTATCGGGCTCAGGCAAATCCACTCTGATTAACAGCACCCTCTATCCGGTCGCGGCCGCCAAACTGAACAAAGCGACCAGCCTCAATCATGCGCCCTACAAGAGCCTGAAAGGACTTGATCAGCTCGACAAGGTGATCGACATTGACCAGAGCCCTATCGGACGGACACCCAGGTCTAACCCCGCCACTTACACCGGCCTGTTTACCCCCATCAGGGAACTCTTCGCCGGCACTCAGGAGGCACGCTCACGCGGCTACAAACCTGGCCGTTTCTCCTTCAACGTGAAGGGCGGCCGGTGCGAGGCCTGCCAGGGCGATGGTGTCATCAAAGTCGAAATGCACTTCCTGCCAGACGTCTATGTGCCCTGCGACATCTGTAAGGGCAAACGCTACAACCGGGAGACCCTCGAGGTCCGGTATAAAGGCAAAAACATTCACGAGGTTCTGGAAATGACCGTTGAGGAGGGCCGGGAGTTTTTCGACGCAGTCCCCTTCATCGCCAGAAAACTGCAAACGCTAATCGACGTGGGCCTGTCCTACATTCGTCTGGGCCAGAGCGCAGTGACCCTGTCGGGGGGCGAAGCACAGCGGGTCAAGCTGGCCAAGGAGCTGTCCAAACGGGACACAGGCAAAACCCTGTACATCCTGGACGAGCCCACGACCGGCCTGCACTTCTACGATATCCAGCAACTTTTGAACGTACTGGAGCGTTTGCGCGATCACGGCAACACCATCGTCGTAATCGAGCACAACCTGGACGTCATCAAGACCGCAGACTGGATTGTCGACCTCGGTCCGGAAGGTGGGTCCGGTGGGGGACAGATTATTGCCGAAGGAACGCCCGAGGAAGTCGCCGCCAATCCGGCGTCGCACACCGGACGGTACCTCAAACCGATGCTTACCAAATAGCCCGCCCGAACGACGGGCACAAAAAAACCGGGAACCTTGCGGAACCCGGTTTTTTTATGGACTCAGAAGAACTTACTCTTCGTCGTCGTCCATCTCTTCAGCTTCGATGTCCAGAGGACGGCCGACCAGCTCAACGAATGCCATCGGGGCATTGTCGCCAGCACGGAAACCGCACTTCAGAATACGAAGATAACCACCCGGACGCTCGCTGTAACGGGGGCCCAGCTCATCAAACAGCTTGGCTACCGCAGCATCGCTACGCAGGCGAGAGAACGCCAGACGACGATTTGCTACCGAATCATTCTTTGCGAGCGTGATCAACGGCTCAGCTACCCGACGCAGCTCTTTGGCTTTCGGGAGCGTCGTTTTGATCAGCTCGTGCTCAACCAGTGACGCAGTCATGTTACGGAACATGGCCTTGCGATGCGCACTGGTCCTGTTGAACTTACGACCACTCTTACGATGACGCATTGCTCTGATTCCTTACCTTAAACTAATCGGCGATCAACCGCCCAGAACCCGGTCATCACCACGAAGGCTTGCCGGCGGCCAGTTATCAAGACGCATACCCAAAGACAGACCACGGGACGCAAGAACGTCCTTGATCTCGGTCAGCGACTTTTTGCCTAGATTAGGCGTCTTCAGCAGCTCCACTTCCGTGCGCTGGATCAGATCGCCGATATAGTAAATGTTTTCAGCCTTCAAGCAGTTAGCTGAACGCACAGTCAACTCCAGATCATCAACCGGGCGCAGCAGAATCGGATCGATTTCTTCCTCTTCCTCTACACGCTCAGGCTCTTTCTCATGATCGAAATCGACGAACACAGCCAGCTGCTGCTGGAGAATGGTAGCGGCCCGGCGAATTGCTTCTTCCGGATCGATGGTACCGTTGGTCTCCAGATCAATAACCAGCTTGTCCAGGTCTGTACGCTGCTCAACCCGAGCGCTCTCGACGGCATAGGCCACACGACGAACCGGGCTGAACGTTGCATCCAGCTGCAAGCGTCCGATGGCACGAGTTTCGTCCTCGTCCAGACCACGCTGATCAGCCGGCTCGTAGCCACGGCCCCGTGCCACGCGCAAGCGCATGTTCACTTCGCCGTTTTCGCTCAAGTGACAGATCACGTGCTCCGGGTTAGCGATTTCCACATCGTGGTCCAGCTTGATATCGCCGGCAGTCACCACGCCCGGACCTTTCTTGCTGAGGGTGAGCTCAGCATCGTCACGGCCGTTCATCTTTACGGCAACGCCCTTGAGATTCAGCAGAATCTCGATGACGTCTTCCTGGACACCTTCAATGGCACTGTACTCGTGCAGGACACCGTCGATCTGTGCTTCAGTCACGGCGCAGCCCGGCATCGAAGACAGAAGAATACGGCGCAGCGCGCTGCCCAGGGTGTGCCCGAAACCGCGTTCGAGCGGTTCCAGGGTCACCTTGGCGCGCGTAGCGCTGGACTCTTTCACGTCAATGGTACGAGGTGTCAATAACTCATGTACTGAACGCTGCATAGACGCCCCTATCTGCTATCGTTGCTAACTGGGCTTTACTTGGAGTAAAGCTCGACGATGAGGTTCTCGTTGATGTCGGCCGGCAGTTCAGTACGCTCAGGTACTGACTTGTAAACGCCGGACATCTTGTTGGCGTCAACCTCTACCCAGCTTACCGGTGCACGGCTTGAAGCCAGATCCAGCGCGCCTTTAACACGCAGCTGATTCTTGGCCTTTTCGCGCACGCTCACAACGTCGCCCGGCTTGACCTGATAGGACGGGATGTTAACCGGCTTATCATTGACCAGGATCGCCTTGTGAGAGACGAGCTGACGGGCTTCTGCACGGGTAGAACCAAAGCCCATGCGATATACAACGTTATCGAGACGGCCTTCCAGCAGCTGCAGCAGGTTTTCACCAGTTGCACCTTTGCCTCGGGCGGCCTCTTTGTAATAGTTGCGGAACTGTTTCTCAAGAACGCCGTAGATACGACGGACTTTCTGTTTTTCACGAAGCTGAACGCCGTACTCGGACAGACGACCGCGACGCGCGCCGTGCATACCCGGCGGAGTCTCGATGTTGCACTTGGAATCGAGCGCGCGAACGCCGCTCTTCAGAAAAAGATCTGTCCCTTCACGACGAGACAGCTTGCACTTCGGGCCTATATAACGAGCCATATTTCACTGTCTCCTGTGTTAGACGCGGCGCTTCTTGGGCGGACGACAGCCGTTGTGGGGAATCGGCGTCACATCAGTGATGTTGGTGATCTTGTAGCCACACGCATTCAGCGCGCGAACTGCAGATTCACGTCCGGGCCCAGGACCCTTAACCTCTACGTCCAGGTTTTTAAGGCCGTATTCAGCAGCCGCATTACCGGCTCTTTCAGCTGCTACCTGCGCAGCAAAAGGTGTACTCTTACGTGAGCCGCGGAAACCGGAACCACCAGAAGTGGCCCAGGACAGGACGTTGCCCTGACGGTCCGAAATGGTCACGATGGTGTTGTTGAAGGACGCGTGAATGTGCGCGACGCCATCAACAACCGTCTTTTTCACCTTTTTACGGGTACGTGTACCTGGCTTTGCCATGTTTGCCTACCTGTTACTTACGAATAGGTTTGCGAGGACCTTTACGGGTGCGGGCGTTGGTCTTGGTGCGCTGGCCACGGACCGGAAGGCCATGACGATGACGCAGACCACGGAAGCAACCGAGATCCTTCAAACGCTTGATGTTCATCTGTACTTCACGACGCAGATCGCCTTCGACGGTAAACTTGCCCACTTCAGTACGAAGTGCTTCAAGCTGCTCGTCGCTCAGGTCTTTGACCTTGGCGTCCGGCTTAACGCCGGTTGCATCGCAAAGCTTCTGGGCTGTTGTCTTGCCAACACCGAAGATGTAGGTCAGCGAGATAACAGCATGTTTGTTATCGGGTATATTGACACCGGCTATACGTGCCATCCAAATTACTCCGCGTTCAAAGCTTTGCTGTGTGAATTTTCCGCCACAAAAAGGGCGCGAAATAATAGCGCTTGACCCACAGGTGAGTCAAGCGCCACTATTCCGAACCCCTTTTACAATGTCAGCGCTTATCCGAAACGGATCAGCCCTGGCGCTGCTTGTGACGAGGCTCCGAGCAGATGACTCGAACTGAGCCATTGCGTCGAATTACTTTGCAGTTACGGCAAATTTTCTTTACCGAAGCGCGTACTTTCATTGTCGACTCCAGTTTTCAAGGGGAACGGCTTTTTCAGCCGTTCCGTCCATAGCCCTTGAGATTGGATTTCTTCATCAGCGATTCATACTGGTGAGACATCAGGTGCGACTGAACCTGAGCCATGAAATCCATCACCACGACTACAACAATCAGCAGAGAGGTGCCCCCGAGATAGAAAGGCACATTCCCGGCCACCATCAGGAACTGAGGGAACAGGGATACTGCTGCAATATACATAGCACCGAACAGAGTCAAACGGGTCAGCACACCATCGATGTACTTGGCCGTCTGTTCGCCGGGGCGAATACCGGGGATAAACGCGCCGGAACGCTTGAGGTTATCCGCAACTTCCTTGGGGTTGTACATCAGCGCTGTGTAGAAGTAGCAGAAGAAGATAACTGCTGCTGCGAACAGGATAATATACAACGGCTGGCTCGGTGCCAATGCCTGGGAGATATCACTCAGCCACTCCATGCCCTCGCCCTGACCGAACCACTGCCCCAGAGAGGCCGGGAACAGTAGAATCGAAGAGGCGAAGATCGGCGGAATGACGCCGGCCATATTCACCTTCAGCGGCAGGTGGCTGGACTGCTGGGCAAATACCCGACGCCCCTGCTGCCGCTTGGCATAGTTGATGGTCAAACGCCGCTGCCCACGCTCCATGAAGACCACGAAACCGACAACAGCAATCGCCAGAACACCAATCCCGAGAACAACCAGCAAGCTCATTTCACCGTTACGAGCCTGCTCCAGAGTCTGGCCAATAGCGCCAGGAAGACCGGCAACAATACCCGCGAAAATCAGCAGCGAAATACCGTTACCAATACCTCTTTCGGTGATCTGCTCACCGAGCCACATCATGAAGACCGCACCGCAGACAAACGAAACAACCGCCACAAAGTGGAAGCTGAAGCTGTCATTAAAGGTAACGCCCTGTGATGCCAGACCCACAGAAATACCAAAGCCCTGAACCAGGGCCAGGATAACCGTACCATACCGCGTATACTGGCTGATCTTGCGACGACCAGCCTCGCCTTCTTTCTTAAGCTGCTCAAGCTGCGGACTAACCGCAGTCATGAGCTGCATGATAATAGAAGCCGAAATGTACGGCATGATACCGAGTGCGAAGATACTCATGCGCTCAAGCGCACCACCGGAGAACATGTTGAACAGACTCAGGATGGTTCCCTGGTTCTGATCAAACAGTGCCGCCAGCCGATCCGGGTTGATACCGGGAACCGGAATGTGGGCACCGATCCGGTACACCAGCAGCGCCAGAAACACGAACCAGAGCCGCGAGCGCAGCTCTGCAAATCCTTTTCCGGCGCCCGCAGGCAATGATGCTGTCTTGGCCATTTAGTCCTCGACTCGTCTTAGTCTTCGACTTTACCACCCGCGGCGGTAATCGCTTCGCGTGCGCCCTTGGTGACTCGAAGGCCTTTCACGGTTACCGCACGGTCCAGCTCGCCGGACAGGATAACCTTGGCCTCGCGAATTTCTTCGCGAATGATGTCAGCCTTTTTCAGGGCCGCCAGATCCACCACGTCGCCTTCAACCTTGGCCAGCTCGTTCAGGCGGATTTCCGCCACGTAACGCTGCTGACGCGAGGTGAAACCGAACTTAGGCAGACGACGGGCCAGAGGCTGCTGACCACCCTCGAAACCAGGAGCAACGGAGCCACCGGAACGGGATTTCAGACCTTTATGACCACGACCGCCGGTTTTGCCGAGACCGCTACCGATACCACGGCCGACACGCTTGGCGGACGGACGTGAACCGGGTTCCGGAGCAAGTTCGTTCAGACGCATCTTAGTTCTCCTCAACCCGAACCAGGTAATTTACCCGGTTGATCATGCCGCGAATGGAAGGAGTGTCTTCCACTTCCACGGTGTGACCGATTTTACGAAGACCCAGGCCCTTGACGCACAGCTTGTGCTTGGGCTGACAGCCGATCGGGCTGCGGGTCAGAGTTACTTTGATCGTTTTTGCGTTCGCCATGACTTCAACCCAGAATATCTTCCACGGATTTACCGCGCTTGGCTGCAACGTCTTCAGGCGCCTTCATGGCCTGCAGACCCTTGATGGTGGAACGTACTACGTTCACCGGGTTGGTGGACCCGTAACACTTGGACAGTACGTTCTGCACACCGGCCACCTCGAGTACGGCGCGCATCGCACCGCCGGCAATGATACCGGTACCCTCAGAAGCAGGCTGCATGAAGACCTTGGAACCACCGTGCTGCGCCCGAACCGGGTACTGCAGGGTAGTGCCGTCCAACGCTACGTCTACCATGTTTTTGCGTGCAGCTTCCATGGCCTTCTGGATGGCAACCGGAACTTCCCGGGCCTTGCCACGACCGAAACCAACGCGACCTTTACCATCACCCACTACAGTCAGTGCAGTGAAGGCAAAGATACGGCCGCCTTTAACTACCTTGGCGACACGATTGACCTGAACCAGCTTTTCCTGGAGCTCAGGCGCCTTCTGTTCGTTAACGCTCATCTTCTCCACCTCTTAGAATTGCAAGCCAGCTTCACGGGCAGCGTCGGCAAGAGCCTGAACACGACCGTGATAACGGTAACCTGAGCGGTCAAAAGCGACCTTCTCAATGCCTGCTGCCTTGGCGCGCTCAGCAATCAGCTGACCGACCTTCTTGGCAGCGTCCACGTTACCGGTTGCACCCTGGCGCAGTTCCTTATCCAACGTGGAGGCAGTGGCAAGCACTTTGCTGCCATCTGCAGTCGTAACCTGGGCGTACATATGACGCGGTGTACGGTGCACGCACAGACGGTCAGTACCCAGCTCACGGATCTTCATGCGCACTTTGCGCGCGCGACGCAGTCTTTCGTTATTTGCGCTCATAGTCCCGCCTTATTTCTTCTTGGCTTCTTTGCGTCTGACCTGCTCATCCGCATAACGCACACCCTTACCTTTATACGGCTCGGGCGGACGGAACGCGCGGATTTCCGCAGCGACCTGGCCAACCTGTTGCTTGTCGATACCGCGAATCACAACTTCCGTATTGGACGGAGTTTCAGCGGTAACACCCTCGGGCAGCTCATACTCGACCGGGTGGGAAAAACCCAGCGTCAGGTTGAGCTTCTTACCTTGCGCCTGCGCACGGTAACCTACGCCCGTCAGCTGCAGCTTACGCTCCCAGCCTGTGGATACGCCGGTAACCATATTGTTAACCAGCGCACGAGTAGTACCAGCAAGAGCGCGGGACTGTTTTGCACCATCGCGGGCCGCAAAACGCAGGACATTTTCTTCCTGCTTTACTTCAACCGCCTGGTGAATGGTGAACTGAAGCGCTCCTTTGGAACCCTTCACATTGATTTCCTGTCCGTTCAGCTTAACCTCAACACCGGAAGGCAGCACGACAGGATTATTGGCAACCCTGGACATGTGTATCTCCTAGAATACGGTGCAGATGACTTCGCCACCCACGCCTGCAGCTCGTGCGGCGCGGTCTGTCATAACGCCCCTGGACGTTGAGACAATCGCGACTCCCAGACCACCGGCTACTTTCGGCAGTTCCCCGGCGCCTTTGTACTGGCGCAGACTCGGACGGCTGACCCGCTGAATCTCTTCAATAACCGGCTTGCCACCGAAGTATTTCAGAGTGATGGTCAGCTCGGGCTTCGCGTCAGCTGAAACAGAAAAATCTGCTACGTAGCCTTCGTCCTTGAGGACTTGGGCTACTGAGACCTTCATTTTTGAAGATGGCATCGTTACGTCAGCTTTTGACGCCATCTGGGCATTACGGATACGGGTAAACATATCCGCAAGCGTGTCTTGCATACTCATTGGTATGAGGCTCCTGATCTTTTTAGTTGTGCAGCGGCTTGCCGCACCGCTTACCAACAGGCACCTGACCGAAGTCAGGCGGCCTATCTTACCAGCTTGCCTTGGTCAGGCCCGGAACGTCACCGCGCATGCCGTATTCACGGAGTTTGATCCGTGACAGCTCGAACTTGCGCAGAACGCCGTGGGGACGACCAGTCACCTGGCAACGATTCCGAAGACGCGAAGGAGATGAATCACGCGGAAGCTGCTGGAGCTTCATCTGTGCATCCCAACGGTCATCATCGCTGGTATTCGGGTTTTTGATAATCGCCTTGAGCTCAGCGCGCTTGGCAGCATACTTTGCTACCAGTTTCTCGCGCTTTTGCTCACGGTTTTTCATTGAAACCTTCGCCATGTCACTCGTTCCTTATTTCTTGAACGGAAAGCCAAAGGCTTTCAACAGTTCGCGACCTTCGTCGTCGGTACCGGCAGTGGTGGTGATGGTGATATCCAGCCCGCGGATCTTGTCGACTTTGTCGTACTCGATCTCCGGGAAGATGATCTGCTCACGCACACCCATGCTGTAGTTACCGCGACCGTCGAAGGATTTCGGGTTCAGACCGCGGAAGTCACGAATGCGGGGAACCGCAATGTGCACCAGACGATCAAAGAAATCCCACATGCGCTCACCGCGCAGGGTCACTTTACAGCCAATCGGCCAACCTTCACGGATTTTGAAGCCCGCGACGGATTTACGCGCTTTGGTAACAACCACTTTTTGACCTGCCAGGCGCTCGAGATCCGCCACGGCATTTTCAATCAGCTTCTTGTCACCAACCGCTTCGCCAACACCCATGTTCAGGGTGATTTTCTCGATACGCGGCACCTGCATCACGTTCTTGTAACCGAACTCTTTCTGCAGGGCGGGTACCACTTCCTTAGTGTACTGCTCTTTCATGTTAAGCATCGTAACCACCACCGCTTACTGGTTATCGACAGCTTCGTTCGTGGACTTGAAGATCCGCACTTTGGTGCCGTCTTCCTTGATCTGGAAGCCAACACGATCGGCTTTGCCGGTCTGCGGATTAAAAATAGCCACGTTGGAAGCCTGGATAGGCGCTTCTTTTTCGACGATACCGCCCGGGGTGCCAAGCATCGGGTTCGGCTTTGTGTGCTTCTTCATCATATTGATGCCAGAAACAAGCACGCGACCGTCGTCCAGAACTTTCAGGACTTTACCACGTTTGTCTTTGTCTTTCCCCGTGGTGACGATTACTTCGTCATCTCGTTTGATCTTTTTCATAACCGGCCTCTGGTCCTTTAAAGTACTTCGGGTGCCAGTGAGATAATCTTCATGAACTTCTCGTTACGCAGTTCACGGGTAACCGGTCCGAAGATACGGGTACCAATGGGAGCGTCCTGATTGTTCAGAAGTACCGCCGCGTTACCGTCAAAACGGATCAGAGAACCGTCCGGACGACGCACACCCTTACGGGTACGTACTACAACAGCCTTCAGGACCTGGCCTTTTTTCACCTTGCCGCGGGGGATGGCTTCCTTGACGGTTACCTTGATGATATCCCCAACGGTTGCATAACGCCGGTGAGATCCGCCCAGGACCTTGATGCACATAACCTGACGTGCACCACTGTTATCCGCGACTTCAAGCATTGTTTGAGTCTGAATCATGGTTGTTCTCCGGGCGAATTACACCTTGGCAGCGCGTTCGGTAACTTCCACCAGGGCCCAGCTCTTGGTCTTGGAGACCGGACGGGTTTCCTGGATGGTTACGGTGTCACCAATGTTGCACTGATTGCTTTCATCGTGCGCATGAATCTTGGTTGAACGCTTCATGTACTTACCGTACAGCGGGTGTTTAACCTGACGCTCAACCAGGACCACGATGGACTTGTCCATCTTGTTGCTCACGACCTTGCCGCTCAGAGTTCTGGCAGTTTGGGTAGCTTCGGTCATGTCACTGTCCTGCCTTTTCGTTCAATACTGTTTTCACGCGAGCGATATCGCGCTTCACCTTGCCGAGAAGGTGAGACTGATTCAGCTGACCTGTCGCCTTGCGCATGCGCAGGTTGAACTGCTCCTTCAGGAGGTCGATCAGCTCTTTGTTCAGCTCCTCGACTGACTTTTCACGCAGCTCTGTTGCTTTCATCACATCACCGTCCTCTTAACAAAGGTGGTCTGTACCGGCAGTTTGGCGGCAGCCAGAGTGAAAGCTTCGCGTGCGATTTCTTCCGCGACACCTTCCATCTCGTACAACATGCGGCCTGGCTGAATCTCAGCCACCCAATACTCGACAGAACCTTTACCTTTACCCATACGTACTTCCAGCGGCTTACCGGTGATCGGCTTGTCCGGGAAGACCCGGATCCAGATCTTACCGCCCCGCTTGATGCGGCGAGTCATGGTACGACGCGCTGCCTCAATCTGGCGCGCAGTTATACGCCCACGGCTGGTCGCCTTCAATCCGTATTCACCGAAGCTCACCTTGTTTGCGCGCTGAGCAAGACCGGTGTTACGGCCTTTCATTACCTTGCGGAATTTGGTGCGTTTTGGTTGCAGCATAAGAGTGCCCCTTTACTTAGAACCTTTCTTCCCAGAGGCTTTCTTGTCAGCACGGACCTGCTCCATACCACCAAGAATCTCACCTTTGAAGATCCATACCTTTACGCCGATAACGCCGTAAGTGGTGTGCGCTTCATAGGTTGCATAATCAATATCTGCACGCAGTGTGTGCAGAGGTACACGACCTTCGCGATACCACTCGGAACGTGCGATTTCAGCACCCCCAAGACGACCGCCAACCTGAATCTTGATACCCTTGGCTCCCTGACGCATGGCGTTTTGAACCGCACGCTTCATAGCGCGACGGAACATCACACGACGCTCCAGTTGGCCGGCAACGTTTTGCGCTACCAGGCGGGCATCCAGGTCCGGCTTGCGGACTTCTTCGATGTTGATGTGCACAGGCACACCCATCATGTCGCTGACTTCGCGACGCAGACGGTCAACATCTTCACCCTTCTTACCGATAACAATACCGGGGCGGGCGGTATGGATCGTGATCCGGGCGTTCTGAGCAGGGCGCTCGATCACGATCTTGCTGACAGACGCCTTAACCAGACGCTTGTCCAGGAATTCGCGAACCTGAATATCATTCAGAAGATTCTTCGCGTAGTCCTTTTTGTCGGCGTACCACACTGAGTTGTGCTCTTTGATCACACCCAGGCGAATGCCGGTTGGATTTACTTTATGACCCATCTGAGCATCTCCTACTTGTCGGCGACCTTGACGGTGATATGACAGGTGCGCTTGAAAATACGGTCAGCGCGCCCCTTGGCTCGAGCTTTGATTCGCTTGAGCGTTGGGCCCTCATCCACCATCACGGTGGAAACCCGCAGATCATCTACGTCCAGACCTTCGTTGTGCTCAGCGTTGGCAATGGCGGATTCAAGAGCTTTCTTGATCACAACCGCTGCCTTCTTAGGGCTGAAAGTCAGAATGTTCAGGGCGTCCTCAACAGCCTTGCCGCGTACTTGGTCAGCGACAAGACGTGCTTTCTGAGCTGAGAGGCGAGCGCCCTTGTACTTGGCTGCTACTTCCATTTCTATTACCTCAGAATCAGCGTTTAGCTTTCTTGTCGGCCGCATGACCACGATAAGTACGCGTTGCCGCGAACTCACCCAGCTTATGTCCAACCATATCTTCGGTGACATAAACCGGCACGTGCTGCTTGCCGTTGTGGACTGCAATGGTCAGGCCTACCATCTCCGGGAAGACTGTTGACCGGCGGGACCAGGTTTTAATGGGCCGCTTGTCATTTGCTTCCAGAGCTGCCTCGACCTTCTTCAACAGATGCAGGTCTATAAAAGGACCTTTCTTCAAAGAACGTGGCACAGCAATTACCTCTATGTAGTCGTTTACTTGGCCGAACGACGACGTACTATCATCTTGTCAGTACGCTTGTTCTTACGAGTCTTATGCCCTTTGGTCGGAACACCCCACGGAGTAACCGGGTGACGTCCGCCAGAGGTACGCCCTTCACCACCACCATGCGGGTGGTCAACTGGGTTCATAGCAACACCACGTACTGTTGGCCGTTTGCCGCGCCAACGTGATGCACCCGCTTTACCAAGCTGCTTGAGGCTATGCTCACTGTTGGACACTTCGCCCAGAGTGGCACGGCAATCTACAAGCACCTTACGCATTTCACCTGAACGCAGGCGGATGGTGGCATACGCCCCTTCCCGAGCAACCAGCTGTACGGATGCGCCCGCAGAGCGAGCCAGCTGTGCACCTTTGCCAGGCTTGAGTTCGACGCAGTGGATTACGGAACCGACCGGAATGTTCCGGAGCGGCAGCGTGGAGCCCACCTTGATCGGCGCGTCGACGCCGGAGCGCACAGGATCACCAGCCTTCATACCTTTGGGAGCGATAATGTAACGACGCTCGCCATCGGCATATTTGACCAGTGCAATGTGCGCAGAGCGGTTAGGATCGTATTCCAGGCGCTCAATGACCGCCGGGATACCATCTTTGGTCCGCTTGAAGTCGATAACACGGTAGTGCTGCTTATGACCACCACCAATGTGACGAGTAGTAATGCGGCCAACATTGTTACGGCCACCAGACTTACTCTTTGTTTCTACCAACGGCTCGTAAGGACGTCCTTTGTGCAGATCCGGGTTGTAAAGTTTTACAACGTGACGGCGTCCGGCAGATGTTGGCTTGGTTTTGACGATCGGCATATTACGACCCCTTTACCTTATTCCACATCCAGAAAATCGATGTCCTGACCTTCTGCCAGCTTGACGTAAGCCTTACGAATGTCATTACGCTTGCCGAACCCGCGGATAGTGCGCTTGAGCTTACCCTTACGGTTCAGAACCTGAACACCTTCGACGGTGACGTTGAACAGTTGCTCAACGGCTTTCTTGATCTCGGGCTTGGTCGCATCAGGCGCTACACGAAACACCACCTGACCACGCTCTGCCGCCAGAGACGCTTTTTCTGATACGTGCGGCCCTAACAGGACCTTGTAAATACGTTCCTGATTCATCCCAGCATCTCCTCGATCTTCTTCAGAGCGGGAACAGTCACCACGACTTTCTCGAAGGCAACCAGGCTGACCGGATCCAGACCTGCCACATCGCGAACGTCCACATGAGGAACGTTGCGGGAAGCCAGGTGCAGATTCTGCTCAACATTCTCAGACAGGATCAGGGCGTTGGACACACCCAGATCGCTCAGCTTGGCAGTGAAGGCCTTGGTCTTGGGTGTATCGACATTCATGTCGTCAACCACAACCAGACGCTCCTGGCGTACCAGCTCGGAGAAAATGGAACGCATCGCCGCACGGTACATCTTGCGGTTAACCTTTTGCTCGAAGTCACGGGGCTTGGCAGCAAAGGTTACGCCGCCTGAACGCCAGATCGGGCTACGAATGGTACCAGCACGGGCACGACCAGTACCCTTCTGACGCCATGGCTTCTTGCCACCACCACTGACTTCGGAACGTGTCTTCTGGGCCTTGGTACCCTGACGGCCAGCTGCCATGTAAGCAGTAACCACCTGATGCACCAGAGCTTCGTTAAAATCTTTGGCAAACGCAGCGTCGGAAACAGAAATCCCCTTGCCGCTACCAGTAATTGTCAATTCCATCGCACCGCTCCTCAGGCTTTAACTGCAGGCTTGATGACAACGTCGCCGCCAGTTGCGCCAGGTACGGCACCACTTACCAGCAGCAGGTTGCGCTCGGCATCGACACGGACGATTTTCAGGTTCTGCACAGTAACCTGCGCATTACCCATCTGACCGGCCATCTTCTTGCCCTTGAACACCTTACCCGGAGTCTGGTTCTGACCAATGGAACCCGGAGCACGATGAGACAGGGAGTTACCGTGAGTAGCGTCCTGCATGGAGAAGTTCCAGCGCTTAACACCGCCCTGGAAACCCTTACCCTTGGACTGACCTACTGCGTCAACCACCTGACCGTCTTCAAACACGGAAACGGTCAGCTCGCCACCGGCGGCCAGGTCTTCACCTTCGCCATCAGCCAGACGGAATTCCCAAACGCCACGACCAGCTTCAACACCTGCTTTTGCAAAGTGCCCGGCAGCCGCCTTGTTTACACGGGAGGAACGACGAGAACCTACGGTTACCTGCACTGCACGGTAGCCGTCGCTTTCGAGGGTCTTGAGTTGGGTAATGCGGTTGGGCTCAACCTCAATTACCGTGACAGGCAGCGCCTGCCCTTCATCCGTAAAAATACGGGTCATACCGGCCTTACGACCGACAACACCAATTGCCATGTTTCACCTCTTAAGTGTACGGGGCTTGCACCCTCTATGGCCTATGACAGTTACACAGACTAATACCGGGCGGTATTAGCCGAGGCTGATCTGAACGTCTACACCTGCTGCCAGGTCCAGTTTCATCAGAGCATCTACTGTCTTTTCCGTCGGCTCAACAATGTCGAGCAAACGCTTATGCGTACGAATTTCATACTGATCACGCGCGTCTTTGTTGACGTGCGGAGAGATCAATACCGTGTACTTTTCCTTCCGCGTCGGCAGAGGAATGGGACCACGCACCTGAGCGCCGGTCCGCTTGGCGGTATCGACAATCTCCTGCGTGGACTGGTCGATCAGGCGATAATCAAACGCCTTCAACCGGATTCGAATTTTTTGGCTTTGCATGATGCACCAAACTCCACTCGTAGCAGCTACTAGTTAGCCGACCTTCAAAAAAAGGAGCCGCATTGTATGCATAATACCCAACCCTGTCAACAGCATTGCCATTGACAGGGTTGAGCGACATTTGCGACCTAAACAGAAAAAGGGGCTGAACGCTCAGCCCCTTTTTCCTGATCAATCGAGCAGATTACTCGATGATCTTGGCGACCACGCCGGCACCAACGGTACGACCACCTTCGCGAATCGCGAAGCGCAGGCCATCTTCCATGGCGATCGGAGCGATCAGGGTGACGGTCATTTTCACGTTG
>NZ_LLYU01000008.1:0-209107 GCF_002049515.1 Marinobacter sp. tcs-11 | reverse complement strand
GGCGGGAAATAGGCAAAAATCGAACAAAACAGAGGGTGATAACGCCAAAATCGCGCTTGAATGGCTTTTTTTCGAGTTGAAAAGCGATTCAGCGATAAATCAGGCGTTAATCAGACCCTCCTTAAGATCGATTCGCCAATAGTCGGGAGTTTTTACCTCCTTATCTGGCGCGTCGAGAACCCTCTCCTTGTTACGTTTGTGCTCTAGATGAAGAAAGTTGTGGTACGCGTGGTAGCGGTCGATTAGCTTTTGGGCTTCCTCTTCTATGACCAGCGCAAGATAGTCTTCGAAACGATTACTCATAAAAACAAAAAGCCCGTCCAATGAACGGGCTTCCCACGGGTACAACCATGCAAAAGTAAGTTTCCATTTGGTCGAAGCCTTGGAGCATCTTCCCCATTGAAGTACTGGGCACCCGTTAGTTCCCTAAGAACCTGATTTCCACTCCCGTCGGAGTGTTGTCGCCCCACACTTCTATGGGGGTCAGGAGAGCGTAGCATATAACCTCTGATCTTGGACACGATTCTGCCAAGCACCGAATGCACCCTAGCAATAACGTCTACAGTGTCCAGAATGGCTCATCAATCCAGAAGCTTTGCCGCTGACTCCAGATGCTCTTCTGTCGAATGCACGTAAATCATCGTTGTGGCGATGCTCGCGTGTCCTAACCATCGTTGAATCGTTTTGAGGTCGATATTTTTCTCTGAGGCTCGCGTTGCAAAGGTGTGTCGTAGTGCATGATGACCTTTTTCGGATGTGACGCCCGCTTGTTTTCTCACGCGACCAAACATCACTGGAATTTGGTTGTAGGGGTCAACTCCGTTTCTCGATAGCAGCAGTCCAGTCTCTCTTTGGGCTTGAATGTGGTGCTGTCTGAGGTCTTCAAGCAGTGGCTTCAATGAGCCTGTTATAGGCACCACGCGAGGCTTATAGGTTTTCGTGGAGTTCCGGATGGTGCCCTCCATCGCAACCTGATTTACTCGAATTAGCCCCCGTTCCAGATCGACGTTTTCCCACGTCAGTCCCAAGGCTTCTGACGCCCTGAGTCCGGCGAAGAGAGAAAGCCCAATCATTGCCCGGAACTCAGCCGTTTTGGCTTTGTTCTCAGTTTTCTTACCCTTGTTGGGACCACGCGTGACTGTGTTGTACTGAATTGCGCCAATATTGAGGAGGGCGTCTGTTTCTTCGCGTGTAAACGGTACAACCTCCTTTTTTTGATGCTTTACGCGGCTGAGTCGTGTCGTTGGGTTATCGAGATTCGGGTCTGACTTTTGTGCGAAATCGAACGTGCAGGAAAGCAAGCTTACAATTCGTTGGATTGTTTGGGCACTTACCTCGGCGCGTCGCAGCTCGGTACGCATGGTCTCGATCATCGCTGTGGTCATGTCACCCAGGCGGCGTTCGCCAAACCGGGGAAGCAGGTGGTTGTTCATCCGGCTGACGTTGTGCCTGTGGTCTTGGTGATGGGTTTCACTCCAATCCAGGTACTCTTTGGCGACCTCTCTAAATAGGCGGGTGGATTGTGTAGAGCGACCCGTGCGACCACTCATGCGCTCGGTGATTGCCTTGGCTCGAATTTCTGAGACGACATCCCGAGCCTGGCTAAGAGTCACGCCATCGCGGTCAGACCCAATAACGCCTTTATGTCTGATGCCGGATTGGGTGAAGTCGTAGCGCCAGGTGCCGCATCCATCCTTGCGCTTGCGATAAATAATACCGTTCTCGCTGATCTCCTGACCCGGAGCCAATTCTTTCTTCGCTTTCTCGCTGAATGTGCTTGTGCGTTTCTTGACTGCTGTAGTCACTGATACCTCCAATTGTTTGAAGGTATTTAGAAGGGGGAATGGAGGGGAAGGGCGCCAACGTAATCCAGCGTAAACCAACGTATCAGAGCGTATTGGCGTCGCCAGAAACTAAAAAGCCGAATCAACTCTTACTCATGGTAAGTTCTTGATTCGGCTTGATATTAGTGGTGCCCGGAGGCGGAATCGAACCACCGACACGGGGATTTTCAATCCCCTGCTCTACCAACTGAGCTATCCGGGCGTGTTGAGCTGTGTGCTGCAACGGGGCGCTATTAAACCGGTTTAGGGGTTGGGAGTCAAGGCCGGCCGGCAAAAATTTTCGGAAGTTTTTGCCGGTTGTTCAGGCCTTGATCAATCGTCCTATTTTTCAGGCGGTACATAGCCTTCGGCCTGGTCGAACGGCTCGTTGTTGAAGAACCGGTCCATCTGCGCCTGCAGGTATTTCCGGTTGTTCACGTCCATCAGGCTCAGGTGTTTTTCGTTGATCAGCATGGTCTGCTGATTCTGCCATTCTTCCCAGGCCAGTTTGGATACATTCTCGTAGATATCCTGGCCTTTGGGGCCGGGCATCGGGGGCATGGCCAAGCCTTCCAGTTCTTTCTGGTACTTGCGGCAGAATACAGTGCGGCTCATGTCGGCTCCTGTGCTGAGGTCAGTATGCCGGCATGATAACAGACCATCCGGCACCTTGGCTTGGTTACAGCAGGGTGGCTTGCTCGGGTTCCGTCAGCAGGGTTCGGATCGGGGCAGGCAGTCCCAGGCTGAGGGCTTCATCCCGGTGCAGCCAGCGCAAGCGGTCGGAATCGCGAACCTGGGTGTTGCCGGCCACGGGCAGGCGCACCGGTTGGATGTGCAGATGATAATGGCTGAAGGTGTGGCGAAAACCGCTGATGGGTTCCGGGTTGTGGCAGTTCAGCCCCAGCTCCCTGGCACAGGCGT
Source organism: Marinobacter sp. tcs-11 (assembly GCF_002049515.1). Taxonomy (NCBI): domain Bacteria; kingdom Pseudomonadati; phylum Pseudomonadota; class Gammaproteobacteria; order Pseudomonadales; family Marinobacteraceae; genus Marinobacter; species Marinobacter sp. tcs-11. The sequence continues at coordinate 206,363 of NZ_LLYU01000008.1, read as the reverse complement.
CCTGCAGTTCATCTGCGCCATAGGCCGGGTCCAGTTCGGGCAGGCTCCACAGGCCGCCCCAGATGCCGCTGGGTGGCCTGCGTTCCAGCAGAATACGGCCTTCGGCATCCTCCAGGATCAGCATCCAGGTGGTTTTTTCCGGTTTTTCCTTCTTGGGCTTTGAGCCGGGGTACAGGCGGATCTCGTCACGGGCGTAGGCCAGGCAGCCATCCTTCACGGGGCAGGCCTCACATCCGGGCTTGCTGCGGGTACACACCATGGCGCCCAGGTCCATGATCGCCTGAGTGTAGTCTTTGATTCGGGCTTCTGGCGTGTGGCTCTCCGCGTGCACCCAGAGCTGGTTCAGCACGGCAGTCTGTCCCGGCCATCCGGGCACGGCGTGGTAGCGCGCCAGCACACGTTTCACGTTGCCATCTAGTATGGTTGCGCGTTTTTCAAAGGCCTGGGCGACAATGGCGGCGGCGGTAGAGCGGCCAATCCCTGTGAGGCTTTCGAGTTGTTGCTGGTCGGACGGGAATTCGCCGCCGAACTCATCCACTACCTGTTTTGCGGCCTTGTGCAGGTTGCGTGCCCGAGCGTAATAGCCCAGGCCGGACCAATGGCCGAGCACATCATCGACCGGCGCCGAGGCGAGGGCGTGGACATCGGGAAATCGGGCCATGAAGGCTTCAAAGTAGGGAATCACCGTGGTTACCTGGGTCTGTTGGAGCATGATCTCTGAAACCCACACCCGGTAAGCGTTGCGGTTGTGATGCCACGGCAGGTCGTGCCTGCCGTGTTGGTCGTACCAGCGAAGCAGTTTGTCGGCAAAACGGTCCGGCATCAGTTGAACAGTCCCTTCAGGGCGTCCTTCACCTTCTCGCCGGCATCCTCGCCCAGCTTTTCTTTCAGTTTTTCCTGCACCTTCTCTTCTGCTTTTTCTTTGGCGCGGTCCACTTCTTCGCGGGCTTTTGCCTTGGCAGCGTTGGCCGCAATGTCTTTCAGGGTGTCCCGGAAGCGGGAGCCATCAAATGAACACAAGCCGGCCGGGTCTTCGGCGAAGTTGCCCCGGCATTCCACGGGAATGACCACGTTTTCCACATACTCGGTCACGCGGCAGGCTTCGTCGCGGTGAATTTCACCAACAATGCGCAGGCTGAGTTCGTAGTCCAGGTCGGTTTGCTCAAGATCAACGGTGCCGTTGCCCTCCAGGCGCATGCCCGCAAGCGCCGCGACCAGGTCGGTGTTGTTCAGGGTGTTACCGTCGATTTTCAGTGTGCCCCGCATGTCATTGAACGGGGTAGTAGTGCCCCAGTCGGTGGTCGTCAGGGATTCCTGGTTGGCAAGGGCGATACCCTGGCAGGCCATACGGGTCAGGTTCATCTGGCGGAACTCGCCTTCGGCCAGGTTAAAGCTGATCTCGCCGTTGGCGTTTTCACGCAGGGCAGAAATCCGGTTGCCAGTGGTATCGACGGCCACTTTCAGATTGGCACCGCCGGAGAGCATGTCTACCTCGGCCAGATCGGTTAACAACGGTAGCGTCTGTACGTTGGTAACGTCCGAGCGGATGCGCCATTTCGGGTTGTCGGTACGGGCGTCGATGGTGGCGTTGGCGCCAAAGCTGCCGTAATAGAGCTTGCCGCTGAATTCGTCCACTTGCAGCAGTCCATCTTTGGCGGTAGTGCTGGCGGCGATGTCGTTGATGGTGAGGTTGCTGACAATCAGCTCGCCCAGGCCGAAATCAATGTCCAGCAGCAGGGTGCGCAGGGTCTCCAGTGGCAGCAGGTCGGTTTCAGGCTGTGATGCCCCAGCTGTTTGAGTGTTGCTGTCGGTCTGTGTGTCCCCGTTGCCTACTCCTTGCGAATCGCCTTCGGCCGAGGGCGGCAGGTAACGATCAGCATTCAGCTTGTCACCCTCTAGGTCGAACACCAGCCCACCTGTGGCGAGGTTATAGCTGCCGCCACCGTTGAAGCGGGTATCATCCAGGGTAATGACAAGGTCAGACAGCGCGACAACGCCGGGCTCGCCACCGAGATTGGTCGATAGCGCGATCGCTTTCAGTACTTCAGGATCCGTGGTTTCAATGGCGGGTTGTCCCAGATTGTTGAGAAGCTCCTTCAGGGAAAACTCGGAAATCTCAATGCGACCTTCCAGAGCCGGTTTGTCGCCAAAGCCTTTTACATTCAGATTGGTGTTGAGGCTAAGATTGGCCAGGCTGGCGGAGAAGTCGCTCAGGGAAGCGGTTTCGTTTTCCAGATTGGCGGCCAGGGAACCGGCCAGCTCTGCGGTCACCGATTCGCCACCAAACGGCTCGCCCGACATATCAAATACCGCGTTTAGGCCAGATACCGCAAATTCGTTGAGCTCTTGGTTTGCCTGGATGCGGGCCTTGATGCTGCCGTCTACCGCAAACTGTGGCTGGCTGGTTTCAACGCGGAAGCGGATATCCAGCGGGAATTCGGAACCGAGGGTGATATCACTGGCGGTTACCGTGAAGTCTTCCAGCGTAACGGACTGGCCGGTGCTCAGATCGTTGTAGTGAACGCTGGCGTTACTGATTTCAACGTTCTCGACATTAAAGTTGAGGGCTTCACCGCTGGTGGATTGTGGCTCAGGCTCGGCCGTTTCCTGGGCGGGTTGTTGTTCGGCAGCATCGGTGTCAGCCTCTGCGGTGGCGCTCTTCTCCCGCATTATCCGGGTCCAGTTGCCTTCGCCCTGTTCGTTAACTTCCAGGCGTGCATCCAGGCCATTCAGCAGAAAGGTGTTTACCTGCGGAGACATGGCAATCAGAGACCAGAAATCAATCTGGGCAATCAGTTGCTCCAGCGCGACAAACCGTTCGCCGTCCAGGTTGGCCTCAACCTGATTCAGCTCCAGGCCCAGGGGGATGAAAGACCAGCCAATGTCGCCCTCCAGCATCAGGTCCAGATTGGTCTGCTTCTCAACAGCCGCTTCAATCTGGGGTTTGTAATCGTTGGGGTTGATCACCGCAACCGCAATGGCGACGGCGGCCACTGCCAGTAACAGCAGCGCAATAACGGCGTAGATCGCATAGCGGATAACTTTCATGGCTGGGTTCCTTTTCCTGTCGGCAGGCTGGTGGCCGGCGTTTTATTGCGTGAATAAAGCAAAGGATAACGCAGGGTTAGCAAATTAACAGTGCAGGAATATGACAATGCGGTAGTCTTGGTTCAAAATACACCCCCAATTTATCCGCCGGGGCAGCCAGCCCCGAGGCACAAATAAACATAAGAAGGAGTCGGCTGTGGCCATTACCGTATCGATTGAGCTGAACCGGGATCTGGAAATTCCGGCAAGCTATGATGAAGTCTTCGATCTGTTGGCAGACGTTCCCAAATCTGCCAGCCACTTTCCGAAAGTCGATAAACTGGTGGACCTGGGCGATAACGCCTACCGCTGGGAAATGGAAAAAGTAGGCGTCGACAAACACGCTATCCAGTCGGTTTACGCCTGCACCTACCACGCCGACAAAGACGCCGGCAAAATCACCTGGTCTCCCATCAAGGGCGAGGGCAACGGGGTTGTCAGCGGTTCCTGGACCCTGACTGCCAAAGGCGACAACGCCACCGCAGTGAAATTCCAGACCAGCGCAGAGCTGACCGTTCCCCTGCCGAGCCTGCTCAAGCTGGCCATCAGCCCGGTGATCAAACACGAGTTCAACAGCCTTGTGGACACCTACATGGCCAACCTGAAAAAAGCGTTCTGAGCTATCAGGGTCATTGATCCGGTTGCGGGACTCCGGTTGAGTTAACAGGTATAATCCGCAAACAAAGTTTACGGTAACAAGCCAGTTTTCAACGGAGTCTCCATGGCCGAACGCAAGGCTCGGGTAGAACGCAATACCCTCGAAACCCAGATTACCGTCGAGATCAACCTCGACGGCACCGGCAAAGCCAATTTCGACACCGGTGTGCCGTTCCTTGAACACATGATGGACCAGATTGCCCGCCACGGCCTGGTGGATCTGGACATTACCTGCAAGGGTGACCTGCACATCGACGATCACCACACCGTGGAAGACATCGGCATCACTTTGGGCCAGGCCTTCAAACAGGCCGTGGGCGACAAAAAAGGCATTCGCCGCTATGGCCACGCCTATGTGCCCCTGGATGAAGCCCTGTCACGCGTGGTCATCGACCTGTCCGGCCGCCCCGGTTTGCTCATGGACGTACCCTACACCCGCGCCAGCGTGGGCGGGTTTGACGTCGACCTGTTCGCAGAGTTCTTCCAGGGCTTTGTGAATCACTCCATGGTGACCCTGCACATCGACAACCTGAAGGGCAAGAACACCCATCACCAGATCGAAACCGTGTTCAAAGCCTTCGGCCGCGCACTGCGCATGGCGATTGAAATGGACGAGCGCATGGCGGGTATCACCCCGTCCACCAAAGGCGCCCTGTAACCGGTCACCGAAAGGAACAGACACACCATGAAGACCGTCGCCATCATCGACTACGGCATGGGCAACCTGCATTCCGCCCGCAAAGCCGTAGAGCACGTGGCCCCGGACTGCACCGTACTGGTTACAGACGATGCCGCCAAAATCCGTGAAGCTGACCGGGTGATTCTGCCCGGTGTAGGCGCCATCCGCGACTGCATGGCCGAAATGCACCGTTTGGGCGTGGTTGAGCTCGTTAAAGACGTCTCCCAGGACCGGCCGTTCCTCGGCATCTGCGTTGGCATGCAGGCTCTGATGGCCCGCAGCGAAGAAAACGGCGGTGTGGAAGGTATTGGCCTGTTCCCGTCCGAAGTCCGCTACTTCGGTGACAACCTCACCGAAAACGGCGAACGCCTGAAAGTGCCCCACATGGGCTGGAACCAGGTGTACCAAACCCAGGACCACCCGCTCTGGCACAACATCCCGGACGGCGACCGCTTCTACTTTGTACACAGCTACTACGCCGAAGCCGAAGGCAACGTCGACATGGCCGGCCGCACTCATTATGGTGTCGACCTGGCGGCAGCGGTAGCGAGAGACAACATCTTTGCAGTGCAGTTCCACCCGGAGAAAAGTGCCCGGGCGGGGCTGCAGTTGCTGGAAAACTTTACGAACTGGACCGGAAAATGCTGATTATCCCCGCTATCGATCTGAAAGACGGCAAATGCGTAAGACTGCGTCAGGGCCGCATGGAAGACTCTACCGTATTCGGTGACGACCCCGTCGACATGGCCACCAAGTGGGTCGACGCCGGCGCCCGCCGCCTGCACCTGGTTGACCTTAATGGCGCCTTCGCCGGCGAACCGGTAAACGGTGAAATCGTAAAGGCGATGGCAGTGAAATACCCGAATCTGCCCATACAGATCGGCGGCGGCATCCGCTCGGCGGAAACTATTGAAGCCTATCTGAAGGCCGGTGTGCAGTGGGTCATCATCGGCACCAAGGCGGTTAAAGAGCCTGAATTCGTCACCGAAATGTGCAAGGAATTCCCCGGCCACATCATCGTCGGCCTGGACGCCAAAGACGGCCGCGTCGCCACCGACGGCTGGGCCGAAGTCTCCGAAGTCATGGCAGTAGACCTTGCCAAGCGCTTCGCCAACGACGGCGTGTCCTCCATTGTGTACACCGACATCGCCCGTGACGGCATGATGCAGGGCGTGAACGTCGAAGCCACCGCCAAGCTGGCAGAGGAAGGTGGCATCCCGGTGATTGCGTCTGGCGGCGTTACCAACATGGACGACCTCAAGCGCCTGGCCACCGTTGCCGACACAGGTGTCATCGGTGCTATCACCGGCCGCGCCATCTACGAAGGCACTCTGGATGTGGCGGAAGCGCAAGCCTATTGCGACAGCCTGAAAAACTGAGGACTGACAATGGCATTGGCAAAACGCATCATCCCCTGTCTGGACGTCGACAAAGGCCGTGTGGTTAAAGGCGTGAATTTTGTCGATATCCGCGACGCCGGCGACCCGGTGGAAGTGGCCCGTCGCTACAATGAGCAGGGCGCGGACGAGATCACTTTCCTGGACATCACGGCCAGCAGCGAAAGCCGCGACACCACCTACGAAACGGTAGAGCGCATGGCGGCGGAAGTGTTCATCCCGCTGACCGTGGGCGGTGGCGTGCGCACCGTCGATGATATCCGCAAACTGCTCAATGCCGGAGCCGACAAGGTCTCCATCAATACGGCCGCAGTCTTTAATCCCGAGTTTGTGCGGGAGGCAGCGGAGCGTTTTGGCCGGCAATGCATTGTCGTCGCCATTGATGCCAAGCGCGTGAGCGCAGAGGGCGAGGAGCCGCGCTGGGAGATTTTTACCCACGGTGGTCGCAAGCCAACCGGGCTGGATGCCGTAGAGTGGGCGAAGAAAATGGTTGAGCTGGGGGCAGGGGAGTTGCTGCTGACCAGTATGGATCGTGATGGCACCAAGATCGGCTTTGATCTGGGCCTGACCCGTGCCATCAGCGATGCGGTGGCCGTGCCGGTGATTGCCTCAGGTGGCGTAGGTGAGCTTCAGCATCTGGCCGATGGCGTTACCCAGGGTGGCGCAGACGCGGTTCTGGCGGCATCCATCTTCCACTTCGGTCAGCACACCATTCCTGAAGCCAAAGCCTTTATGAAGGCTCAGGGCATCGAAGTCCGCGATTAATTGCTGCGTGCATAGGCAGGCCGGATGGCCTGCTTTTCCCCTTCCGCAAACATCTCCCGATTACCGTTGCGCATGGCCCAGATGCCACTGACCGTGGCGATGGCAATGCCCTGTTCATCCAGCATCGGCAGGTGCTTCTCCAGATAATCCACGGTGACCTTGTGCGGGTGTCCGATACCGATTGCCGTGCCTTTCTCCCTGGCGGTCTGAATCAGCAGTTTGAACTGTTTGTCGACAAACTCTTCCGTCTGTTCGTGATCGAGAAACACATCGCGCGTCAGGCTCGGGATGTTGTAGGCATCGGCCACACTGCCGGCGATGGAATTGGCAATGGTGCGGCTGTCGACGAAATACACCGGGTAGCGGTCCAGCTCTTTCATTACCCAATCCATCGGTTCCAGTTGCTGAGTAAGCAGGCTGCCCATGTGATTGTTCACACCGCTGACAAAGGGAATGGACTGCAGTGCCCGGCGCAGGGTGGTGGTGATGGTCGGCTCGTCCATATCCGGTGTCAGTCCGCCCGGGCCGAGACCGAAGTTGCGGGTGTTGGCCATCGGGGCGTGCAACATGATTTCCTTGGATTGGGCGTGGGCCAGCTTCGCCAAGGGAACTGTGTGGCGCCGGTAAGGCAGGAAGGCCAGTGTCAGGGGCTGGTCAAGCTTTGCCAGTCGCTCGCCCTCGTACCGATTGTGGCCCATGTCATCAATAATGATGGCAATGGTGGGCTGCTGGGGTTCACCCGGCCCTGACGCAAACGCAGCGACAGGGCTGATGGCCAGAAGCGCCAGCAGCGCGAGGGTAGAACGTAAAGTCACTGGGCGTTTTCCTGCGGCTTGCTGTTGTTCTTCCGGTTAAGGATGTGCAAGCCTTTCAGCAGGTTCAGGGCCGACCGCAGCTGATAGTCCCGGTCGGCCGCAGAAGCCTGTGCTTCCGCAGCCTGTTCTCTGGCCTTGCGGGCCTCCTCCTCATTCTCCCCTTCAAGATGACCGCTCAGGTCGGCTTCGGTGAAGAATGGTCTGCTGTCGAGTTCTTTCAATTCCGCCGGGCGCACCTCGATGTCCGGCTTGATGCCGGTAGCCTGGATGGAGCGACCATCCGGCGTGAAATAACGGGCTGTGGTCATTTTGATGGCGTGGGTCTCGTCCAGCGGTATGACCGTCTGGACACTGCCCTTGCCGAAGGACTGGGTGCCCATCACCACGGCACGTTCATGGTCCTGGAGCGCGCCGGCAAGGATTTCCGACGCGGAAGCAGAGCCACCGTTGATTAGCACGACAATAGGTGTGCCAGCCATGACGTCGCCGGGCTTGGCACTGAAGCGCAGGCGTGAACTCTGGATACGGCCTTCGGTGTAAACAATCAGGCCTTCGTCCAACAGGGCATCCGCGGTCTCTACGGCAGCTTGCAACACACCGCCGGGGTTGTTGCGAAGGTCAATGATCAGGCCGTCCAGATCGTTGCCGTGTTCGTCTTCCAGATCGCTGAGGGCTTTCAGGAACTGCCGGCCAGTCTCGGCCTGGAATTGCGTGACACGGACATAGCCGTAGCCGTTATCGATCATCCGGGATTTAACGCTGGTGACTTTGATCACATCCCGGGTGACATCAATCTCGATAGGCGCACTTTCGCCCTCGCGCATGATGGTCAGAGTAAGCACCGTGCCGGGCTTGCCGCGCATCAGGTTAACGGCTTCTTCCAGCGACATTCCCTTCACCGGCTTTTCGTCCAGCTTGATGATCAGGTCGCCAGCTTGAACGCCCGCTTTCTGGGCCGGGGTGTCGTCGATGGGGGAGATGACTTTGACAAAGCCGTTCTCCATCCCGACTTCAATGCCAAGACCACCGAATTCTCCGGAGGTGCTTTCCTCCAGTTCCTCGTAATCCTTGGGGGCCAGGTAGGTAGAGTGTGGGTCCAGGTCGGACAACATGCCTTTGATGGCGCTCTCGAGCAGTTGAGTGTCGGAGACATCTTCCACGTAGGCGTCTTTGATGCGGCTGAACACTTCGGTGAACTTGCGCAGGTCTTCCAGCGGCAGTTGTTCTTCCGGGTCTGGCAGTTTCAGTTCAACCCGCTCGCCGCTCTGAATGGAATCCAGAATCTGCTGGGTCTGAGCGTCCTGATCCTGTGCCAGGGCCAGTCCGGGGGCTGTGAAACAACAGGTGGCAAGAATCATGGTGCGCAATGGCGAGGTCTTGAGTGTACTTCTGGCCCGTTTCATTCACATATCCTGTTTTGTTTCCAATAGTTGGACTGGTTCCTGACCCGGACAGTATGGCGCCCGCAACGCCGTTTGTCAGCCCTGTTATGGCTTGCCCAGCCAGCTCCTTGGGTTCACGGGTTTGCCGTTGCTACGTACCTCGAAATACACGGCCGGGTCTTCGGTGCCGCCGGTGCGTCCGGCCAGGGCAATGGTCTCGCCCGGGCGCACCCAGTCACCGGGGGTTGTGAACAAGCTGCTGCTGTGGCCGTAGAGGGTCATGTAGCCATCGCCGTGATCAATGATGGTGATCAGCCCGAATCCACGCAGCCAGTTGGCAAATACCACCCGGCCATAGTGCACGGCCTTGATCTCTGCCTCTTCGGCGGTATTCATCAGAATGCCGTTACGGCGCAGTTTGCCATCTGCGTACATGGCGCCGTAATTGCTGACTACCCGCCCTTTTGCGGGCCAGGGCAGCTTGTCGCGGCGGGATTTGAACGGACTGGATTCGTTCGGGGCCGGAATGCTGGCAATGGCCTGCTGCACCTCTTTCAGCAATTGCTCCAGGCGCTGGCGATCGGCTTCCAGGGATTGGCGCTCGCTACGGCGGTTCTGGATGTCGTCATTCAGGGCGGCCAGTGTTCTGGCCCGATCCTGCCGGCTCTGGGTCAGTTGCTGCTGGCGCTGTTCCAGATCGGCTTCGGTCTTGGCCAGTTCGGTGCGGGTGGCCTGAACGGCGGCGCGGGCGGCTTTCAGTTCCTGAAGGCTGCGCTGGAACGCTTCCAGGCGGGAGACGGTATTCTTGCTCAGGTATTCGTAGTAGGTGAGGGTGCGGGCAACTTCGCCGGGCTCAATCTCGTTCAACAATACTTTCAGAGCCGGCGCGTCGCCTTCCATCCAGGCTGCCCGGATCTGTAGTTTCAGGTTTTCCCGTTGCTGTTCGAGGGTATTGGCCAGCTCGCTTTCCTGGGCGCGAAGCTCGGCAAGGCGCTCCTGCTGTTCCCGGGCCTGCTGCCGAAGGGTACGGCGTTCCCGGGTCAGGGTGCTGATTTTGCGCTCGGTGGCCGCCAGTTGCTGTTCAAGGGTTGACCGGTCTTCTTCGGCATCGGCCAGCCAGCGGTCGATGTCAGCGATACGCTCCTTCAGCGCCTCGACCTGTTCGGGGGTCACATCCTGCTGGGCGCCCAAAGGTGCAGCCCCCAATGTGAGGGCCAGCACCAGGACGGTCAGTTTACGCAACACCTTTACCGGCGGAGCGATCAGTCGAACTCGACCAGGCTGTGCCCGGTCATTTCCGCAGGCTTTTCGGTATCCATCAGGGCCAGCAGCGTCGGTGCGATATCGCACAGGCTGCCGTCGTCCCGGAGGTTCACCTTGCGGTGGCCGGTGTAAACCAGAGGCACAGGGCCAATGGTGTGGGAGGTGTGTACCTGGCCGGAGTTGGGGTCGGTCATCTGCTCACAGTTGCCGTGGTCGGCGGTAATCAAGGCTTCGCCACCCACTTCATCCAGGGCCTCCACCACACGCTGCACACACTGGTCCAGGCACTCGGCGGCCTTGATGGCGGCGTCCAGCTTGCCGGTGTGGCCAACCATATCGCCGTTGGCGTAGTTGCAGACGATCAGGTCGTACTTGCCGCTCTTGATGGCTTCAACCAGTTTGTCGGTAACCTCAGGTGCGCTCATTTCCGGCTGCAGGTCGTAGGTGGCCACCTTGGGAGACGGCACCAGAATGCGATCTTCACCTTCAAAGGGAGTTTCCAGGCCGCCATTGAAGAAGAAGGTCACGTGGGCGTATTTCTCGGTCTCTGCAATGCGCAGCTGGGTTTTACCTTGCTTCGCCATGTACTCGCCCAGGCCGTTGGCCAGTTGCTCGGGCGGGTAGGCGCAGGAGGTTTTGATGTCAGCGGCATATTCGGTGAGCATCACGAAATCTGCCAGTTCCGGGTGCTTGCGTCGGTCGAAACCGTCGAAGTCTTGCTCTACGAAGGTGCGGGTCATTTCCCGGGCGCGGTCGGCACGGAAGTTCATGAACAGCACGGCGTCGCCGTCATTGATGATGCCCTCGGGCTCGCCATCGGCCCGGATGTGGGTCGGCTTCACGAATTCGTCGTTCTCGCCACGCTCATAGGCCTGTTCCAGTGCCGCCACCGGGTCGTCGCTGATGAACTCGGCTTCGCCCAGGGTCATGGCGTTATAGGCCGCTTCCACGCGATCCCAGCGGTTGTCCCGGTCCATGGCAAAATACCGGCCAACGATGGTGGCTACCCGGCCAACGCCCAGGCTTTTCATTTTCGCGGCGGCTTTTTCCAGAGAAGGGCGGGCACTGCGTGGTGGCATGTCACGGCCATCCAGGAAGGCATGGATGTAAACTTCTTTGGCGCCACGGGCTGCAGCCAGCTCAGCGGCCGCCAGAATATGATCTTCATGGCTGTGGACGCCGCCCGGAGACAGCAGGCCCATCAGGTGTACGGCCTTGTCATTGGCAACAGCCTTGTCGATGGCGTTGCAAAGGGCCTCATTCTTCTGGAAATCGCCATCTTCGAGATCTTTGTCGATGCGCGTCAGGCTCTGATACACCACGCGGCCGGCGCCGAGATTCATATGGCCCACTTCGGAGTTACCCATCTGGCCCTGGGGCAGGCCAACAAACATCCCTGAGGTGTTGATCAGGGTTTTCGGCTGGTTATGCCAGATCCTGTCCCAGAACGGGGTGTTGGCGTTGGAAATGGCATTGTCTTCCGCCGGGTCACGGTGGCCCCAGCCGTCGAGAATTATCAGTGCAGTGGGCTTGCGCGTCTCGGTCATCGTGTCGTCCGCTTGGTTGCAAAAAGAACAGAATTTGAGTGGGGCAGATTGTAACCGTTTTCATTTACTCAGACCACGCGCGTTCGCTGAAGCATTGCTCATGATCACGATGTGCTGGCGCTATCATGGCGGGGCGACTGCCTTCTGTGAGCCGGTGTGGGTGTGTATAATCCGGCCAAACCAATTGTCAGGGTAGTTTCATGGACCGCTTGTTTGAATTTGTTGTTAATCACTACATTCTGGTGTCGCTGTTTGTGGCGTTCCTGCTGGCCATCATCGTGCTGGAATCGCGCCGGGGTGGTGCCAAGATCTCGGCCCAGGGCGCGGTTACGCTGATCAACAAGGATGAAGCGGTGGTGTTGGACATCCGCGATCGCAAAGACTTCAACGAAGGCCGCATTACCGGCTCGGTGAATATTCCGCTTAATAGTCTCAAAAGCCGCGTTAATGAGCTGAGCAAGCACAAAGACAAGCAGATTATCGTTGTTGACAAGATGGGGCAGCATGCCGCCATGGCGGTCAAGCAGCTCAATGCCGAGGGGTTCAGCAATGTGGTGCGTCTGAATGGTGGCATTACCGACTGGAAGGCCAGCAACCTGCCACTTGTGAAAAAGTAACAGGGCTTGATCTGAGTGGCGATCTGACGCACTGTTTCACATTACCATTCGGAACCTCGCAGTAGACTGTTCCGGCAGACGACGACATAACAACGGGCCTGGCCCCATAATACGGAAACGAAAGGACTGATCATGGCTGAGAATCAGCAAGCCGCAGGCAACGAAAACCAGAACCAACCACAGTTTGCCCTTCAGCGCATCTATGTGAAGGACCTGTCTTTTGAATCCCCCAACTCTCCGCTGGTTTTCCAGGAACAGTGGAAGCCTCAGGTGAACCTGGATCTGAACACCTCTCACAACAAGATCAGCGACAACCAGTACGAAGTGGTTCTGTCCCTGACCGTAACGGCCAAGGTTGGTGAGAAGGTGGCGTACATCGTCGAAATCCAGCAGGGCGGCGTATTCATGATCTCCGGCATTGAAGGCCCGCAGCTTGGCCAGATGCTTGGCGCCTACTGCCCGACGATTCTGTTCCCCTATGCCCGCGAAGCGATTGACGGCATTGTGAACAAGGGCAGCTTCCCCGCCCTGATGCTGGCTCCGGTTAACTTCGACGCGATCTATGCCCAGGCGCTCAAGCGCAAGCAGGAAGAAGCGGCGGGTGAAGCCAAGGAAGAGCAGACTCACTAAGCGCTGCTGCTCAACGAAAAAAAAACCGGCTTCGGCCGGTTTTTTTGTGGGTGATTACCTGGGGTTGGTCAGATCGAGCCCTCAAACCCAAGTTGCCGCCAGGCCTCATAAACCACCAGGGCGGCGGTATTGGAAAGGTTGAGGCTGCGACTTTCCGGACGCATGGGTACCCGAAGACGGTGTTCGGCGGGTAGCCCGTTGCGCACGTCTTCCGGCAGGCCCCGGGTCTCCGGCCCGAACATCAGGTAGTCACCGTCCCGGAACGCCACCTCGTGGTAATGGCGACTTCCCTTGGTGGTGAGACCGAACAGCCGCGAAGGCTGCTCGGTGGCCAGAAAGCTGGCGTAATCCGCATGGATCTTTACCGTAGCGTATTCGCTGTAATCCAGACCGGCCCGTCGCATCTGCTTGTCTTCCAGAGAGAATCCCAGGGGTTCAATCAGGTGCAGCTGACAGCCGGTGTTGGCGCAGAGCCGGATGATATTGCCGGTGTTTGGCGGTATCTCCGGCTCATACAGAACCACGTGCAGCATCAGCGCTCAACGGCCAGGGCCACACCCATGCCACCGCCAATACACAGCGTGGCCAGACCTTTCTTGGCATCGCGGCGGGTCATTTCGTGCAGCAGGCTGACCAGAATGCGGCAACCGGAAGCGCCAATCGGGTGGCCCAGGGCAATGGCGCCGCCGTTCACGTTTACCTTGGCGGTGTCCCAGCCCAGGTCCCGGTTGACGGAAATCGCCTGGGCGGCGAAGGCCTCGTTGGCTTCGATCAGGTCCAGGTCGTCAACAGTCCAGCCCGCCCGCTCCAGGCAGCGTTGGCTGGCCGGAATTGGGCCGGTACCCATGATGGTGGGATCCACGCCGGCATTGGCGTGGGCTTTGATGGTTGCCAGCGGGGTCAGGCCCAGCTCTTTCGCCTTGTCTGCGCTGCACACCATCACCACAGCAGCGCCATCGTTCAGGGAAGAGGCGTTGCCGGCGGTTACGGAGCCGTCTTTCTTGAAGGCCGGACGCAGTTTTCCGAGGCTGTCGCCGGTGACACCGTCGCGGGGGCACTCATCCTTATCCACCACCAGAGGGTCGCCTTTGCGCTGGGGAATGGTGACAGGGACAATCTGGCCGTCAAAGTAGCCGGCTTTTTGCGCAGCGACGGCTTTTTGCTGGGATGCGGCGGCAAAGGCATCCTGCTCGTCCCGGGTGATGCCGTATTTCTCAACGATGTTTTCAGCCGTGATACCCATGTGGTAATCGTTGAAGGCATCCCACAGGCCGTCGGTGATCATGGTGTCGATCATGCTCCAGTTGCCCATCCGCTGACCGTTACGGCTGTTGGGCAGTACGTGGGGCGCCTGGCTCATGCTTTCCTGGCCACCGGCCAGAATCATCTCGGCATCGCCGCACTGGATGGCCTGGACCGCCATGTGCACGGCTTTCAGGCCGGAGCCACAGACCTTGTTGATGGTGATGGCGGGCACTGAAGCCGGCAGGCCGGCATTGATGGCAGACTGACGGGCCGGGTTCTGGCCGCAGCCGGCGGTAAGCACCTGGCCGAGGATAACTTCATTGATCTGGTCGCCGGCGACGCCGGTTTCTTCCATCACAGCCTTGATCACGGCCGTACCCAGCTGGTCTGCACGCAGGCTGGACAGGCCACCACCGAAGCTGCCGATAGCGGTACGTTTGGCGGCAACAATAACAACATCACGCATGAGAACTCTCCGTTAGCCTGGGCGCCTGGTTGGGTGGCGCCCGTTTATAAGAATGGCAGGCATTGTAGCGGCAAAGCGCTTGCCGGCCAAAACAACGAAGGTCGGGGTTGTTCTGGTGCCGGTGATCACATATTCAGGCTGCGGCCGCCATCCACCGACAGTATCTGGCCGGTGACAAAGGGCGCATCGCATACCAGGTAGGCAATGGCACCGGCAATGTCGGCCGGATTACCGGTACGGGCCAGGGGCGTTTTATCGAGAATGGCCTTCTGGTGGGCTTCGTCCACGGCCGAATCGCCTTCCGGCCAGAGGATGGCGCCCGGCGACACGCCGTTCACCCGAACATCCGGCGCCAGATCTCTGGCCCAGGAGCGGGTCAGTGCCGCCAGCCCCGCCTTGCTGGCGCAGTATAGTGGGTGGTCCTTCAGTGGCTTCTCGCTGTAGATGTCGATCATGTTGATCACACTGCCCGATGCGGCTTTTAGCGCAGGCAGACACTGCTGGAGCAGGAAGAAGGGGGCTTTCAGGTTGGCGCCCAGTATCGTGTCCCAGTCCTGTTCGGAGGCGTCTTCGGTGGGGTTGGGGTAAAACACCGAAGCGTTGTTGACCAGCGCATCCAACTGCCCCCAGTGTGCACAGGCCTGTTCCGCCAGTTGCCGGAGCTGGTTCATGTCGGCGAGATCCGCGTGGTAACACACGGCGGATGCCGGGCGCTGCTGGTTCAGCTTGTCGGCCAGTGCCCGGGCCTGCTGTTCCCGGCCTCGGTAATGGATCACAACATTCCAGCCGCGAGCGTGCAGGGTTTCTGCTGTGTGGGCACCCAGGCGGTGGGCTGCGCCAGTGATCAGGGCGACGGGATAGGGCATGGGGTGTCTTTCCTTATTCGTGTGAGTTCAGTGCCTCAGTAATACGGGCCAGCCGCTCGTTCTGGATTGCCTCGCCCAGGGCTTTGCCGTGAATGCCTCTTTGCAGGAACGGGTGAGGGGTTACGCTCTGGGCCCTGCGTGCGGCCAGTTCCAGTTGCTGAACCACGTGGGCGCGTTCGTCCTGGAGGGTGCAGGCGAGGGTGCCCAGCAAAACGCCGAAACGATCGGGCCTTCGCCAGAAATCGGCTTTGTCCAGAAGTTCCATTGCCCGTTCCGGTGTTAGCCGGGCTTCAGGCGAGGCGTCGTTCAACCGAGCCATGAACAGACAGACCAGGTGGGTCAGATCCCGGCAGTCGTTGGGGCTTTTCATGGCTTTAGCCCTGGCAATGGCGTCTGGCTCGGGCACACCACTGAGCAAGGCGGCGTAATGCTGGGCGGTGGAACCCTGTTTGCGGTGGATGCACTGCAGGGCGCTGAGACCCTGGCGGAAACCCAGCTCATCGACCAATTCCGGGATCAGCACCTTCAGGGCGTCAAGCTCCCGAAGCACATCGAAGAACACGCCGGGAGCCTGTTCATGCAATGCCCTTTGGATTTCCTGCCATACCCGCTCTGGCACCAGATCCCCGAGTTCGCCGCTGGCGACCATCTCCCGCATCAGCGCCATGGTCTCCCGGCAGATGCTGAACCCGAGTGGCTGCAGGCGCGCGGCGAAGCGGGCGGTGCGAAGGATGCGCAGGGGATCTTCGGCGAAGGCTTCAGACACATGCCGAAGCTTTTTCTGTTCCAGGTCGGCATGGCCGTTGAACGGGTCCACCAGGTCGCCGTTCTCGGTTTCTGCCATGGCGTTGATGGTCAGGTCACGGCGGCGAAGATCGTCTTCCAGGGAGACATCCGGTGCACTGTAAACGCTGAACCCGTGGTACCCGCGCCCCTGCTTGCGCTCGGTCCGGGCCAGGGCGTATTCCTCGCCGGTGTCCGGATGCAGGAAAACCGGAAAATCCGCCCCTACCTGTTTGAAGCCTCGCTGGAGCATGTCTTCCGGGGTGGCACCAACCACTACCCAGTCCCGGTCTTTAACGCCCAGGCCGAGCAGCTTGTCGCGGACAGCGCCGCCCACCAGATAGGTTTGCATAATGCGGTTTGTTCCTGATTGCCATGAATGGGTAACGGGGATTATCCGGCCACGACCGGCCAGAGGCAAACAGGCAGCGTGAAATAAGAAAGCCCGGGCTGCGCAGGGCAGACCGGGCTTTTGCGGCCGGGGGCGTCGGCTTAGAAGGAGGTGCCGAGTTCCAGGGCTGCGCCGACATCGGCGCTGCTGTACAGGGCGCCGATATCCACGCGAACACCAATGATGTTCAGGCCGAGACCTGCGGTGAACTGAGTGTCTTCCTCGATGCCGTCGTTGTCGTCGTTACTGGCCAGGTTGTGGCGAACACCTGCGCGCAGCTGGGCGTAACGCCAGGCGTCGAATTCCGCGCCCAGGGCCAGCCACTGGGTATCGTCTTCATACCCGAAGGCTTCTTTCTTGGTCAGGTCCACTTCTGCCGTGATTACGTGGTAGTCGCTCTTGTGGGCGATACCTGCGGTGACCATCGGGTTGAGTTCGAGGGTGTATTTTTCTTCGCTCGGATGATTCTGGGCCGAATCCAGTTCCATCGGGATCAGGTTTTTGACGACGACGCCGGCGTTCCACTGGTTTTCAGCACCGAAGGCATAAGCAGCACCGATGTCCAGGTTGAAGCCGCTTTTGTCAGTTTCGTATTCGTCACTGTCGAAATCATCATCCTCGAAGTCTGAGATTTCTTCGGTGTACTGGAAGGTTTGTAGTTGCACGTATTTGGGGGAGACACCAAGCTGCAATGCGTTGCCATTAGAAAGCATAAACGAGTGAGCGATGCTGATGCCGGCTTCTGCTACTGCAGAGGCCAGGATTCTGCCGCGTGAGTTCAGCTCTGTATCAAGATCTGTAGTGGCGGGCGGGCGAACGCCATTAGCGATGTCATTTAGAAGGTCAAGGTCGTTTTCGTCCAGTTCACCGCGCACAGTCGCTGTCAGATTGGCGTTGGCGAAGAAGCCAAAGGACAAGGAGTTTGAGGGGATAGCAAGGCCAAGTCCCAAGCCTGCATTGGCACGCATGGTGTCGCGGTCAAAGGCTTCCAGGTTGTCTACGAGTTGCCGTGCTTTGGCCTGGGCATCGGCTTGATTGGAAAACTTCAGGTCCTCAAACTGCTCGATTTGGTCCTGGATATCATCAACCTGATCAATCACCTCTTCCTCATCGGCCGCACGCGCATTCACAGACGGCAGCATCAGGCCGAAATCGTCTGCCCAGCCGTGCTGTTCAGCAGCCATCATGGCCGGGTTGGCACTCGGTGCAGCAGAGGGATGGGCAACGGCGACGCCGGTTCCGCCCATGGCGAAGGAGCGGGCAGACATAAAGGCTTGCGGGCTTGCCAGTGCAGACGTGGTGGCAACAGACAGGCCGATGGCCAGGGACAGTTTGCTGAGGCGGTTTGCTTTCATGGGCGGTCCTGAGTTGGTTTTATTGCATGAACAAATCATTAAGTGTTTGAAAGGTTAGACCAGTTTATTTCGTGACACAGCGCACAACCGGTAACGGTTTGTTCTGTATGTGTAAATAAAGGCAGCTTTTTGCCGCTGGCATGGGCATGGAGTTGCGATGAACAATCGAAACCTTCGAAAGATCATTTGGTTGTGGAATCTGGCGTGATTCTTTCATGGTTCTGGTGAAAGTG
This sequence comes from Marinobacter sp. tcs-11, assembly GCF_002049515.1. NCBI lineage: Bacteria > Pseudomonadati > Pseudomonadota > Gammaproteobacteria > Pseudomonadales > Marinobacteraceae > Marinobacter > Marinobacter sp. tcs-11. The sequence continues at coordinate 188,185 of NZ_LLYU01000008.1, read as the reverse complement.
TTTTCCGGAGACAAGATAATGACGTTGCGCTGGATCCTTGTTCCTGTTCTGGCTTTTGCCGTGGCCGCCTGCGCGCCGGTGGGCAGTTACCGGAGCGATCAGGCCAGGACTGAAACCTTTGAGCCCATTACGGTCCGGGTCAGTGGTTTTGGTACCTATGAGAATGTTCAGGCCGACCGGGTAAATACCCGTAAGCGCTTACTGGCTCGACGGGCTTCACAGCTGGACGCCTACCGGAACCTGGCCGAGCGGGTCTACGGTACCGTGATCTACGGCAGTTCCACGGTGAATGACTTCGTGTTGCAGAACGACAGTTTCCGCACCTATGTGGACAGCTACATTCGCGGCGCCCGGATGGTGGCGGTGAATGAGCATAGCGATGGCGTGGTGGAAACCGTGATGGAGCTGCGCCTGGAGCCGAGGTTCCGGGAGTGTGTGGCGAAGGTGGCGGACGATCAGGTGCAGGATGTCTGTGCCATTCCCATGCCCAGGCGGAATGATCGTGTAGGGGATGTTGAGGCCCGTCGCACAGATTCACTGTACTACCTGGATTAGGTCTGTTGATGAACGCCGTGATTGAACCGGTATCGATCCGGTGGGTTAGATTGCCATGATGAGATCAATGCTTTTGTTCTGGATGCTGAGTCTGTTCGCCGGGTTTGCCCATGGCGCGGTCCTTGAAGGCGTGGGGCATGCCAATATCCGGGAGAATAATCTGGATCAGGCCCGCACTGAGGCGCGTCAGGCCGCGATGCGCGACCTTGCGCTGCAATATCAGGCCAGGGTCAGTACCCGGGACACCATGGAGAACGGTCAGCTTGTGGGTTCTCATACCGAGCTGTCGGCCATGGCCCAGGTTCGGAATGCCACGATCGTGGATGAGTACCGAAGTGGCAATCTGCTGAGGGTGATTGTCCGGGCAGAGCTGTCGGATGCCGAAGGTAGCGCTGGCAGCTGCAAGGCCGGGCAGGCTTCCGGTTTGCGTAAACGGGTGGCGGTAACCGCGTTCCCGATCACCCGTCCGGAGCAGGGTGGCGGTGCGGCCCTGGATGACGCCGGCGAACAATTGCCGCGGGAGCTGGTGGCTCGCTTGCAACAACAGGGGCAATTGCAGGTGCTGGGGGCGACATCGTTACAGCTGTTCAGCAACCTGCCGGATGCGCCCACGTCTCAGAAAAACCCGGCCAGCAATCAGCTGACGAATGTGGTTCAGCTGGCCCGGGAACTGGGGGCGCAGTTTGTGGTGGCAGGTGTGATTCGGGATATTGGCCTGGCCGACCCCGGCGCCTGGGGCAGCTCAATTCTGGATCGCATGCAGCGAGGTATCGGGATGGCCGACACTTCGCGCCGGTTTGAGGCCGAAGTGATGGTGTTTGATGGCTTCAGCGGTTCCCCGGTCTTCCGGCAGCGGTTTGAAACCTCGGCACGGTGGCAGCCGGATGGCAGTGGTACCGGAGGTTTTGCCTCGGCGGGCTTTGAAGGTTCCGAGTGGGGGCAGGCGGTTGAAGGTGTCATTGCCGAGATGACCGCCGCCGTCAACAATGCTCTGGCCTGTCAGCCATTCATGGCCCGGATAACCCGTGTGGATGGCAACCGGGTGACCCTCGCCTCCGGCGCAACGGCGGGGCTGCGACCGGGGGATGAACTCGATCTGTACCGCAGCCAGCGATACTTTGATTCACTGGATGGTACGCCTGAGCTGTCCGATACCGGGGTGACGCTGACACTGGACAACGTGCATCCGGATTTCAGTAACGGGCGAATCCCCACGGAAGGTGGCCTGATCAACGTTCAGCGCGATGACCTGGCCATTATCTGGTAAGTCTCAGGCGGCCTCGGCCGCCGCAATATCCCGGATCTTGCCGACCATGGCTCGCAGGCCGTTGCCCCGGGTGGGGGAAATATGGCGGAACAGATCCAGCTGCTCGAACAGCTCGTCGATATCGGTGGCCAGCAGTTCTCGAGGCGTCTTGCCGTTCAGGGCCACCAGAATGATGGCGGCCAGGCCGCGCACAATCATGGCATCGGAATCGATCAGCAGGAACAGTTTGCCGCTGTCCTCATCGTAACGATGAATCAGCCATACCTGGCTCTGACAGCCGTGGACGTAGTTTTCTTCAACTCGCTCATCATCGGGAAAACCTGGCAGTTGCTTGCCCAGGTCGATGATGTAGGCGTAGCGTTCTTCCCAGTCGTCCAGAAACTCAAACGCATCCAGAACGTCTTCAAGGGTGGTGTCTTTGCCCAGGGGATTGTTCAGAAATTGTTCCTTGCTGGCGGTCATAGCATTCCCAGTTCAAGTTTGGCTTCGTCGGTGAGCATATCGTTGTTCCAGGGCGGATCAAAGGTCAGCTCAACGGTAACCTTGTCCACATTGGGTACATGCTCCACCTTGCGCTTCACATCGTCGGTGATTACCGGCCCCATGCCGCAGCCAGCCGCGGTCAGGGTCATTTTGATGTAAACGTGATTGCCGTCTTCTGTGCCGTTCTCAATCCGGCATTCGTAAATCAGGCCCAGGTTGACTACGTCCACCGGGATTTCCGGGTCGTAGCAGTTACGCAGCGCTTCCCATACCTGGTTTTCGTTGATGGTGCCGTCTTCCGGGGTCTCGAAGCTGCTTTCCAGCGGCTGCTTGCCCAGGGCATCGGCGTCGTGGCCTTCAATGCGGGCAAGATTGCCGTTGACCGCCACGGTGAAGCTGCCGCCGAGGGACTGGGTAATGGTCACAAAGGTGTCTGACGGAATCATGATTTCCGTTCCGGCAGGTACCAGGCGGGCTTCCACTTCGCGTTTGGTCAGGACGACTTCGCGTTCTTGCATGTTTGATCAGTCCTATCTTTGTGCTTTACGCCACCGTGAAGCTTTCACCACAGCCGCACTCAGCGGTGGCGTTGGGGTTGCGGAAGCGGAACAGGGAGTTCACACCCTCGGTGACAAAGTCGATTTCGATGCCGTTCACCAGTGGCAGGTGTTCCTGCTTTACGAACACATCCACGCCGTCGATGGTAAAAATACGGTCATCGGATTCCGGTGTTTCTACCCACTGGGTTTCGTACTTGAAACCGGAACAGCCACTTTTTTTGATGGCCAGGCGAATGCCTTTGGCTTCCGGTTTCTTGTCCAGTTGTTTGCGAACGTGTTTGACCGCCGTCGGGGTCATGGTCACGTTCACATCGCTTGGGGTGAAGACTTCGGCTGTCATGTTTCCACCTCCTCAGGCAAACAGGCGCTGGATCTTTTGCAGGCCGGTAAACAGTTTCTCGACCTCTTCCAGCGTATTGTAGAACGCAAACGAAGCCCGGGCTGTACCGGGTACTCCGTAGAAATCCATCAATGGCATGGCGCAATGGTGGCCGGTGCGGATGGCGATGCCTTGCTGGTCCAGCAGGGTGCCGATGTCGCTGGGGTGCAGGCCGGCAATCTTGAACGACATCACCGGTACCTTATTGGCGGCGGTACCGATGATCTCCATGCCTGGCACGGTTTCGACCAGTTCATTGGCCCGGCGTAGCAAGGCATCCTCTGCTGCTTCCATGGCCTTTCGGTTCAGCGAGTTCAGATAGTCGATGGCGGCGCCCAGGCCCACTGCTTCGGCAATAGCCGGGGTTCCGGCCTCGAATTTGTAGGGCAACACATTCCAGGTGGTTCGCTCGAACGATACCCGCTCAATCATTTCGCCACCGCCCTGATAAGGCGGCATTTCTTCCAGCAGTTCGGCGCGGCCATAAAGCACGCCAATGCCCGTGGGCCCGAACAGCTTGTGGGAAGAGAATGCATAGAAGTCACAGCCCAGGGACTGAACGTCCGGCTGGAAGTGGGGCACCGCCTGGGCGCCATCCACCAGGGTCAGTACCCCCTGTTTTTTCGCCTGTTCAATCAGGGGCGCAATTGGGTTGACGGTGCCCAGCGCGTTGGACACGTGGGTGATCGCCAGCACCCGGGTGCGCTCGTTCAGCAGGCTGTTGAACGAATCCAGATCCAGCTCGCCTTGCGGTGTCACCTGGATGGGCACAACCCTGGCACCGGTGCGCTCGGCCACCATCTGCCAGGGCACAATGTTGGCGTGGTGTTCCATGTGGCTGACCAGAATCTCATCGCCGGCTTTCAGGCGCGGGGCCAGGCCATTGGCCACCAGGTTGATGGCTTCGGTGGTGCCTCGGGTCCAGATGATTTCTCGGGTGCTGGACGCGTTCAGAAACTGGCGCACGGTTTCCCGGGCACCTTCAAACGCAGCCGTCGCACGATCACCCAGGGTATGGGCGCCACGGTGCACATTGGAGTGCATCTCGCGGTAATAGCGATCCATGGCATCCAGCACGGACTGTGGCTTTTGCGCCGACGCGCCGTTGTCCAGATACACCAGCGGCTTCCCGTTGATCTCCTGATTGAGAATCGGGAAGTCACGGCGAATGGCTTGCACATCAAACACCATTGACTGGGTGTTGTTTGCCATGGACAGATCAGTCATGCCCCTCAGGCCTCCTGAAAGGTTTGCTCAAAGAAATCACTTAACCGCGCCTGGGCGGTTTCACGCACGGCTTCCACCGGAATCTGTTGCACCAGTTCGTTAATGAACGCCATGGTGAGCAGAACATTGGCCTGCCGGCGGCCGATCCCGCGCGATACCAGGTAGAACACGGAGGTCTCGTCCAGCTGACCGATGGTGGCGCCGTGCGCACACTTCACATCGTCGGCGTAGATTTCCAGTTCCGGTTTGGTGTCAATCTCTGCCCCGTTGGACAGCAGCAGGTTCTTGTTGTTCATATCCGCATTGGACTTCTGGGCGTCCTGGTGGATATGAATCCGGCCGTTGAACACGGCATGGGACTGGTCGGCTGCAATATTGCGATAGGTCTCTTCGCTGTTGCAGTGGGCCGCGACATGGTCAATAGACGTGTGGTTGTCGTAGTGCTGTTTGCCCTGGGTAACCACCACGCCATTGAGCTTGGTTTCCGCGCCTTCGCCTTCAAGCCGCACCTGCAGATCGTGCCGGCGCAGGGGGCCGCCAAAACCAACGCAATGGCTCTCGAAGCGCGAGCTGCGTTGTTGCAGTACCCCGGTAGCGCCAATGTGCTGAACATTCTCGCCTTCCATGTTCAGGCGGATGCTGGTGACGTTGGCGCCATCGGCCAGACTGAATTCGGTTACTGTGCTGACCAAGGCGGATGCTTCACCACTGGAGGTGTATTCCTCTACCAGAGTCAGCTGGCTGTTGGCGCCGGCTTCCACGTAGATACGTGGATAGGCGGAGCCGCTGGCGTCAGCGCTGGTTTCATGGATGATGAACAACGGCTGATCCAGCACCGCGCCGGGTTTCAGGCGAATGAACAGGCCATCTTCGAAGCGCGCCCCGTTCAGGCGGGCGAATTGAACCTGGTCGTGATTCAGGGTGCTGCCCAGTTTTGCAGACAGGGCTTCAGCTTCGTCGTTAGCCAGATCGTTGAAGCTCAGGATCTCGATACCGTCGAGATCCGGATACTCGCTGGCTTCAGGAATCATCACGCCGTTGATGAAAACCACTTTGTAGCCGGGCACAGCGAGACTGTTGCCGGTCTTGCCTTCGGCCGGCAGGGAAATGGCCATATCGTCGGCCAGCTTCAGGTACTTGCTGGAGTACTTCCAGTTCTCGGTCTTGCGAGTAGGCAGCGGCATATCCACCAGCGCGCTGGCCCGCTCCTTGCGCAGCGCCAGCAACGGCTCCGGCAGGGATTCCCCGGCCGGGTGCAGGAAGGCACTGGAAAGCATGGGTACAGATTTCATTCCACGGCCTCCTGATCAGTTGCTGGTGTCGTCGTCTTTAATGCCCAGCCAGCCGTAACCTTTTTCTTCCAGTTCCAGGGCCAGTTCACGACCGCCCGACTTGATGATCTTGCCACCAGCCAGTACGTGCACATAATCCGGAACAATGTGGTTCAGCAGGCGCTGGTAGTGAGTGACCATCAGAATGGCGCGGTCTTCCGAGCGCAGGGCATTCACGCCATCGGAAACCACTTTCAGGGCGTCGATGTCCAGGCCGGAATCGGTTTCGTCCAGAATCGCCAGTTTGGGCTGCAGCAGCAGGGCCTGCATGATCTCGTTACGTTTCTTCTCGCCACCGGAGAAGCCTTCGTTCACGCCGCGTTTCAGGAAGGCGGGGTCCAGATCTACCTGTTTGGAAACTTCCTTGGCCAGTTTCATAAACTCGGCCGCGTTCATCTCGTCCTGGCCCTTGTGCTTGCGCATGGCGTTCACGGCGGTGCGCAGGAACTGCAGGTTGCTCACGCCCGGGATTTCAACCGGGTACTGGAAGGCCAGAAAGATGCCTTCGCGGGCGCGTTCTTCGGTTTCCAGATCCAGGAGGTTGTCTCCGTTCAGGGTGACTTCGCCCTTGGTGACTTCAAATGCGTCGTTGCCTGCCAGAACCTGTGACAGGGTACTCTTACCGGAACCGTTCGGGCCCATGATGGCGTGAACTTCCCCGGCCTTGATCTCCAGGTTAATGCCCTTGAGGATTTCTTTGCCCTCAACGGAGGCGTGCAGGTTTTTGATACTCAGCATTTGTAGATGTCTCTCTATATCCTGAATTTCGATCTATAAATTCGTACCCTTCGATGCCCCAATAACGTTCGGGACAGCGAGCGGGGGAGCTTTCCGGGATCGTCAAAATCAGGGATGATTTTGTCGAGCGTACAGGGATGTATTTACAGCGTATCCCGGAAAGCTCCCCCGCTCGCTGGCCTCCTCCGAGGCCAGCGGGGCATAGCGTTTAACCAACGGACCCTTCAAGGCTCACTTCCAGTAGCTTGCCAGCCTCAACCGCAAACTCCATCGGCAGCTCCTTGAACACCTCTTTACAGAAGCCGTTGACAATCATGGACACCGCCTGCTCAGGGTCGATGCCGCGTTGACGGCACAGGAACATCTGCTCGTCGCTGACCTTGGAAGTGGTCGCCTCGTGTTCCACGATGGCCGACTTGTTCTTGCTCTCGATGTACGGGAAAGTGTGCGCGCCGCAGCGGTCGCCGATCAGCAGCGAATCACACTGGGTAAAGTTACGCGCGCCCTCTGCGCCCGGGCCGAATTTCACCAGGCCGCGGTAGGCGTTGGAGCTCTTGCCGGCGGAAATACCCTTGGAGATGATGGTGCTGCGGGTATTCTTGCCCAGGTGGATCATCTTGGTGCCGGTATCGGCCTGCTGGTAATTATGCGTCAGCGCGACAGAGTAGAACTCGCCAACGCTGTTCTCACCGCGCAGTACACAGCTCGGGTACTTCCAGGTGACGGCGGAGCCGGTTTCCACCTGGGTCCAGGAAATCTTGGAGTTCTTGCCGATACAGGCGCCGCGCTTGGTCACGAAGTTATAGATACCACCCTTGCCGTTTTCATCACCCGGGTACCAGTTCTGTACGGTGGAGTATTTGATCTGGGCGTCGTCCAGAGCCACGAGTTCAACCACGGCCGCGTGCAGCTGGTTCTCGTCGCGCATGGGTGCGGTACAGCCTTCCAGGTAGCTTACGTAGCTGCCTTCGTCGGCGATAATCAGGGTGCGTTCGAACTGGCCGGTGTTGGCGGCGTTGATGCGGAAGTAGGTAGACAGCTCCATGGGACAACGCACGCCCTTGGGTACGTACACGAAGGTGCCGTCAGAAAAGACCGCCGAGTTCAGGCCTGCAAAGAAGTTGTCGCCGTGGGGTACCACGGTGCCCAGGTATTTCTGGACCAGTTCCGGATAGTCGCGGACGGCTTCGGAAATAGAGCAGAAGATCACGCCGGCCTTGGCCAGCGGCTCTTTGAAGGTGGTGGCTACGGAAACCGAGTCAAATACTGCGTCCACGGCAACGCCGGCCAGTTTTTCGCGCTCGTGCAGGGGAATGCCCAGCTTTTCGTAGGTTTTCAGCAGCTCCGGATCCACTTCATCCAGGCTTTGTGGCATATCCTCTTTGCGCTTGGGCGCGGAATAATAGGAAATCGAGTTGTAGTCGACTTTCGGGTAGCCGACATGAGCCCAGTTCGGCTCTTCCATTTCCAGCCAGCGACGATAGGCTTTGAGGCGCCATTCCAGCATCCATTCCGGCTCTTTCTTTATGGCGGAAAGGCGGGCAATGACGTCTTCGTTCAGGCCGGGTTCGAACGTGTCGGCTTCGATTTCAGTCACGAAACCGTGTTCGTATTCCCGTTTGATCAGCTCTTTCACCTCGTTGTCGGTGGTCGCCATGATCGTCGCTCCGTAATTCTCTCATCCAGGGCTTGCGCCCTTTGTGTCATCGGCAGCCCCTATTGGGCTGGCGGATGGGTGTATTCGATTTGCTGTTGTCGCAGTGGTCGCTCTCTCCGTGAGTACGCCCTGCAATCGGTTTTTGGATGACGGGAGGGGCTGCTGGCCGGTTTCCCGTTGCTTCTGGCGAGCGATTATACAATACCAGAGTAAAATAGTCAGGTATTAAATCGGTTGTGTAGGGATTATACCTTAATCGGCCTTTGGGGCACTAAGGGGGGCGTACAGATCGCCCACTCGAGTTTAACGGCCGGCGTTTTCGGGAAAAATCTTGGTCAGATAGGTGAAGTCCAGTTTTTCCGGCACGTTCGCGGGTTTAGGAATTTTGACGATGTGGCCGCTGCCTGGTGCGCACTCCATGGCCTCGCCGTGGCGGTTTTCCATCGTGTTGGCAGAGAATCGCAGGTTGCCGGCCGGGGTGATGAGCTCCAGCTGGTCGCCGGGGGCAAATTTATTTTTTACGTCGATGGTGAGCCACCGGTCATCCGCGTCGGCAATGGTGCCTACCACCTGCTGGGTGCCGAGATACGAGGAGCCCTGTTCGTAGGTCTGGTATTCCTGGGGCACGTGCCGGCGCAGGAAGCCTTCGGTGTAGCCGCGGTTCGAGAGGGCTTCGAGTTCGTCCATCATGTGCATGTCGAAGGGTTTGCCGGCGAGAGCGTCGTCGATGGCTTTCCGGTATACCTGGGTGGTGCGGGCTACATAGTAGGTGCTTTTGGTGCGACCTTCGATTTTCAGAGAGTGAACGCCCATCTTGACCAGTTCCGCTACGTGCTGGACGGCGCGCAGGTCTTTGGAGTTCATGATGTAGGTGCCGTGTTCGTCTTCGTAGGCCGGGATGAAGCCGCCGGGGCGATTGGGTTCTTCCAGCAGGATTTCTTTGGGCTCGCAGGTTTCCACCGCATCTGCAGAGGTGGCGATCAGATCGCCGGTCTGGTCATGGCTGTGCTGGACTTCTTTATAGTTCCAGCGGCAGGCGTTGGTGCAGGCGCCCTGGTTGGCGTCTCGATGGTTCATGTAGCCAGACAGCAAGCAGCGGCCGGAGTAGGCCATGCACAGGGCGCCGTGTACAAACACTTCCAGTTCCATCGCGGGGACTTTTTCGCGGATTTCGCGGATTTCCTCCAGGCCCAGTTCCCGGGACAGGATCACTCGGCTGATGCCCTGGCGGCGCCAGAATTCCACGGTGGCCCAGTTGACCGCGTTGGCCTGAACCGACAGGTGGATGGGCTGATCCGGCCATTTCTCCCTTACCAGCATGATGAGGCCGGGGTCAGACATGATCAGGGCGTCGGGTTTCTGTTCAATGACCGGCTCCAGGTCTCTCAGGTAGCTGCGCACTTTATTGTTATGGGGTGCAATGTTGGAGACCAGATAGAACTGTTTTCCCAGTTCGTGTGCTCGTTCAATGCCGGCGCCCAGGGCTGCAACGTCTTTGAAACTGTTGTTCCTTACTCTCAGCGAATATCTCGGCTGGCCGGCATAGACGGCATCTGCGCCATAGGCGAAGGCGGTTTCTAGATGTTCGGGGGTGCCGGCGGGAGCAAGCAGTTCCGGGGTGGTCATGGTGTCTCCGGGTATCAACTGAAAAGCGGATGGATGCAGGTAGGGCATTCTGAAAGCGGGCATTGTGCCGCAAATAATCCGGTGCGCCATTGATCTTGCTCAAAGGTCGTATTGATTGATTTCGGCTAACATGTGTACGCTGATGGAGTTGGCAGTTTGGGCCAGGACGATAGGCAGGAGGAACCAGCATGGCATCAGAGCCATTAAGGCCTGAAAATTCAAAGCGTTCGCTGAGTATGAGGGTCAGCAAGCTGATCCGGATTCAGTTGGAGCGAGGGAAAGTAGGTGTCGAGACGGTGGCCGGGCAGTTGAATATGAGCCGGTATACGTTGCACAAGAAGTTGCGCCAGGAGGGGCTGACGTTTGCGGCTCTGCTGGAGCAGGTTCGTCGGGAGCAGGCGATCACCTATATGAAAGATAAATCCAAGCCGCTGGTGGAAATTGCCGAGCAGCTCGGATTTTCGGAATTGAGCGCCTTCAGCCGGGCGTTCAAGCGCTGGATGGGAACGCCGCCGGCTGAATACCGCTCGCTTCGCTTGTCCTGATCAGACTTTCTTGAAGATCAGGGTGGCGTTGGTGCCGCCAAAGCCGAAGCTGTTGCTCATTACCAGGTTCAGATTCTGGTTGTCCATGCGTTCACGCACGATCGGGTAGCCTTCGGCGCCTTCGTCCAGGGTCTGGATGTTGGCGGACGGGGCAATAAAGCTCTCCCGCTGCATGATCAGGCTGTAAATGGCCTCATGTACGCCCGCGGCACCCAGTGCGTGGCCACACAGGGGTTTGGTGGAGCTCAGTGGCGGGATCTTGTCGCCAAAGGTTTCCTTGAGCGCTTTCAGTTCGGTTACATCACCGGCCGGCGTGCTGGTGCCGTGGGTGTTGATGTAATTGATCTCGCCGTCGATGTTGGCCATAGCCTGCTTCATGCATCGAATGGCGCCTTCACCGCTGGGTGCAACCATGTCAGCGCCGTCGGAGGTGGCGCCAAATCCGACCAGTTCCGCCAGGATGGTGGCACCGCGGGCTTCCGCGTGTTCCAGGGATTCCAGTATCAGCGTACCGCCGCCACCGGAAATCACGAAACCGTCACGGTCGGCGTCATAGGTGCGCGAGGCCTGTTCCGGCGTGTCGTTGTACTTGGTTGACAATGCGCCCATGGCGTCGAACATCAGGCTCAGGGTCCAGTGGATGTCTTCCCCGCCGCCGGCCAGCATGACGTCCTGGCGGCCGAGGGCGATCTGATCGGCAGCGTGGCCGATGCAGTGGGCGCTGGTGGCGCAGGCAGAAGTGATGCCGTAGTTGATGCCGGTAATGCCAAAGGCGGTGGTGATGGATGCGTTGATGGCGCTACCCATGGTGCGGGGTACCCGGTACGGGCCCACCCGGCGAAGGCCTTTGTCGCGGTGAGTGTCGATGGCGTCCAGCAGTTCGACGGTGGATGCGCCACCTGTACCAAATACGGCGCCGGTGGTATTTGCACGCAGCTGCTCGTCGGTCAGGCCGGCCTGCTCAATGGCCTCTTTGGCGGCCAGGTAGCAATAGCCGGCGGCAGGGCTCATAAAGCGCCAGATCTTGCGGTCGATCAGTTCTGACAGGTTCAGGTCGATCTTGCCGGCGACGTGGCTGCGCAGGCCTTTGTCCCGGGCTTCTTCGCTGAAAGCAATGCCAGAGCGGGATTCGCGAAGTGACTGGGCCACTTCTTTCTGGTTGGTTCCAAGGCTGGAGACGATCCCCATGCCGGTAACTACAACGCGACGCATTGTGCTAACTCCTAAAAGTCATCAGTCGATGTGAACAGGCCGACCCGAAGGTCTTTGGCGGTGTAGATTTCCCGCCCGTCCACTTCCATACGGGCATCCGCGATGGCCATGGTCAGTTTGCGGCGAATCAACCGCTTGATATCCAGATAGTAGGTGACCTTTTTGTTCTCCGGCAAAACCTGTCCGAAAAACTTCACCTCTCCGGCCCCCAGAGCACGCCCCTTGCCTTCACCGCCACTCCAGGCCAGGAAGAAGCCGACCAGCTGCCACATGGCATCCAGGCCGAGGCAGCCGGGCATTACCGGGTCGCCCTCAAAATGCACTTTGAAAAACCAGAGATCCGGGTTGATATCCAGTTCGGCCACCAGGCTGCCTTTGCCATATTCGCCGTCATCGGCTCCGATGTGGGTAATACGGTCGACCATCAGCATTTCGTCGATGGGCAGGCGCATGGCGCCCGGGAACAGCTGGCCGTGGCCGCAGCGGATCAGGTCTTCTTTGTCAAAGTGATCAGGATACATGTTGCCTGTGTCTCTGTTGCAAAATGATTTCTTCTACTTTAGCGCCTGTTCTGGGAACGGCTATTGACCTTTAGTGGATGATTGCCGCCCAGAAGTTCCCCGGACCCGCAGCCAGAGCCGGTTGATGGTCATCAAGGCCAAGTTTTGTCCGGTTTGATACTTTCGTCGAATCTGTGAAGTTCGCCATATTTGGGAGGGCCTATGTCTGCAGATGAGGAATTCATCGATGGACAAATCCGGTTCGAGGCGGGCCGGGTATTGGTACACCTGGAACGGTTGCTGGAACATCCTCCGGAGGCTGTCTGGAATATGCTGACCGATTCGGTGCATTTGGCCAACTGGTTGGCTGCCGGGTCTCTGGAGGCTCGTGAAGGTGGCCGGGTTCAGCTGGATTTTGGCAACAGTGGCATGCCCATCGACTGTACCATTACCGCCTGCCGGCCTCACCGGCTGTTGTCCTACTCCTGGAGTTCCGGAGATGCCCCTGAGCGGCCGCTGACCTGGGAATTACTGCGGGAAGGAGTCTGTACTCGGCTTTGCCTGACGCTGTCGTTGCCGGACGATGAGGTGGTGCCTATTGCCTGCGCCGGTTGGGATGCCCATCTGGAAATGCTGATGGCAGCACTGGAGGGCATCAGCATTCACTTTCCGGCAGCCCGGTTCCGTGCGGCCCGATCCCATTTTGAAAAGCTGCTGAAAGAGAAAATGGCGGCCTGAAGTCCTGCCGCCGAAAACAGAAAGGCCGGCTCGGTTACGCCCCGAGCCGGCCTTTTCGTATCTGGCACTGGATCAGCCTTCGCGCCCGTCTGGCCGGGGGCTGGCCAGAATGCCGGTGTAACGCACCAGGAACAGGCCATAGGCCAGCATCCACAGCAGGGTGCTGGTGCCAATGCCGGGGTGCCAGGGAATCAGGTTGAAGGCGGTCAATACCCGAATAACCGCAGCGAGCTGGATGGCCACGAACGCCAGGACCATGCCCTTTGGCAGCACCAGCGGGCGGCCGGTGTGGCCCAGTGACACGCGAGCAATCACGCCCAGAATCAGGCAGGCGATGGCGCCGGTACCGGCGGCATGGCTCCAGGCATTGGTTGGCCATCCGGCCACCAAAGAGCCTGCCAGCAGAATCAGTGCAACCGGCACCCAGAGAATGGACAGGTGCAGAATCCAGAGCAAGGGATCTTTGCGCACCAGCCAGCCTTTCCAGTTATACAGGCGCACCAGCATCAACGATGCAGCAACCACCGCAATGACGGCGGTGACGGTTTGCCAGCCCGTCACCAGGGATGCCATCAGCAGGATCATGGAGAACAGTGCCGCCATATCCAGTGCCGGAATCATCCTGACTGCCTCGGCATTGCCGCCACGCTGGCGAAGCCATCCGGCTGAGAACGCAGGGGTAATCCGGCCTCCGATGATGCTGATCAGCGCCATGGCCATGATCAGTGCTCCGTAGCTGAACGCCATATTCAGGCGGGTAACAAAGCCGATCTGCATCAGCCAGAGCAGCCCGAGGACAAGCAGAATCATCAGCTGCCGCTTCTGGCGGGCTTTCCACACTCGCCAGCCGGCATCGATCATCACCAGGGGCAGGAACGCCAGATTTACGCCCTGTACCAGCCAGTCCGGCAGGTTGCCACCAAAGGCCAGCAACAGGCGACCGGCCAGCCAAACGCTCCAGAGACCTGCAAGCAGTGCACCGTGGGTTCGGTTGGTCTGGGTCCAGACGCACACGGCGGTGAGCAGAAAGCCTGCGATGGCGGCAGACAAAAATCCGAACAGCATTTCATGCTGGTGCCAGAACAGGGCGGGCAGGGCCAGTGGCAGTTGAACCACGCCGGTGACTTCCAGGACCCATACCGGGATGGCAACAATGGCCAGTACCGTCATGGAAAGGAAAAAAATCCGGAAAGGATAGGAAAAGAGTTGGCTGAGGCTGGCAGACGCCCGTTCAGGGGAAGTCGGTATGGCCTGCATAGATGTCTCCCATATACATGTATTCTGGGTATATGTTAAACCTTCGCGCCTGTATTAACCATACCTGCTTGGGGGTAGTTTGCGTACAATGGCCGCAACCCGTTTGTTAACAAAGGAACTTCCATGACGTCGTACATTATCCTGAAGCACCTGCACATGACCACCGCCTACCTAACCATCACGCTGTTTGCCCTGCGGCTACTGCTTGATGCGGTCGGGCGACCAGGCTGGCGCCAGACGCCGCTACGGTTCATTCCCCACATCAATGACACCATCCTTCTGGTCGCGGCCATTGCGCTGGTGTTTGTGGCCGGTTATGCCTCTGCCATGCCCGGTTGGCTGATCACCAAGATCGTGTTGTTGTTCGGTTACATCATTGCCGGGGTGTTTGCGCTGAAAACCACTGTGGGCAAGCCCGCACGCATTGTGGCGGCGGTACTTGCCCTGGTGCAGGTGACGGCTATTTTCCATCTGGCCATGGCCAAGCCATTCTGAATCAGCGTTTCTCGCTGACCTGCTTCGTCAGTTCCTGCAGCTGTTCCTGTACAGCCCGGAGCTGACGGGCAATCTCATCCCGCTCATCGTGGGCCTTCTGGGCCTGTTTGGCGTTCTGCTCCTCGCTCATTACCTCCAGTATCGCCCCGATCATCATGTTCAGGAACACAAAGGCCGTCAGGAAGATAAAGGTCAGGTAGTACAACCAGCTCATGGGATAGTCTTCCATGGTGGCATACATCACGTCGGTCCAGTCCTCAAAGGTGGCAACCCGGAACAGTGTGAGCATGGCGATGGCGACATCGCCCCAGAGTGTTTCGTCAACGCTGGCGAAGAACATGGAGCCCATGGCAGCGTAGATGTAGAAGATGATGAACATCAGCAGGGCAATGTAGCCCATGCGCGGAATAGCTTTCAGTAACGAGTTGATCAGAAAGCGCAGCTCGGGCACCACTGATACCAGTCGAAGCACCCGGAATACGCGCAGTAACCGGCCCAGCAATACCGCCTCGGAATTGTCCAGAGGGATCAGGCTGCCGATCACCACGATGGTGTCGAACAGGTTCCAGCCATCCATGAGAAAGCGGCGTTTGAGTGGGCAGGCGGCGAACCGGAACAGGATTTCCACCAGAAAGAACAGGGTGATGGCGTTGTCCATCACCGACAGGCTCTGTTCCACCAATGGTGGCAGATCATAGGTTTTGGCGCCGATGGTCAGGGCAGACAGAATGATGATGGCGATAACAACAGTCTGGAACACCTTGCTCGATTCAATGCGCTTGAGCTGGGCAAAGCTGCTGGCGGGATTCATGTCCATGGACATCTCGACGGCTCCGGGAGAATTGAAACGCGGCAATTCTAAAGCTACGGAGCCGGTGGTGGTAGGCCTGTGATCTGAGTTTAATCGACCAGGTGGAGGATTTGCTGCCACTCGGCATCGCTGACCGGCATGACCGAGAGTCGGCTGCCTCTGCGTACCAGAGCCAGTTCACTGAGCTCTGGCATGGCTTTGAGTGAGTCCAGGGGGATCAACGCCGGCAATTTCCGTTCAAACTGCAGGTCGACCGCTTGCCAGCGAGGTTTTTCTGCGGTGCTTTTCGGGTCGTAGTAGGGAGACTCCGGGTTGAACTGGCTTGGGTCCGGGTAGGCGGATTTCACTACGCGAACAATACCGGCAATGCCTATGCGCTTGCAGCTGGAGTGATAGATAAAGACGAGATCTCCCTCCTGCATCTGCGCCAGGAAGTTGCGGGCCTGGTAATTGCGCACACCATCCCAGGGAATAACACCCTCAGGCTGACGGGCAAAATCATCAATGCCGCATTCAGAGGGTTCGGTTTTAACCAGCCATTTTGCCACCAGCGGGACTCCACTCGATCATTGTCGGGCCAGTATACAAAAAAGCCCCGCAGGCGGGGCATAAAGCACGAAACGGTGGCCGGGGCATTTACCCGTGTTGGTCGGAGTTCCGCATGGCGGCATCTGCTACCGGATGACGGTTCATGGGATAGAACAGCTGCGGGGAGGCCAGTTCCGGCAGATCGGTCTGCTCGGTCTGGGCCGCCCATTCCACCCGTTCCGCTTTGCGGATGGCGTAGTGCATCCAGGCCAGGGCTGCTGCCACAATGGCGAACATCAGCATGAAGCAGCTTTGCCAGATGCCGGTTATGTCGTTCAGCACACCAAAGGTGAGTGGCAGGATGAAACCACCGATGCCCCCGATCATTCCTACCACGCCGCCGACGGCCCCCACATGCATCGGGTAGTACACCGGAATGTGTTTGTAGACGGCCGCCTTACCGAGCGACATGAAAAAACCGAGGATAAAGGTGAGCACCACGAACATGGGCAGGCTCATGGCCAGCGTGAAATTGATATCTCCCTCGATGCCATGCACCACATAGCGGGTGGGCGGATAACTGAGTAGGAAGGTACAGACTACCGAGGCAATGAATGTCCAGTACATCACTCGTCGGGCGCCGAAGCGGTCCGACAGCCAGCCCCCGAGGACGCGGAACAGGGATGCCGGGATGGTATAGAGCGCGGCGATCATGCCGGCGGTTTTGATGTCCAGGCCATAAACGCCGATCAGGTAATGGGGAAGCCAGAGCGCCAGGGCAACAAAGGCGCCGAACACAAAAAAATAGTACAGGGCAAAGCGCCACACCCGAAGTTCCCGGAGCGGTGCCATCTGTTCGGCAAACGATTTCTGTTCGGCGCTGCGGCGTTGTTCGGCCAGCGGGTCGGTTTTTGCCAGTAACAGGAAGGCAATGCCCATGATGGCCAGCACCGTGGCGTATATCTGCGCGGTTTTCTCCCAGCCGAAGGCCACCAACAGAAACGGGGCGCCGAAGTTGGTCACGGCAGAACCGACGTTGCCGGCGCCGAAAATCCCCAGTGCGGTGCCCTGTTTAGCCGGTTCAAACCAGGCTGCGGTATAGGCCACCCCGACTATGAAAGCGCCGCCCGCCAGGCCCACTCCGAGGGCCCCGACCAGCATCATGGCGTAGGTCGTAGCAAAGGTCAGCAGGTAAACACAGGCCGCGGTGGTCAGCATCAGGATGCCGAACACCCAGCGCCCGCCATAACGGTCGGTCCAGATGCCCAGGAATAAACGGCTGATGGAGCCGGTAAGAATCGGCGTGGCCATCAGCAATCCCAGCTGGGTGTCGGACAGCGCCAGCTCTTCACTGATGCGAATGCCGATGATGGAAAAGATGGTCCAGACGGCAAAACACAGGGTGAAGGCGAAGGTCGAAAGGCCCAGCGCCCGATATTGCTGAGCTTTGGCGGGCATGCTCGTCATGGTCTCTCCTGGCCGGAAAATACTCCTCTGAAACCATACCAAAAAGCCGAATTTTCGGGCCGGCGCATTGGAGGTACCTCCTGCTGGGTGCAAAGGGGGTAGGTCAATGGTCACTATCCCGGGAAAGGTGATATTCCGGGGCTTTCTCTGGTGGGGTACGTGGGTTCAGGCTTGATCAAGATCAATTATGGCGGCTGGGTGCTATGGGGTAATGCTGACCGATATCAACTCGAATGCCTCCGTCTTGGGGGTGTGATACCGGGAGAGCCACATGAACATCATGATTGCCTACGACGGTTCCCGAAACGCGAAACTGGCGCTGGCCCAGACCATCACCATGTTTCGGCGGCTGGAGCCAAAAATCACGCTGGTTGCGGTGGCAGAAAACCCACGCGACATCACCTCCGGCAATGAAGACCTGTTTCAGGAAGAAGTTGGCGAGCTGAAACAGCATCTGAAAGAAGCTCTGGAACTGTGCGAAAGCGAGCAGGTGAGTGCCGAGAGCCTGATGCTGGAAGGCGACGCCCGCAAGAGCCTGCTGTTCGCCGCCGAGAAAAAGGTACGGCCAGACATGCTGGTCATCGCCCGCCACAGTCATGAGCCTGACGGCGGCTTCATTGCCCGATCATTGACCTATTTCGTGGACGAACTGGATTACATGACGTTTGGCAGCGTCAGCTCCTTCCTGGCTCGCCGGATCCAGTGCCCACTTCTGATTCTGCCCAGCCTTTGATGGCCGGGATTACCTGTTTCCATTGTCTTAGCCCCGGGAGGCTGAAATGAAAGTCGCTGACGTATTCCGCGTCCGCAATCCTGAAATCAGGGCACTACACCTGACCTGGATTGCCTTCTTTATTACATTCTATGTCTGGTTCAACATGGCGCCACTGGCGTCCAGCATGCTCAAAAGCGTGGACTGGCTGACCAAGGACGACCTGCGCCTGTTTGCCATCTGTAACGTGGCGCTGACGATTCCCGCCCGCATTATCGTGGGTATGGCGCTGGACCGCTTCGGTCCACGTAGGGTGTTTTCGGTGTTGATGGTGGTGATGGCCATACCGGCGCTGGTGTTTGCTTTTGGTAACACCATGGCTCAGTTGCTGGTCAGCCGCCTGGTACTGAGCTCCATTGGTGCCAGCTTTGTGGTTGGTATTCATATGACGGCCATGTGGTTCAAACCCAAGGACATTGGCTTTGCAGAAGGCTTTTATGCGGGCTGGGGCAACTTTGGTTCTGCGGCGGCTGCCATGTCACTGCCGACCATTGCCATTACCATGTACGGCGGTGAAGACGGCTGGCGCTGGGCCATCGCCCAGAGTGCCATCGTGATGGCGGCCTACGGCGTCTACTACTGGTTCGCGATTACCGACGGCCCTGCTGGTACCGTGCATCGTAAACCCCGTAAGGCCGTGGCACTGGAAGTCAGCACCTGGGGTGATATGGTCAAGCTGATCCTGTGGACCATTCCTTTGGTCGGGGTATTGGCTATTCTGGTGTGGCGTATCCAGAACATGGGGTACCTGTCTGCCACCGGGGCTGCTATCTGTTACGCGGTGATCTTCGCCATTGTCTGCTATCAGATTGTTCAGATACTGCGGGTAAACGTCCCCATCCTGAAGAAAGGCGTGCCTGAGGACGACAAATACCCGTTCAACAGTGTGGCTGCCCTGAACAGCACCTACTTCGCTAACTTTGGCGCGGAACTCGCTGTGGTCTCCATGCTGCCAATGTTCTTCGAAGAGACCTGGAGTCTGAGCGCAACGGCAGCCGGGCTGATTGCGGCATCTTTCGCCTTCGTGAACCTGATGGCCCGTCCGATGGGCGGCCTGGTATCTGACCGCATGGGGAACCGCCGTTTCGTGATGCTCAGCTACATGTTCGGTATTGCGGTAGGATTCGGTCTTATGGGGCTACTGAATTCCAACTGGCCGTTGATTGTGGCAGTGGCGATCACTGTGTTCACGTCCTTCTTCGTACAGGGTGCAGAAGGCGCCACCTTTGGCATCATCCCCTCTATCAAGCGTCGCCTGACCGGCCAGATATCTGGTATGGCTGGTGCCTATGGCAACGTCGGTGCGGTGGTCTACCTGACCATCTTCACTTTTGTCACCCCGACCCAGTTCTTCTTCATCATCGCCGCTGGAGCCTTTGTTAGCTGGATACTGTGCATTATGTGGCTGAAGGAACCCGAGAGCGGCTTCTCTGAGGAATACCACGTGTCTTCTGTCGATCTGCAGATCGAAGAAGAGGAGCGCCACCGGTTGGCGGGCCAGACAGCACGGTAAAAACGTTCCCTTTACAACGGGAGCTGTGACAACCCGCCGCGGAGCAATCCCGGCGGGTTTTTTGTATGCTCGGAGGAAAGTGGTCGCAACAGGAGAGAGGTCATGGGGTTCTGGGAACGCTGGTCCGGGCTGATGGGGGCGATGTTGGCGCTGGCCCTGTTACTCGGATTCTGGCAGCTCCTGGGCGAAGGCGAGGATCTGGAAGCCCGTGATAGCAGGGGTAGAACTCCCCTGATTGTGGCGGCGGAAGAGGGCGAGACTGACCGGGTTGCCGAGCTGGTCGAGCGTGGGGCCCGGGTTGACGCAGGGGACGACTGCAAGTGGACGGCCATGATGAGGGCTGCCTCCCGTGGTCATACGGATATTCTTGCCTTCTTGCTGGATCATGGCGCGGATATAAACCATACGGAAAAAACCGGCTATACGGCTCTGATGGGGGCGGTGATTGCCAGCCGTCCGGAGGCTGTACGCCTGCTACTGACCAGAGGTGCCGATCCTGACATCCGGGAATACGAAAACGGGCAGACTGCGCTGATGATGGCTGTGCGCAACCGCAATCCGGAACTGGTTCGGTTGCTGCTCTCTGCCGGGGCAGATCCGGAGCTGGTTAATAAATCGGGCAAGAGCGCCAGGGATCTGGCGCTGGAGGCAAGTGCCGGGGAGGGGGAGCCCATGCAGCAGGTGCTCACTGCTCTGGGTTGTGAGCCCGAAGCCGCGGAGAAACGCTGATCATTGGTCGTTCCCTGCCGCCATAAAAAAGCCGGCCCTTGTGGGGCCGGCGAGCAGAGGTCTAACGCTTGGATTCTTGCTGTTACGGATTCTTGATGTAGGCGTTCTTGCGCAGGTAGAACCACCAGTTAACCACCAGACACACCGCATAGAACACTGCGAACCCGTACATGGCCACTTCTGGCGTGCCGGCCTGGATCTCCTGGCCCATCACGCGAGGGGCGATGAAGGCGCCGTAAGCGGCGATTGCTGAGGTCCAGCCCAGTACCGGGCCCTTCTGCTGCTGGTTGAAGATAAAACCAATGCTGCGGAAGGTGGAGCCATTGCCAATACCGCTGGCGGCGAACATCACAATGAACAGGATCAGGAACAGGGCAAAATAGCTGTTCGGATCAGTTGAGTTGTAGGCCAGCATCATCACGTAGCCGGTGGCGACCGAAGCGACAACCATCACCACCGAGATGATCTGGGTAACGATGGAACCGCCCATCTTGTCGGAAATCCAGCCGCCGACCGGACGAATCAGGGCGCCAACGAACGGCCCCATCCAGGCCCAGGTCAGAGCGCTGGGCGCCTCCGGATTGACTACACGAGTCATGGTACCGTCGGCGCCTACTTCCATCATGTTGCCGAAGATGACGCTGATGGACAGCGGCAGGGCGGCAGAAAAGCCGATGAAAGAACCGAAAGTCAGAATGTAAAGCACGGTCATGGACCAGGTGTGCTTGTTGCTGAAAATGGCAAACTGGTTCTTGATGTTGGGCTTGATGTCACCGGGGATCAGTCTGAGCAGCACCACGGTCAGCACAATGGTGATGGGCAGGGCCAGCCACATATTCATGACTGACAGGGCCCAGACGCCGGCAATAGAGGTCAGCAGGCCAACGCCATAGAGACCAAGAATCTTACCGAAGGCAGATATCGGGCTGCCGGGATTTGGAGTCACCACCTTGAGGTTGTTCATGCCGAACCAGCCCGCGAAGGCCAGCGGAATCAGAAAGACCAGCCAGATGAAGCCGGCGTTCTGGATCCAGGTGTCGGTGCCGGCCTCAATACGGCCGATCAGGGTGCCGCTGGGGCTTTGCAGTTGCATGGGGTCACCGGCAAGAGCGCCGAACACGCCGACGGTCATTACCAGTGGAATCAGAATTTGCATGGTGGTCACGCCGAAGTTACCCAGGCCGGCGTTCATGCCCAGACCGTAACCCTGTTTGCTCTTCGGATAGAATGCACTGATGTTGCTCATGGAGCAGGCAAAGTTACCGCCGCCAATACCGGACAGCAGTGCCAGCGCCTGGAACACGATGAACGGTGTATCCGGGTTCATCAGGGCGACACCGGTGCCTAAGGCCGGGATCATCAGCAAGGCCGTGGTCAGAAAAACGGTGTTGCGACCGCCGGCAATCTTGATCATGAACGAGGCCGGAATTCGCAGGGTGGCGCCAGACAAACCGGCAATGGCAGTCAGCGTGAACAGCTGTTCAACGGTGAAAGAAAAACCCAGGTTTTTCATCTGGGTGGTGATCATTCCCCACATCAGCCAGATGGCGAATCCCATCAGCAGGCTGGGGATGGAAATCCACAGGTTGCGGGAGGCGACTTTCTTGCCCTCCCGCTCCCAGAACTCCTCACTTTCGACATCCCAGTGTTCAATGTCAGCGTTGGTTTTTGCCATGGTTAAGCTCCTCGTTTCTTTGACCCGGAGCCACCGGAATCAGTGGCTGTCACGGCGTTGGAGTCATTTTGCAAACGAGGTGGGTATTTCATTCCTGATAAATATCAAGGAAGGTTGTCAGCAAGGTGATCTCGCAATCCGGCTTTCTTTTCGAAAGGCGCGGCCTGCTTTAAAGTCCTTTTAAAACATAAGTTTATGTTGGTGGTATGCCGTAGGTAGTAGTTGCTTTTCGAGTTGGCGCAGTAGAGGTAGCCAATCATTTCCGGTGGCTATGGCGGGCCGTGCCGGGTTTTTGCGCAAGCGGATATAGGGCCATGACCTGACCGGCGACGCCTGCAAAGGTCAGAGCCCAGCAGCCGGAAGAGAACCATAGAAGTTCAGGTTGGGAGTAGGGCGTGGCCCCCGCCAGGTAGCGGCTTATGGTGGCGGCTGCCACCAGTATCGCGATGGCGGTAACCTGCCATGCTGGCGGAAATGTCCGGCGTGCCCGCTGCCAGGCCAGTCGAAGCATCACGCTCCCCGAGAGTGTCCCCAGCGCTCCGACAACAATCAGGTGCAGCGCGGGAAGAACCGGCCGTTCGGTCAGCAGGTGAGTGCCTGCGAACGCCGAGCCGATGGCCAGCCACAGATAGCCAAGGGCCAGCACCAGCAGGTCGGGCCGGTTACTGCAGTGCCAGAGCTTCCAGCGGACAATCCGGGTAACGACAAGTGCGCTGGCGGCGAGAAGAAGAGCGCCGGCCAGTTGTTCGGTGGCACTGAACAGCATCAATGCCATGGCGATCGGCAGGACGACCAGCAGCGCTCCTTCTATGTGGGGTTGTACCCGAGCTTCCAGGGGGACGCCCCGTTTCTCCAGAGACCCGGCCACGGCCGGTACAATAATCCTTCCGCCCATAAACGTCATCAGTAGTAGCAGGCCCAGGATGGTGGTTTGTAGCAGTCGGCGGGTGTCCGGCAACGGCAGGCCGGTTTCTGTCAGAAAGTAGATCAAAGCCATCAGGCATAGTACGAGAATCAGCGGGCCGGCAATTTTGTTGCGCCATTTCTTGGCCGCCTGAAACCGCGGCACTACGTGCCATGCCAGCAGCAATGCAAAAGCCGGGCTGAGTAACTGTGCGAAGAGCGTTTCGGGTGCCAGCAGCCAGGCAAGCCGGGCCGCTAACCAGAGCCCAAAGAGCAGAACGAGGGCGCGTCGGGGTTGCGGCCCCAGTGTGTAACCGGCGATCAATGCCAGTGCGAAACCAAAAATCAGCTCATGGCCATGGCCGGCGCCAATCAGCCCGGGTGGCCAGCCGGAGCCGGATAGCACCGCATATATCGACAGCGGAACCACCGCGGCGGCCCAGAGCGATGCCGCCGGAAAGAACAACCAGAACGTATGGATGGGCTTCAGGGGCCTGGTGGTCATCGTCCGCTCTCCGGCAGGTGGGGGGAGACTTGCTCAAGGTCATCTGGCGACCTTGAAGCCGTTGTGGTGCTCCACTAAAAGTGAGATTAAGAAAGCATGATACAGGTGGATACCATGACAATGACACAACTCCTGAGCCTGCCGTTCTCCGCGAATGGTGTCTGGCGCGAACTCAAGGGAATGAACCTCTCCATCCCGTTTCTGGCCTGGGTGATTGTGGTGCCCATGTCGTTTCTGCCACCGGTGTTGTTGTATTACGCCGGAACTCACTACGGTGACAGTTTCATTAACGGGTTTGCGGATAAGGAATGGCGTTTTATAACCACCATTCTGTTTCTGGCAGAGCTGTTGACCTTCTTCGTAATGGGGTGGCTGATCAAGGCGGTACTTGATGGTCATCAGCTACAGATTGAGTACCCGGATGCTTACCTGCTGGCAGCCATTGCACCACTGCCGCTGTGGCTGTCGTCCCTGGCGCTGCTGGTTCCGGTGCTGGCGGTGAGCGTCATCGCTGTGTTTGCAGGTATGTTTCTGTCCTGTGCGCTTATCTACCAGGGGGTTCGTTCCTTGTGCCAGCGCACAGATAACGATGTGGTGGCCATGTCCGCCACCTACACAGTGATGGCAGCCTCGCTGACGGCCTGGGGTGTCCTGATGGCGATGGTCTGGGCGTTCTAGACGCTGTGCGGCAATACGCCAAAATAAATGGCGCTGAAGTGACAGGCGCTGCCGCCAATGACGAACAGGTGCCAGACCGCGTGCATATAAGGGATGCGGTCGGCCAGGTAAAAGGCAACGCCGGCGGTGTAGACAATGCCGCCAGCGATGGTCAGTTGCAGAGCCGTCTCACTGAGGTTGGCCACCAGGTCGGATGACGCGAAGGTGATCAGCCAGCCCATGGCAATGTAGATACCTACCCGTGCCAGCTTGAAACGGTTTTTGAAGATCACCTTCAGTACCACGCCGGTCAGCGCCAGGGACCAGATGACGGCAAACAGGGTCCAGCCGGTGGTGCCACGCATGTTGATCAGCAGAAAGGGTGTGTAGGTACCGGCAATCAGCAGGAAAATGGCGCAGTGATCCAGGGTCTTGAAGGCCGTTTTCAGGCGCGGATGGCGGGCGCCGTGGTAGAGCGCGGACGCCATGTACAACAGAATCAGTGAGGCACCGAATACGCTGAAACTGACAATCTTCCAGACATCCCCCAGTTGGCTGGCGCCTGCGATCAGGGCGACCGTCCCTACCACACTCAGCAGGGCTCCAATACCGTGGGTGGCGCTGTTAATCCACTCTTCTATCCTGTGATGAACGGAATCTGGCTGGCTGTGCGTCATGGTTTGGATAATTGCCTTATGGGGAAATTGCGATTCAACGAAAGTATAGGGTATTTCAGCGTACAAGTGTACGCAAATCGTGGCCCATGAACATTCTGTGACTTCGTTCAGAAAAACTGAAAGACCTGCCGGAAAACTTCCGTTTTTGTCTTGCCGACAGAGCAGTTAGGCTTTGAATCATTGAACGCACACACAGGAGATTGTTGCGATGGCGAAAATTCTTGTTCTTTATTACTCCATGTACGGTCACATCGAGACCATGGCCAATACCGTGGCCGAAGGCGCTCGCGGTGTGAATGGGGCCGATGTTGTTGTCAAGCGTGTTCCGGAGACCATGGCCGATGAAGCCTTTTTGAATGCCGGTGGCAAGGCCGATCAGGGTGCCCCGGTGGCGGACCCGAAAGAACTGGCAGACTACGACGCCATTATCTTCGGTACCCCGACACGCTTCGGCAACATGGCCGGCCAGATGCGTACGTTCCTGGACCAGACCGGTGGCCTCTGGGCTGAGGGCAAGCTCCATGGCAAGGTCGGCAGCGTCTTCACCTCCACCGGCACCGGCGGTGGTCAGGAACAGACTATTACCTCCTTCTGGACCACTCTTGCTCATCACGGCATGGTGCTGGTGCCGCTGGGTTACGGCATACCGGAATTCTTCGATATTTCAGAAGTGAACGGCGGCACGCCCTATGGCGCCTCGACCATTGCCGGCGGTGATGGCAGTCGGCAGCCCAGTGAGAAAGAACTGGCCATTGCCCGTTTCCAGGGCAAGCACGTGGCGGAACTGGCGATCAAGCTGCACGGTTAATCGAAGCAGGACCTTAACTCAGGTATTGGCGGCGGACGAAGTTCCGCCGCTTTTTTATGGGTTCTTGCTCTGGTTGGCAAAGGCGGTCTTGAGGCGGGAGAAGGTGGCGGGCACCACACCCAGCCAGGAAGCGAGCTGGTTGTCCGGCACCCGCTTGACCAACTCCGGATATTCCTCCAGCAGCAGCTGGTAGCGTTCCCGGGCCGACATGGTGTGTTTTCGGTATTCCCGCATGCTGGTCAGTTCTGCGATTTCCTCTGTCAGTACCAGGGCAAACTTGTGCCATTGGCCATCGCCGTAGCTTTGAATGGCCGAACGGAACGCCGCAAAATCAGCTACCCACAGGGTGGCAGGCAGAACACTGGTCAGGCATAAGGTATTGCGAACCGTGCGGCTGCGACCAAAGACCGGCCAGATCAGGTCACCCTCTGAAAAGAAATGATGGACGGCGACCTTGCCGGCCGGGGATTCCCGGAACAATCGGAGGATGCCGTACTGAACCAGATAGACATTGCCCCAGGGACGGTCGTGTTTTTCCAGCGGGGTTTCCGGATCAACCCGTTGTTGCTGAAACAGGCTGGCGAGATGACTGAGAAACCGGGCCTCCGGATTGTCCTGGTTTTCGTTCAGGCAGATTCCGAAGGCGTGGCTCAGGCCATTCAGGAGTGCCACTTCGGCGGGTGCGACACTGTAGTGCATCAGATCATCACTGTCGCTACCCAGCAGGCATGGTGCGGAGGCCACGGGCGGCCTGAAACTGCTGTTCATATCTTGACCCCGGCTGCATTAGCTTAGGTCAATTATCCTACCATGAAAGCTACATTCGAAATGACTTAAACCATTAAGCCTATGTTACTCAGTCGATAAGGGTCAGTGGCTGGTGCCTTCCTCGTAGTTGATCTTGTTCCAGACGTTGTACTTGCCGGACGGCTTGTTCATCGGAATGCGTTTTTCCTCTTCCAGGGTGTCTGCGTCATAGACAATGATGGCGCCATCATCATCCCAGATGCTCAGCAGCAGCTTCTCGCCATGGCGGTCGAATTCCACGTGCGCGGCCACTTTTCCCGGCTCCGGCTGAAGCGTTTTGACGATCTCCAGGGTCTGCTTGTCGATAATGTGCACCTTGTCAGCGTTGGGGCCGAAGAACACATCTGCCCAGGCGTAACGGGAATTTTCGTGACTGCGCATGAAAAAACCGGGACCTTCGGTTTTCAGAGTCTTGATCACTTCCCAGGTGTCCATGTCGATAATGGAGATGGCGCCGGCCCGGAAGTGGGGAGTGGCCATGACCCGGCGGCCCTCATACTCCCAGGTAATGCCGGATCCGAGGTGAGGCATGCCAGGCAGCGGTAGTTCGGCGGTGGTTTTACCGGTATCCAGGTCGATTACCACGCCGTGCGTGCCGTCGCGGGCGGCGCCGATCAGGTGCTGGTAGCCCGGGTCGAAGAAGAAGTCGTCCAGCAGGGTGTCGGTGGCCATTCGGCGCACCTTTGCCTCGCGGTTTTCGACGGTGATTTCCCAGGCTTCGGGAATGTCTTTCAGGGCAGCAATAAAGCTGCTTCTGGGTGGTGCGGCGTAGACGGCGCTTACCCGGGAGCTCTCTCCGGTATCGTTTTCAACGGGGATAAAATTCAGCATCTCCAGATTGGCGGCGTCGAACAGCACCATGGAGTGGGGCAGGTAGTTTGCTGCCAGCACATAGTCGCCGTCAGCGGAAACTGCGATGTTGCGCATGTTGATGCCGGCGCGAACTTCGGCCACCACTTTCAGATTGTAGATATCGTATTTGGTAATCCAGCCATCCCGGGAGCCAAAGTACACATAACGGCCGTCAGGGCTGTATTTGGGGCCGCCGTGCAGGGCGAAGCGGCTGGGGAAGCGGTGGATGGGCTCCATTTTGTCGCCATCGAGCAGGGTGACATGGTGGTCGCCGATTTCCACGACCAGGAACAGGTTCATCAGGTCCGCCTCAAACACCGGCTCATCCGGCAGTGAGCCCTGGGGGTGGCTGACTTCCCGGCTGCTGCGGATTTCCGCCTCGCCCCATTTCAGTTCGTGGCTCGGGGGCTGATAGATGAAATCGGTCAGTTCCGCAATCTGCTGATCGTTAAGGATGGTTTTATAGCCCGCCATCTGCGTGGCTGGCCGCCCCTCCCGGATGACCCGTTCGGCCTCGGCTTTTTTCAGCCGGCCCAGGTTCTCCGGCAGCAGCGCAGGGCCCATACCACCGAGTCTGTCCGGGCCGTGGCAGGCCGCGCATTGCTGCAGGTAGAGGGTCTCTGTGTTCTGGCTGCTGGCCTGTTCGGCCAGGGCCGGGCCTGTGATCAGGGCGCCAGCGATCAGCAGGATGGTGTTCAGGCTTGCTCGGGCTTGGTTCAGGTTCACCAGCTACAGCTCCCGGTTGGTCAGATAACGTTTTGCGTTCAGGCGGGCCGTTGGCCGGCGGTGACGGCAGGCTCGGTCAGGGCGCTGTTCCATCCTGCCTGGGCCGGGCGGGCCAGCTTGTCCGCCAGTTGCACCACCTCGCCCACAATAATCAAGGTGGGTGGCTGGAAGTCTTCCCGATCAATGGTGTCTACCAGGTCTTTCAGGGTGGTGACCGTCATGTGTTGCAGTGGTGTGGTGCCGCGTTCCACCAGAGCCACCGGGCAGTTGTCTGAAAGGCCGTGGGCCGTCAGTTCGCGAACAATGGTCGGTGCATTGTGCAGGCCCATGTAGAACACCCGGGTTTGTCCCGGCGCGGCCAGTACCGGCCAGTTCAGTTCCAGAGTCTGGTCGGCCTTGCGGTGACCGGTGACGAAGGTCACGCTCTGGGAATAATCCCGGTGGGTCAGAGGAATGCCGCAGTAAGAGGCGCACCCCGCTGCAGAGGTAATGCCGGGCACCACCTGGAAATCGATGTCATTGTCCACCAGGAACTCAGCTTCTTCTCCGCCGCGGCCAAAAATATATGGATCGCCGCCTTTCAGGCGAACTACCCGCCGCTGTTTCATGGCCAGTTGCACCAGCAGTTCGTTGGTTTCTTCCTGGGGTACGTAGTGGCACCCGCTGGCCTTGCCCACATGAATGCGTTCAGCACGGGGGTTCACCAGTTCCATGATCTGCGGGGAAACCAGGCGATCATAAACAACGGCATCGGCCTGCTGAATCAGCATCAGCGCGCGCAGCGTGAGTAACCCTGGGTCACCCGGCCCGGCACCGACAATAGCAACTTCTCCCGGCCGCAGAGGTTGTTCCGCAAGCTGGAACTCCACCAGGCATTTTTTTCGCGGGTTTGTGGTCATGGCGCGTTCCTTAAAGATTGTGAACCGGGATTTCGATCACCGGAGCGGCGACCCGTCGCGGGGTGTTATCAACTACCCCGATTTCCTCGTTGGTGAGATAGCAGCCCGGATCTTCCTCCCAGAAGTCGCCAGACACGTTGTAAGCCCGTACCCGGGTATTGCCGTTGCAGATATTCAGGTATTTGCAGTCTGCGCAGCGCCCTTTTACCGGGCGCGGATGCTGGCGGAAGCCCTGCATCAGCGGATCGGTGGTTTCCGACCAGATCTTCGAAAACGGGGTTTCCCGCACGTTGCCCAGGTTGTGATCCCACCAGAAGGTGTCCGGATGCACCACGCCGAGGTTGTCTATATTGGAGATATTCACGCCGGAGGAGTTGCCGCCCCAGTTGGTCAGCCGCTGGGTGAGGGCGTCGACCTGGTCCGGGTAATGCTCTTTGGCCCACTCAATCAGAAAGGGACCATCAACATCGTTGTTGCCGGTGACGTACTCCCGCTCGATACCGCGCTTGAGTTCGTCGTGGCAGTGGTTGAACAGAAGGTTCATGGCATCGCGGGTCATGTCGTACCAGGCATCCCGCTTCTTGTTGCGGCCGCCCCGGCCGGAGTAGTTCAGGTGAGACAGGTAGAACTTGTCGATCTGGTGCTCGTCCAGCATCTCCAGCATGGCCGGCAGTTCCGGGTAGTTATCCTGGGTCAGGGTGAAGCGCAGGCCCACTTTGATGCCGGCTTGCTTGCACAGGGCTACGGCGTGCATGGACTCTTTGAAGGCGCCTTTTTTCTGGCGGAATTCATCGTGGGTGGTTTCCAGGCCGTCGATACTGATGCCTACGTAGTCGTAGCCCACCTCGGCGATTTTGCTGATGTTGTCTTCGGTAATCAGGGTGCCATTGGTGGACAGGCCCACGTAGAAGCCCATAGCTTTAGCCCGGTGGGAAATATCAAAGATGTCGGGTCGCATCAGGGGTTCGCCGCCGGAGAGGATGAGTACCGGTACGCCGAAGGCTTTCAGGTCGTCCATCACCTTGTAGACTTCCTGGGTGGTGAGTTCGCCCTTGAAGTCGATGTCCGCTGAAATCGAATAGCAGTGCTTGCAGGTGAGGTTGCAACGGCGGATCAGGTTCCAGATTACCACCGGGCCGCTGGGCTTGGGGACCGGGCGCACCGGTACCGGGTTCATCAGGCTCTTGATGTAGCGGGTCATGCGAAACATAGTTTTTCTCTCTCATCGGGAGTGGCTTTCTTGCCTCTCCGGGCGGGCCTTTACCGGCTCTCTGCCCTTCTAACTATCCCCCTGCGGGCGCTGGGTATCCATACCTTTGATGGAGTACTTCAGGAGGTACGTGCTACTGCCTATCTGTTTGTTTTTTCAGTCGTAATCCTGTTTTTTTCAGGATGGCGGAACTGTACAGGATGGTGTGTCCGGTGCAGGCGTCGCCGAGTACCTCGCGGATTTGGGCTGCCTTGTGCTCGACTTCCTCGCGGCTGATCCCATGCACCATGGCAAAGAGGTTGAAGCTCCAGTAGGGCAGGTGTCTTGGTCGGCGGTAGCAGTGGCTGACAAAGGGCAGGCAGCCGACTTTCTCGCCGAGTTCGGCGATTGCATCATCCCGGACATCCCATACGGTCATGCCATTGAACCGGTACCCGAGTTTGTAGTGATCCGGTACCGCCGCGACTCTCCGGATGACCCCGGCTTCCTGCATTCGTTGAAAACGTGACAGCACCTCGTCTGCGGGCATGTCGAGCTGTTTTCCCAGTTCGGCCCAAGGGTCGGAAACCAGCGGTAATCCGGATTGGGTGGCAACGATGAGTTCACGATCCCGGTTACTCAGCACCGGGTCAGACTTCAAAGTGAAGGTGGACATGGAACTCCTGCTCCTTGGGCATGTTGTAGACCGGGTAGCCCGTAAGTAACTCAATCCGCTTGATGGTTTCGTCAATGCCTTCCGGTGTTTCCGTGGCCAGAACAAACCACATGTTCAACTCATGCTCGCGGCGGTAGTTGTGGGCTACCTCGGGGAAGCTGTTCACCTGCTCGGTCACATTGGCGAAATCTTCATCCGGAATGCGCATGGCCGCGAGCGTCAGGCCGCCGCCCATTTCGCCAGCATGAAACATGGGGCCAAAACGAGTCAGGGTCCCGTTGTCCAGCAATGCCTGGAGGTGCTTCAGCAGAGTTACTTCTGATACACCCAATTCATCGGCCACGTCTTTGTAGGGGGTTCGCGTAAGTGGCAGGCCGTATTGCAGGCGGTTGATGATGGCACGCTCCAGGGGCGTGAATTCGGGTAGTACAGGCATGTGGTCTGATGGCTTTGAACGCTCAGCAATTGCTGACATAACGGCCTCCGCGCTGCAGGTAGGCTTTGTTGCTGAACAGGATGGCGTGATCCACATTGCTCAACTCGTGTTGCTCAATCAGACCAGCGAGCTGATTCAGAACCCGTTCGCGACTGACGCCGTGAATCATGCAGAACAGGTTGTAGGGCCAGTCTGGCAAGCGTCTTGGGCGCTGGTAACAGAGGGTGACACAAGCGGCGGCTGCCATGGCATTGCCGAGCGTCGAAACCCGATCGTCCGGTACGTTCCAGACCACCATGGCGTTAGCCCGATAGCCCAGGGTGCGATGCTTGACTACCAGTCCCAGGCGTTTGATCAGGCCCTGCTGCTGCCACTGGCTGACAGCGTTCATAACCTGTTGTTCGGACAGCCCGGTGCGCTCGGCCAGGGTCTGATAGGGGCGAGGTGTCAGGGGGAGGCCGTTTTCCAGCTGCTCGCGTAACCTCAGCAGGCCCCAGGCACTCATGGATTCGGTATCAAACAGATAGCTGTAGTTCGGGCCGGTGGCTGGCAGGTTCATGGTAATGCCTCCCAGTCGATGTCAAAGCCCAGATCGATATGGTAACCCTCGACCATTGGCAGTCTCAGCATCGGCAGCTTCAACTGGTGTTCCAGCTCGTCCAGCCGTTCCTCCAGAGTGTCTTCATCCGGAGCGGTCATCACGAACCAGAGGTTGTAGGTGTGCTCCCGGGCGTAGTTATGATTCACGCCCGGGGCACGGTTGATCCGGGCCGCCACCAGATCCATCTGTTCTTCTGGCGCGGCCACGGCAGCCAGCAGGCTGGCGCCCGCCTGACTGTGTTCAAACACCGGGCCGACCCGGCTGAGCACCTGCTGTTCCTGCAGGGCAGACAGTCTCTGGATAACCTCTTCCTCGGTCAGGCCCAGTGTCCGGGCCATTTCCTCGTAGGGGCGTTCGCAGACCGGCAGGTTACGCTGGTAACTGTCGATCAGTTGTCTGTCTGCCGCATCCAGTCTCATCAGGTTGCTCCTCCGGGCCGGGGCCGGGATCAGTACACGTCGTGCTGGGTGTTGTAAGTGTTGAACTTACCGGTCGGGGTGACCATGTAGTCGCCCTTGATCACCTTCTTCAGCTTGCGTGTCTTGTCGTCGACTACAACAATGGCGGATTTCTTGTCCTGGGTGTTCCAGACAGAGAACCACACTTCATCGCCCGCCTTGTTGTATTCCGGCTGTACCACACGCTTGGGACCTTCGCCCAGCTCTGCCCAGTCGGCAATCGGCAGCACGTCATAGCCGGCATCAAAGTTGTTGATGTCGAAGACGGCTACGCTCTGGCTTACGGCTTCCGCCGGGTTCAGGGCGGTGTCTACCCACAGGTTCTTGGACTTCGGATGGGTCTTCACGAACAGTGAGCCACCACCCTGGCCATCCACCGTGCGAACCACCTTCCAGGCTTTGTCTGGATGGCCTTCCGGGTCGGTACCGATCATCTGGATGGTCTGATCACCCAGGTGAGAGGTCGCCCAGACCGGACCATGCTCGGGGTCAACAAAGTTGGCGCCACGTCCCGGATGCGGAATCTTGCCAACATCAACAATCGCCTCCAGGTTACGATCCTGAGCATCCACAACCGCAATCTTGTTGGAGTTGTTGGCCGCCGTCAGGAAGTAACGCATGCTGGCATCCCAGCCGCCATCGTGCAGGTATTCCGCTGCATCAATGGAGGTGATGTTCATGTTCTCCATGTCTTCGTAGTTCACCAGCATGATCTTGCCGGTTTCTTTCACGTTGACGATGAATTCCGGGTGGGCGTGGGAGGCGACAATGGCAGCTACCCGTGGCTCAGGATGGTATTCCTGGGTGCTCACGGTCATGCCCCGGGTGCTCACAATCTTCTTGGGCTCCAGAGTGTCGCCGTCCATGATCACGAACTGCGGTGGCCAGTAGGTGCCGGCAATGGCGAGCTTGTCTTCCCAGCCCTTGTACTTGGAGGTTTCGACAGAGCGTGCTTCCATGCCGACCTTGATCTTGGCGACGGTCTGCGGTTCTTCCATCCACAGATCGATCATGTTGATCAGGGCGTCACGACCGATAACCAACACGTAGCGGCCGGAGGCAGACATCCGGGAGATGTGCACTGCGTAGCCGGTATCGATGATCTTCACGACTTCCTTGGAATCACCGTCGATCAGGGCGATCTGGCCGGCATCACGCAGGGTGACGCTGAAGATGTTTTCCAGATCCAGGTCGTTCATTTGCTTGGTCGGCCGGTCTTCCGGCGGAACGATCACTTCCCAGGTTTCCTTCATGTCAGCCAGGCTGAATTCGGGAGGCATGGGAGGCTCGTGCATGATGTACTTGGCCATCAGTTCCACGGTTTCTTCATCGAAGTCACCGGACGTCAGCCAGTTCGGCATGCCGGCCGGGGAGCCGTAACTGATAAACGCCTTGAGGTAGTCGATACCGCGCTCCTGGGTGATGTCCGGAGTCAGCGGTTTACCAGTGGCGCCTTTACGCAGTACGCCGTGACAGCCGGCGCAGCGCTGGAAGTAGATCTGCTTCGCTTTCTCGAATTCTGCATCGGTCAGATCCGGCGCACCTGGGGAGCGAACAATTTTGGCAGATTCCGCATCTACTGCACTGGGGGTGCCTTCATAGGCCATGGTGGACTTGTCAGGATCTTTCGGGGCTGCCTGTGCGTTCATTACGCCCAACGACGTAATGGCCACGGCCAGTGCCAGCGGCTTGATCATCAGTTTGGTTACTCTCATCAGGTTCTCTCCTTGGGGTTCAAGAGTACTCCTAGGTTTCTCTTGTTATGGCTTATGAACCTTGATTAATGTCAGAAAGATGCTGGTTTTCAAGAGAGTACCTCGCAGGTGGTAGATGGCGTATGCCTAAAGATCACTGGATACCTGCCACAAATTTAATCAATATCAAGGCCATGAAATTGTTGGGATTGCAGCATGACTGTGATCCTTCAGGAGAGCGCTGATGAAACGGTCCGCACTGGGCGTTTGCTGGCAAGTGAGTGTATTGGCTACCGCCCTGATGCTGACGGCAGGCGCTGTTGCCGGGGCACCGGAAACCGAGGATGAGTTGGCCAATTTTGTCATTCAGGATTGTGGCTCTTGCCATGGCCTGAAACTGAAAGGCGGCCTTGGCCCGCCCTTACGGCCTGAG
The DNA here is from genome assembly GCF_002049515.1 of Marinobacter sp. tcs-11. Lineage (NCBI taxonomy): Bacteria > Pseudomonadati > Pseudomonadota > Gammaproteobacteria > Pseudomonadales > Marinobacteraceae > Marinobacter > Marinobacter sp. tcs-11. The sequence goes on along the minus strand of NZ_LLYU01000008.1, from coordinate 153,799 downwards.
GATATCGAATCCCTGCCAGAGGCAGCTATTGCAGCCATCATTCGGGAGGGCGTTCCCGGTACGGCGATGCCACCCTGGAAAGCCCTGCTGACCGACCAGGAAATTGCCTGGATCAGCGAGCAGCTGAAATCCGGCGCCCTGATTGCCCCCGAAACCGATTCTTCCCGAAGCCGATAACCGAAGGACTCACGATGAAACGTCTGTTTGCACCGATTGCACTGACCATCGCCGCCACCGTGATCACCGGCTGCCAATCCCTGTCGGTGCCGGAGCCTGTTGAGCTTCGCGGCACAGGTGACCTGGGTTTGATCATAGAGCGGGCCACCGGCTCAGTATTGGTGGTGGACCACTCCGAACATGAAATCCTGGGCCGGGTAGAAGGCCTGGGCGATTTGTCTCACGCCTCAGTGGTGTACTCGCGGGATGCCCGCTACGGCTATGTGTTTGGTCGTGATGGCGGGCTCACCAAAGTCGACCTGCTCACCCGTACGGTGATCGATCGGATCATTCAGTCCGGCAACAGTATCGGTGGAGCCATTTCCCAGGATGGTCGTTACGTGGCGGTGTCCAACTACGAGCCCGGCGGCGTGAACATTTTCGACAGTGAGACCCTGGATACCGTGGTGGAAATTCCCGCGTACTATACCAACGCCCAGGGCGTGCAGGATCAGTCCAAGACCGTGGGCCTGGTGGATGCCCCGGGCAACCAGTTTGTGTTCAGCCTGTTCGAGGCCGGTGAAATCTGGACCGTGGATATGCACAGCAATCCGCCGGGCGTGACTCGCCATGAGGCTGGTAAAGAGCCCTACGACGCGCTGATCACCCCCGATGGCCGCTTCTATATTGCCGGCCTGTTCGGCGAAGACGGCTTGTCGATGATGGATCTGTGGGAGCCGAAACAGGGCGCGCAGACCATCCTGCCGGATTACGGCAAGGGCGAGCAGCGCCTGCCGGTCTACAAGATGCCGCACCTGGAAGGCTGGGCCATCGCCGACGGTTATGCCTTTGTGCCGGCGGTCGGTCGCCATGAGGTTCTGGTCGCCGATATGGAAGACTGGAGCATGGTGCAGCGCATTCCGGTGCAGGGCCAGCCGGTGTTTGTCATGGCCAGCCCGGACAACCGCCAGATCTGGGTCAGCTTTGCGCACCCGAAGAACGACGTGGTGCAGGTGATTGATTCCCGCACCCGGGAAATCATCCGTACCCTGGAGCCCGGCAAGTCCGTTCTGCACATGGAATTCACCCCGCGCGGTGAGGAAGTGTGGGTATCTTCCCGGGACAGTGATCGGGTGACCGTCTATAACACCCGAACCCTGGAAGAAGTGGCAACCCTGCCGGCACAAAAGCCGTCTGGCATCTTCTTCACCAACCGGGCGCACCAGCTGGGCTTGTGAGATGAGGGTGGCCGCTGGCGGCTGGCTGTTTATGCTCTGGGCCGGTACCGTCAGCGCCGGCCAGTTTTCCGGGCCGGTGCGACTTGAAGTACAAACGGAATCCAGGTCTGTCACCGTGGCCAGTTACCGGCTGCAGCGTTATCTCGACAAACAGAACTGCAAGGCAGAGCTGGTGTTCAATCAAGCCGTTGAGGGTGAGGCTCAGGTTGAGAGTGACCTGGTGTACCGGCAGGATGGCTGGGAGGGCAGGCTCAAGCTCCGGGCCGTCAACGCCGATGGCCAGGATCCGGTTCCGGTCTGGGTAACCCGGAGAACCGCCGGTGTGAGAACACTGGGGGAGCTGGAAGGGCGGGATGTCTCGCTGGTGGCAGGAACTGATCCGCTCTCCGGGCAGCTTGCACTCAAGGCCCTGGCTGCCGAGGGTATAACGCCGAAACCGGGGCAGCGATATGAAGCAGGTGATTTCAGCTCTGCCCTGGGTTTGTTGCTGCACAACAACACCCATGCGGCGGTCTCGGAACTTGGGTTGGTGACGCCGTTCCTGGAATCCCAGGGCCTGGCCATTACCTGGCAGGGAAAGCCCGTTTCAGGTGCTGGCTGGTATGCCGGTACCGACACCACGAACCCCGGATTACAGCAGTGCCTGAGGGCATTGCTGGAACTGAAGCGCAGCGACGATCGCCAGATATTCAATCTTTTCCCGGAATGGGTGCACGGCTTTGCCTCACCCGATTCCCAGCCTTAAAAGGAAGCTGTTTATGACCTTCTACCAACCCGCCGGCAACGAAGTCGAACTGTTCACCGCCGCTGCCGACAACGGCCTGCCGGTACTGATCAAAGGCCCCACCGGCTGTGGTAAAACCCGCTTTGTCCGCTACATGGCCGAAAAACTCGGTCGCCCGGTCTACACCGTGGCCTGCCACGATGACCTTACCGCCTCTGACCTGGTTGGCCGCCACCTGATCGGTCCGGACGGCACCTATTGGCAAGATGGTCCGCTGACCCGGGCGGTGCGGGAAGGCGGAATCTGCTACCTTGATGAAGTAGTGGAAGCACGAAAAGACACCACCGTGGTACTGCACCCGCTGGCGGACGACCGCCGGGAACTGCCCATCGAACGCACCGGCGAACTGCTCAAGGCAGCACCCGGTTTCATGCTGGTGGTGTCTTACAACCCGGGTTACCAGAGTTTGCTGAAAGGCATGAAACCCAGTACCCGGCAGCGTTTTGTCTCCATGAGCTTCGATTACCCGACGCCGGATGTGGAGCAGACCATCGTTCAGCAGGAGTCCGGCTGCGATGCCGACCTTGCGAAGCAGCTGGTAGGGCTGGCAACCTCGCTGCGCAAGCTCAAAGATCACGATCTGGAGGAAGCAGCCTCAACTCGGTTGCTGATCCACACCGCATACCTGATCGCATCCGGTATGCCCCACATCGAAGCCTGCCGGGCCGGAATGATTGAGCCGCTATCGGATGACGCGGTCACTGTTAACGCACTGATGGAGGTGGTGTATGCCGTATTCGGGCAGTCCGAAGACTGAACCGCCCGGGGCGATTGCCCCGGTTATCTGGTATTTGCTGAACCTGCTGGCGTTGCCGATTATCGGCTTCGTTGTGTTACTGACGATTGCCATGAAATCCGGTGATGCGCATGCGTTGCGGCGGGCCCATAGCAAGGCGGCGGTTTATATGTCGATACTGGGAGCTATGCTGATCAGTTCGGGGGTTGCTGTTTGCTGGCTCATCTACGGCAACACCGGGTTATTCTGGACCTATGCCATTGTCTGGGCTGTCGTTCTGCACACGTCGTTCGTACTCTGGGGGATGATTGCTCTGGCGCAGGCTATTGGCAACAAGCCGCCTATGTTTCCGCGGCGATTGTTGTAACTTGAGGTTTGGTGCAAGGCAGGGTCGGGTAGGTCCTTCCAAAAAACGCTCCTTGCGGCACATCCATGTGGCGCTTCTGTTCCGCCATCCATGGCTCCACAAATTTTTGGAAGGACCTACCCGACCCCGCCGTTCGATCCTTCTCACGGGATTCCGCGGCGCGTGCTATTAGCCTGCCAGGTGAATTCCTGCCAGAACCGAGACAACGACAACCGCCCAGCCCTGAGCTGCCATACGCCAGCCCCAGGGGGCATGTTTCATTTCCATAAAGTGATCAACGAGTAAAACCGCTTTTACGATCACCAGCCCAAACACCAGCCAGACCAAAACCGACATGTCCGCACCGGCCTGCAAGGCCAAAACTGGCGTCATCGTACAGATCATCAGCGCGATATAGACCACTAGCATCAGAAAGTCTCCTCAGGCCAGGACATAGAGCATCGGGAACAGCACCAGCCACACCAGGTCGACCATGTGCCAGTAGGAGGCGCCGGACTCCATGCCGTTCATGTCGTCGCCGTTGTAGTCGCCTTTTTTCACCTTTACCGCCAGCACCACGAGGATGATCTGGCCCAGCACCACGTGCATGAAGTGGAAGAACGTCAGGAAGAAATAGAACATGAAGAAGGTGTCGGTGCCCAGGTTGTAGCCGTTGGCGTAGAGGTCCGCGTATTCGTAGAGCTTGCCGAAGGTGTAAATGGACGACGCCGCGATGGCGGCCCAGAGCAGGGCGGTTGTGCCGGTTTTCCGGTTGCGCAGGCGATGAACGGACAGGGCGACCAGGTAGCTGGCGGTGATCAGGCCAACGGTGTTGATCAGTCCGGTCCAGGGATGTAGGGCCTCCTTGCCGGCGGAGAAGGTGGCCGGGTCCAGGCTTCGGGCCACGCCATAGCCGATAAACAGAATGCCGAACACGGCCAGTTCCGCAAAGATGAAAAACCATACCGCGATGTCGCCGGGCAGGTGCCGCCTGTGGGCGGCTTGTACGTCAGCCATGACAGTCTCCGTTAACGGGTCAGGTTCATGTACAGCTTGGGTAGCTGGCCGGGCAGTTGGGTCGGGTCTTTGATGACCACGAAGTTGCTGCTGCCGAACACGTAGGGCAGGTATTCGTTGGCTTCTTCGTCGATGGTCACGCAGAACGGGGTCAGCCCGGCCTTGTGGGCTTCCTGCACGGCCATGCGGGTGTCTTCCACGCCGTAGCGACCTTCGTACAGGTCCAGGTCGTTGGGTTTGCCGTCGGTCAGCAGAAGTAAGATTTTCTGGTGCTCTGGCCGGGTCTGTAGCAGTTTTATGGACTGACGGATGGCGGCGCCCATACGGGTGTAGTAGCCCGGTTCCAGGGCCTGGATACGGCCTCTTGTGGTGTCGTTGTATGGCTCGTCGAAACTCTTGATGTGGTGGAAGCGAATGTGGTCCCGCCGCCTGGAGGAGAAGGCAAACAGGGCGAACGGATCGCGGCTGGCGGTGAGAGCTTCGCTCAGCAGTTGCAGGCCGTCCCGGGCGATGTCGATCACCCGCTGGTGGTTATTGATGTAGGTATCGGTCGACAGCGAAATATCCGTAAGCACCAGGCAGGCGAGGTCCCGCTGGTTCTGCTTGCACTGGCGGAACAGCTTCTGATCCACTTCGCCAATGCCGCGTTTGTGCTGCACCATGCGTTCCAGGCATGCGTCCAGGTCCAGCTCTTCCCCTTCCAGCTGCCGGCGTTCCCACTGGCGCAGAGGTTTCAGCGCACTGAACTGGCGACGCAGGGTCCTGGCGGAGCGATTCAGGTGCTCTGGCAGCGGCGACGGCGTGGCGTCTTTGCTGAGCAGTGGCTGCAGGCAGCAGAATTTTGCCCGGTAATCCTGGCGGCGCCAGTCCCATTCCGGCAGATGAATGCCCGGGCCCAAATGCAGGTCGTCATTTTCTTCCGAGGGCAGGTCCAGGTCGAACTTGATTGCGGAGGAGGCTTCGCGCCGGTCCTGGGACACGGAGATCATGTCCATGTCGTCCGCCACGGCATCGGCGTCTTCCTCTTCGCTGTCGTCGCCGGCGCGGTCGATGGGAATGAATTCAGACCAGGAAAACAGGCTTTCCAGCCGGAACAGCATCAGCCCCTGGTCTTTATCGAAAGCATCCACCCGTTCGGCGCGGCGGCGTTTGCGTTTTTTGGCCAGGCCGCCGGATTTGGACATGGTGTTGTCGTCGCCAATGATCTGGCCTTTGAGTTTGCCCCGGCCCAGTACCGGATACAGCCAGAGCACCACCGGCCAGGGGTCGGTCAGGGCTTCTGGCAGGTCGTCTACGCTGCCCGGGTGAATCAGGGCCTGGCGAATGGCGGCCTCGCGCCTGGCTTCGTTGCCACGAAGGCTGTCTGGTTCCGGACGCCATTGCAGCGTGTGTTTTACCAGCCGCTGGTACATGGGCTCCAGGCCCGGCCAGCGGCTCAGCAGTTCCTGCACCATGGCCTGATTGCCTTGCAGCCAGCTGTGGTGGTGAATTTCGCCGAGCGACGCGAGGGCTGCCAGCCACAGGTACAGCTCCCGGTTCACCTTGCGGGACGGGAACAGGGCCAGTCTGTCTGGCAGGCGCAGGCTTTCTTCATCGCGCCAGGCCAGTTCAAATTTGCGGTGGGTGCCGGCCAGCTTTTGCAGGAATCGCCGGCGAATCTGGAAATGCCGGGGCTCAGCAGTCACCAGACTCAGAGCAGGGTCTCCGCCCATGGCCCGGAACATGACACCGAGTGTGCGGGCTTCGTCTTTCAGATGCACGGCATACTCGGGGAATTCGCCCATGGCCTGGCGGGTTACGTAGTCGTGCCATTTCAGTCCGACCCACTCTTCCATCTCGTGTCCTCGTCGTTCAGGCCCGTGATTGTCGCGGGGTGGATTCCACCTGGCGCACGGGAATCAGCACCGTCTGTTTGCCAGGTTCGCCGGGCTCCCAGGTCAGCAGGGAGCCTTCGGGGTTGTCTTTCTGTACTTCCCGGCAGGCGCTCACGCACTGCAGGCACTGGGTACAGCTGAATTTCGCCCGCTTATGGCTGCGGGTGGGCAGGCGCATGGGACAGGCTTCGTCGCAGGCTTTGGTACAGTCCCGGCACGCGGCAGCGCGTTTGGTATCGAAGGTAACCACCCGGCCCTTGCCGTTGGTCATCCAGGCGATGCTTTGTACCAGCCCCACGGCGCAGCCATATTTGCAGAACAGGTGCCGGGCAAACAGGAAATCGAAGGTAAAAACAGCGGTTGCTACCGCCAGGAAAATGCCGGGATACAGCCCAAGCTGGCCTGTCACCAGATCGGTATACAGGGCCATCGGTGGCAGCAGATATGAAAGTAATGCCAGGGCCCAGGAAAAACCGATCAGGGCGCACACCAGAGTAAGGCCGGCCCAGTGAATGGCCTTGCCTGTGCTGCCTTTTTTCAGGGCTTCCCAGAGGGTTGGGCGGCCGGTAATGCGGGTCATCAGGTCGTTGATGGTTTCTACCACGGAGAAGTGGGGGCACAGCCAGCCGCAATACAGGCGGCCCCACCTGAAGGCAATCCACAGAACCAGAGGCACCAGCACCAGAATGGGCAAGACAAACCAGAACAGGATCTGGCCAGCCACCTCGGCGGGAGTGCTCTGGGCGACCCAGTCCAGATTCAGGTTAAACGACAGGGGAAAGCCCAGCAGTATGAAGCGGGTTTCGGTCAGGTCGTAACGGAAAATATTGAGTACGGGCGCAAGCAAAAACAGCAGGAAGAAGGCGCTGCGGGTAATCAGGCGCTTCTGCTGGAGGGTGTCTTTCGGGTTGACGGCTTGCGCATGCACAGAGGTTGTCCAGGGTTTCGGGAATGTGCCGGGGCCCGAAGGCCCCGGCGATCAGACTTTATCAGGCGTCTGCCGTGGCAGGACCACGGACTTCCTCAGCCGGGCTGGCTTCGCCCTTGATGAAGAAGCTACCGAAGTACACCACCAGACCGGCCATGAAGAAGGCACCGGCGACAAATCGCATCCAGTAGAAAAGGGCGATCTGATCCTGGCCTGCCATGAAGGACAGCGCTTCACCGCTTTCCGGAAGACGCTGCAGCCAAACCTGCAGGACGCCGGCAGCGGTCAGGAACAGGGTGATGAACACCATGGAGATGGTCATCAGCCAGAAGCCCCACATTTCCACAATCTGGGCGGTATTGCTGTTGCCGTAGGGGCGACCGCGCATGATTGGCATGGCGTAGGAAATGATGGTCAGTACAATCATTACGTAGGCGCCATAGAAGGCCATGTGGCCGTGGGCTGCGGTAATCTGGCTACCATGGGTGTACCAGTTCACCGGAGCCAGAGTGTGCAGGAAGCCCCACACGCCAGCGCCCAGGAATGCCATGACGGTTGTACCCATGGCCCACAGCATGGCGGCCTTGTTCGGGTGGTTGCGTCGGCGACGGTTGATCATGTTGAAGGCGAAGACCACCATCATGAAGAACGGAAGCGGTTCCAGTGCAGAGAACACAGAACCCAGCCAGAGCCAGTATTCGGGCGGCCCGATCCAGAAGAAGTGGTGCCCGGTACCGATGATGCCGGTAATCAGCGCCATGGCGATGATCACGTACAGCCACTTCTCGATCACTTCGCGGTCTACACCGGTGAGCTTGATTAACACATAGGCCAGGATGGCACCCATGATCAGTTCCCACACGCCTTCTACCCACAGGTGGACCACAAACCACCAGAAGTACTTGTCGGTGGCCAGGTTACCGGGGTTGTAGAAGGAGAACAGCCACAATACGGCCAGGCCTACCAGGCCGGTGATCAGCACGATGTTGACCACGGTCTTGCGGCCTTTCAGCGCGGTCATGGCGATGTTATAGAGGAACGCCACCACGACCACGGCGATACCGATCTTGGTTATCGTGGGTTGCTCCAGGAACTCCCGGCCCATGGTGGGTAGCAACTTGTTCATGGTGACTTCTGCCAAGGTCGCGTAGTCCACAAACAGGTAGCCCAGGATGGTCAGCGTGCCGGCTGCCGCGAACACCCAGAACAGAATCCACGCCAGCAGGGGGCTGTGCAGTTCGGTCTGGGCTTCTTCCGGAACCATGTAGTAGGTGGCGCCCATGAAGCCGAAGAGCAGCCAGACAATCAGCAGGTTGGTATGCACCATCCGCGCAACGTTGAAAGGGATTTCCGGAAACAGGAAATCACCGACAACGTACTGGAGACCCAGAATCAGGCCGAACACAATCTGGCCGGCAAACAGAATCAGGGCAAAGATGAAGTAGGGCATGGCGACCCTTTGAGATTCGTATTTCATATCTGCTCCCTTACCCCTCGATGTTGGGTGGCCAACCGTTGTCGTCGATCTTGGATGTCCACTCCAGGAAAGCGGCCAGGTCTTCGATCTCGGAATCACTCAGATTGAAATCCGGCATCTGGCGCCGGCCCGGAATATTCGTGGGCATGGCGTTCATCCAGGCTTTCATGTATGCCTTGAAGACCTCAGTATCACCGCCGCCACGGCGGTCAAACACGTTGGCCAGTTCGGGAGCGAAGTAAGCGCCTTCGCCCATGATGGAATGACAACCGACACAGTTGTTCTCTTCCCACAGATGTTTGCCGCGCACCACCTGTTCGGTGAGCTCGTCGCGGTTATCCCGCTCGGGCATAGCACGCAGCTGAGTGTCAAAAGTCAGGGCCAGGAACAGCAGGACGAAGAAGGCACTTCCCCCCAGATATATGTTCCTGGCCATGCTTTTGGTAAAGCGCTCGGCCATTGGTCTCTCTCCTTGGTTGTTACGAATACCTGACTGCCCCACTAGGATATAAAGATGCATCCCTAATGCTATTGATGATTATCAAAGATGATCCCGGGTTTCTCTATTGCGCTGGGGAGTTACCTCTTGATGGGTAGGTGGTAGACTGCCCCGCTGGTTGTATTTTCAAGGTTTTACGCCCGGAGAGATCATGTCTGCCGCCCTGGCCCTGCTGCTCAAACTCCTTCCGCTTTACGTTACGGTGGCACTGGGCTGGATTGCCGGTCGTTTTCTGGAGGCCAGCGGTCGGCACATTGCCGGCATCATGCTGTATATCGTGACGCCGTCTGTGGTGTTTTCGGGCGTGATGGCGGCGCCGCTCAGCGCCGAGGTGATCCTGTTGCCCGCCCTGGTGTTCGGTTTCTGTAGCGTGATTGCCCTGAGTCATATGGCCATTGCCCGAAAGCTGCTTTCGGATGGCAGCGCGGCGGTGATTCCACTGTCAGTGGGAACTGGCAATACAGGATATTTCGGAATTCCGGTGGCGCTGTTGCTGTTTGGAGAGGAAGGCCTGGCGCTCTACATTGTCTGTATGCTGGGAACGACCCTGTTCGAGAATTCTGTCGGGTTTTATCTCGCCGCCCGGGGTAAATACAGCATTCAGGATGCGCTGCTCAGGGTGGCGCGCCTGCCTTCTGTCTATGCTTTCCTGGCTGCGGTTGTACTCAACCTTTCCGGAGCCTCCATTCCTGACGTCTTTATGCCCCTGTTCGATAATCTGCGCGGCGCCTACAGTATTCTCGGGATGATGATTATCGGCATGGGCATTACCAGCTTTCGGGGATTGGCCGGCAACCCCCGATTCACTGCCCTGGCATTTTTCGGAAAGTTCGTGATCTGGCCATTGGTGGCTATTGTGTTCTGGTGGGTTGATTCAGCGCTTCTGGGAATTTACGAGCCGGCAGTGCATCAGGCCATATTCCTGATTTCCATCACACCGATTGCCGCCAATACCGTGGTGATTGCGACTTTGCTGGAGGCCTCACCCAGGCAGGCAGCGGGTACTACGTTGCTCAGTACCTTGTTTGCCCTCGGTTTTATTCCAGTGATGATTGCTTTGGCGTTCGGCGCCGGATAAAGCCGGCTCCGGCAATCAGCAGTCCGGAAGCGAAACCCAGTGCATGGGCCTCCCAGATTACCGGTCCTCCAATCAGGGCCGTGGTCTGGGAACCGGCCAGTTCAAAACCTTCCAAAACAAGTTTCACGGACAGTGCTGCAAGCAGAGTGATGGAAAGCCAGCGATCCGTTTTCAGCTCTCTCATTGCCAGAATTGCGGCCAGGCCGTGGATACAGCCGGAGAATCCTCGATAGCTGGCCAGGTCTGGCCGGAGCGACAATAGTCCCAGGGAGATCGCTGCGGCCATCAGCAGTGTGATCCAGAGTAACCTGCCGACAGGCAGGAAGCGTGGGAACAGAAGAGCGAGAATAAGCACGCCTGCCAGATTCAACAGGAGATGGTTCACGTTCAGGTGAACCAGGTGACCCGTAAACAAGCGCCACCACTGGCCGGATGTGATTGTGTCCGGTTGCCACTGCAACAATTGAGGTGGAAGAAAAAATGAAAATACAAGCACCATGCATAACAAGAGTGCCGACCTGTTAACCACTCGAACCCTCATGCGGGACATGTCTCTCATAAATGCAGATTGTTACTGGTTCGGGCTGGTCTCGCCCTGCCAAGCCTATTAGTTTGCGCGAATTCCAATTGCCTTAACAGAAAAGGATTCGCCCGTGAGACGTTTGCTGTACCTTTTCCCGATACTGGTTCATGTCTGGCTGTTGTTGTTCTCAATTCATGCCAGCGCTTCGGAGTCGCTGGATTTGTGGATAGATGGCCAGGATTACGAAGTTGAGCTGCAAGCCAATAATCGGCTGGTCTCAGCCCTGGGGGCGCACCAGGCACTCGCCTTGGGCCGCCACTTTCAGGGTAAGGTGGCAGTCGACCCGGACAGCTGGGTAAGGGTGTCTCGCCTGCAGAATGGCTGGGAAGGTATGGCCTACCTGTTTGGGCGTATGCATGTGATTGGTGGCCGGCAGGACAGTCAGCAGTTGGTCACTAAGAGCTTTGGGTTTGATGTCGCTCCCAGCTGCGGTGTTGACCATGTACACAGCAGTGCCGTTATTGCTCCTGATCGTGTTCTTACGCCAATGATGGCGCAGGCGGTGTCTGCGAGCTACGACAGCCTCTGTGACAGCCGGGTAGAAGGAGCCTGTCTGTTGCTGGAGCTGGAGGTGGTTTTCGATCTCGAATTCCAGCAACGTTTCCCCGACGACTTCCAGGATCGGGCTGTCAGCATTCTGAATCTGGTGGAAGGGTTCTATTTCGAGCAGTTCGGTATTGCGCTGGATACCCTGAGTCTTACTTTCCTGAAGACGAATACCTTCACCACATCCACTTCAGCGGATGAACTATTGGATGATGTGCGCGCGCAGGTGGCCGGCGGCAGTCTGCCGTTTCAGCAGAATCGGCGCGCCCTGTTGCACCTGGTGAGCGGAAGGGATTTCGATGGAAGTACGGCCGGGCTGGCCTGGGTAGGTAGCCTCTGTAGTAACAGCGGGTATGGTACCGGTGTTACCAACGCGTTTGACTCCAACGTGTTGACCGCTGTCGTCGTTGCCCATGAGCTCGGTCATAATTTCGGTGCCAATCATGATGAGCAGCAGAACAGCTGTTCGACCGGATTCATCATGAGCCCCTGGGCAAACCCGGATGCGACCCGGTTTTCGTCGTGTTCTGAAACCAATCTGATCAATACCATTAACCAGCAACCGGCGCTGGAACAGTGTTTCAATTTTCCGGCCGATACCATGCTCACGGCGGTAACCACAAATCCTGAGAGGATACCGGGACAGAGCCAGTTCCAGGCCTTTTTTGATATTGGCTATCAGAGCGCTTCCGAAAATGCAGATCGATTGGAAGTCACGGGCGAACTGACGGGCACAGACACCCGGCTGGAGATGGTCACCGTTGACAGTGTGCCTTGCGAGATCTCATCCCGGTCCTATAGCTGTTCCGATCTTATCCCCGATGCTCAGGGACACCAGCTCGCGATTCAGGCATATTCAGGTACCGAAGCCAATCTGACCCTGAATCAACGGGTCTCCCTGATCAGCTTGAGTGGTGAAGTACTGGATTTGCAGCCGGCCAACAATACGCTGGAAAGCCGTTTTGAGGTCGCGCCCACCGCGGTTGCGGCTCCTGGTGACCTGGTGGTGACACCGGAGGCCCGGAGTGCGTTTCTGCGATGGCAACCAAGCGAGACCACAGAAGCTGGCTATGTTGTGCAACGTATGGCCCCTGGCGAGACCGCCTATTCCGACCTGCCTGTGACCTTGTCGGCGGGCACGAATCAGTACCGCGATGCGTCTTTGATCGCGACCGGTGAGTATGCGTATCGCGTGGTGGCCGTGCTGGAGGGCGTGCGTTCATTGCCCGGCAATTCAGCGAGCATAAGCTGGAACAACGCCCCTGTTGCTCCCGAGGGGCTGACCGCTGTGGCCGAGGCGGGCCGTGTGCTGCTGGCCTGGACCGAGAATGCTGGTCCTCAGACCGGATATCGGATTGAACGTCGCCGTACAGGAACTGAATATACCCCGTGGCAGTTGCTGGCAACGGCTCCTTACGGTACCGAGAGCTATGTCGATGAGACACCGGTGGCGGGATATACCTACGAATACCGACTGGTTGCTATCAACGGTGGTCAGTTTGCCAGCAGTGAGACGGTTCCGGCAATCATGCCGGAGCTCGAGGAAACCTCGACCGACGAAGACCAGGGTGGCGATTCATCCGGTGGCGGTGGCAGCCTGGGCGCGGGGTGGTTGCTGGTTGCTCTGACGGCCGTGATCGTCAGAAGGAGGCGGTGGTGGAACGTCAGATAACCTGCACAGGCCTGGTGCTGGTGGTGTCATTGCTGGCGGCGGGTTGCGCCGGCGCCGGCAAAGACAATACCCCGGTGCTGGATTTTCAACAGGCTCAGGCCGTTTGGCAAGCCCATGGTATCGACAGTTACGAGGTTACGGTGTGGCAAACCTGTTTCTGCCCTCCCGACCTGCTCCAGCCCATGCGAGTGACTGTGCGCGAGGGAACGGTGATCGATGTTGAAGGTTTGGAACAGCCGATCAACCATCCGGATATTCTGGACCCCAGGCGCCTGACCATTGATGGTTTGTTGGGTGTTATTGATAAAGCCCGGCACAGTGCAGAAACCCTGGTCGCTGAGTACGATCAACGCTATGGGTTCCCGGTACGGCTGGAAGTGGACGGTAGCCCATTCATCGCAGACGATGAATTCTCCTACCGTCTATCGGATTTCCAGCCTTTCTGAGGGACTCAGGTCTCGCTGGCCTGCAATTGTGCGTCACGCTTCGCGTCATTGATATCGGCGCGGGCATGGCGAACCACGCTAACTCCGGCGGTGACGGCCAGCGTACCCATGATGGCTGCGACGATCAGATCTGGCCAGGCACTGCCGGTGCCGAACACGCCCAGTGCGGCGGCCATAACGGCCATATTGCCGATAGCGTCGTTGCGGCTGCAAAGCCAGACCGAGCGCATGTCTGAGTCACCGTCCCGGAACCGGAACAGCATCACGGCAACAAAGACATTGGCGGCAAGCGCCAGCAGCCCCACCATGCCCATGGTCAGTGGCTCGGGCGTGATGCCGCTTTGCAGTACCCAGACGGCCCGGCCCCAGACCACCAGTCCGAACACGGCCATGGTCAGACCTTTTACCATAGCCGCCCGCCCGCGCCAGAGCATCCCCATTCCCAGAACGCTCAGAGAAAGCAGATAGTTGGCGCTGTCGCCAAAGAAATCGATGGCATCGGCCATCAGGGAAACGGACCCGGATTGCAGGCTGGCGAAGCCTTCCACCAGAAACATCACCAGATTCACCCACAGCGCCAGCCAAAGCGCTTTTCGGAACCCCGGAGCGGGAGTTTTGGGTTCAGGTGCAGAACAGGAACACGCCATAGAGACCTCCAATGTTTAAGTGTCTCCATTAAAAACCCTGTAGTTGCTACAGGGTCAACACCTGCTAATCATGATGGCCTGATCCATGAGTGCCTGGTACATGGTTATCCGATGCGGTGGGTTCCGGGAGGGTGGCCAATTCGTCGCTGAGCCCGCCCAGAATCCCACATTCCCGGATGGTCCGCGGGTCTGAACAGGCGTTCTGTAGGTTGACCAGCATCTGTTCCAGGCTTTTCAGTTCGTTGAGCCTGGCCCGCACATGTGACAGGTGTCGAGCCAGCAGAGCATTGACGTCTGAGCAATCGGCAGTGGGTTTTTCAGCCAGCCGGATGAGTTCACGAATCTCGTCCTGCGCCATGTCCAGATTGCGGCAGCGCCGGATGAACAGGAGGCGGTCGAGGTGTTCCTGACGATAATAGCGATATCCGTTTTCGCCGCGCTCTGGCTTGGCCATCAGCCCGATTTTTTCAAAATAACGGATAGTTTCTACCGGAACACCGGCCTGCCGGGACAACTCTCCAATTTTCATGATGTATTCCCTTGAATGCCTGACATCGGTCAACTCTCAGCCCGAAGACGATACTGTCACTATGGTACAGTGGCGCGGTGGTTTCATGGAATGAGGAGGCGACTGTGCTGGAGCGCCTGCAACACCGGCTGGGCTTGCAGACAATACCCGGAGTGTTCTTTAGTTCAGCTGCTATAGCCGCGCTGTTTGTGGCTTTGGCGATTCCTTTTGACCAGGCTGTGGCCAGCAGTTTCGGGCAGTTGACCGGATGGGTGGCCCGTAACCTGGGCTGGTTCTATATCCTGGCGGTGTCTTCGCTTCTGATTTTTCTTCTTGGTCTGGCGCTCAGTCGCTACGGCAGCATCCGCCTTGGGGCGGATGACAGTCGGCCGGACTACTCGAATCTCACCTGGTTCACCATGCTGTTTGCTGCCGGCATTGGCACTATCCTCATGTTCTGGGGGGTGGCTGAGCCGGTGTCCCACTTTGCCAATCCGCCATTTGATGGTGTGCAGGGCGGCACCGAGCAGGCCGCTACCGACGCCATGACCATTGCCCTCTATCATTTCGGCCTTCACACCTGGACCATCTTTGCCATGCCGGGGCTGGCCATTGGTTATTTCTCCTATCGCCACAGCCTTCCCATGCGTATCAGCAGCCTGTTCTACCCGATTCTTGGTGAGCGCACCTTTGGTCCATGGGGCTGGGCGGTGGACGTTATCGCGGTGTTGGGCACGCTGTTCGGGGTGGCGACGTCGCTCGGGCTGGGCACGTTGCAGCTGAACAGTGGACTGAATTACCTGTTCGGTGTTCCTTCCGCGGGCTGGGTTCAGGTTCTGCTGATCACGGTTATTGCCAGCATTGCAGCGACCTCGGTAGCGCTAGGCCTGGACAAAGGAGTTCGGCGGCTGTCCCAGGTGAATATTCTGCTGGCGATTGTCTTGCTGCTGTTTGTATTTGCGGTGGGCCCTACCGTGTTTATTGCCGAAGGTATGGTTCAGAGCGTGGGTGATTATTTTGATGCCTTGCCCTGGCTGGCGTTCTGGACAGAAACCTTTCGCGAGTCGGACTGGCAACGCAACTGGACGTTGTTCTACTGGGCCTGGACGATTTCCTGGGCGCCCTATGTGGGTATTTTCATTGCCCGGATTTCCCGTGGGCGAACCATTCGGGAGTTCGTAGCCGGCGTACTGTTTGCGCCAACCGCGTTTACGCTGGTGTGGTTCGGCATCTTTGGTCTCTCTGCCATCAACGTTGAGATGAATGGCCTGGTGGCACTGGCGGATCAGGTGCAGAGGGATCCGTCGGTGGCCATCTTTGCGTTTCTTGATGTTTTTCCGCTGGCGGAGGCGGCTTCTGCTCTGAGTGTGGTCATTATTGTCATTTTCTTTACCACGTCATCGGACTCCGCCTCCCTGGTGATTGATATGCTGACACGCCGGGACGACCAGCCTTCGCTGATTCGCCAACGGATTTTCTGGGCGGCGGCCCAGGGGGTAATTGCGGCCACTCTGTTGCTTGCCGGCGGGCTGGATGCTCTGCAGAACGTGATCACTTCACTTGGTTTACCGTTCTGTATTCTGCTGATTTTTATGGCGGTGTCCCTCTATCGCGCTCTGCACGCCGATTATCGCGGCTACAGTGTGGATGAGCTGGTGCGAGGCCGCGCCTTCCCGGAAGTGGAAGCCGATTCTGAACCCAAACAGGAGAAAGGTTATGTACCGGAAGCTGCTGATCGCGATTGATCCGAAAGACGACGGGGAGGGCAAGCGTGCACTGGAAGCGGCCCTGAATCTTCTGGAGGAGGGGGGCGAGTTGCACCTGGCCAGTGTCTTCAACCCGGGTGGCAGCGGTTTCTTTCCTCACGTCACCGAAGAAGCACCGGAAGACAAAGAAGAACAGGTGCGGCACCACCTGGATCTGCTGGCCCGGAAATACCTGCCCCTGAACCGGGAGGCGATCCTGCACGTGGTGGCCGGTTCGGCCGGTGAGAAACTGGTGGCACTGGCCGGCCAGCTGTGTGCAGACCTGATGATTCTGGTCTCCCGTGGCGGTGGCAGCCACTGGCCGTTGCGCAAGGCAACGGTGGAGTATGTGTCGGTCAATGCCCCTTGTGCGGTGCTGGTGCTTCCCAGTATGGAGAAAAACGAGAGCGACGGACCTGTAGAGAGCGAGTAAGGTCCTTGTTCATTGGAATCAAAAAAGAGGGAGCTGTGATGACGGTTCAGAGTCCTGGCTGCCAGTCCTGGGCCGGTTCTGTGCCGGCCCCTTTCGACTGCCATGACGGTTGAGAACCCGGTCCGTCTCTGTCTGGCTCACTTGCTGCTTCCTGAACTCTCCGACAGCCTTGCGAGCCACCCGTGCTGCCTGCTCATGATCACAGACTGGTGAAATATAGGTATTGCCGCCAAAGCGCTGCTTCTGGGCCGGCGTCATCAGCCATGGGGTGTGGATCATTTCCGCCGGGACGCCGGCCAGCTCCGGTATCCAGCGGCGGATGAACTCACCTTCCGGATCCAGTTTCTGGCTCTGCAACACCGGGTTGTAAATGCGCAGGGCGTTGATGCCGGTGAGCCCCGATTGCATCTGGGCCTGGGGATAGTGAATGCCGGGCTCGAAATCGGTAAACAGGCGAGCCAGGTGCAGTGCCGGGTCCCGCCAGTGCAGCCAAAGCTGATAACTGGCCACCGCCATCAGCATGGCCCGCATGCGGAAGTTAATCCAACCGGTGTGCTCCAGGCTGCGCATGCAGGCATCCACCAGCGGCCAGCCGGTCTGGCCCTCCTGCCAGCGATGCAGTCGCTCGCTGTTGTTTGGTCCGGTTTTCAGGTGCTCCAGTTCCCGATGCATGGCACGGAATTCCAGTTCCGGTTCATCCTCCAGCTTCTGGATAAAGTGGCAATGCCAGTGCAGCCTTGAGCGAAAGCTGGTGAGGCTTTTCTTCTTGCGAGGCAGAGTGTTGCGGTGGTCTCCGGTCTCTTTTGACTGCTGATAGACATCGCGTAGGCTGATGGTGCCCCAGGCCAGGTGAGGGCTGAGCCGTGAGCAGGCGCGAGGTGCGGTAAGCGGTGAGGACATGTTGTACTGATAACCCACGCACCGCCGTTCCAGAAACGAATCCAGCAGGGCAATGGCCCGTTCGCTGCCGCCGGCCTGACGATCCGGGCATGGGCCACCGTTAAGCTGGGCGGGTGCGGGTAAGCTCTGCGGCCAGCCGGAGGTATCCGGCGAACGAATCCCTTCGGGTGCAGGCAGGCGTGTGCTTTTGATGATCCGGTTCCAGTGCTGGTCCCAGTCGTCCCGGTTGACCAGTCGCCGAACGACACCAAAGCCCTGCCATTCGCGGAACTCAATCTGCTGGCTCTGGCACCAGGCAATCACCGCTTTATCCCGTTGAAAGGTCCAGTCCCCGCCGGTTTCCTGATGGCAGAACACCTGTGTGATGCCGTACTGCTGTTTCAGGTCATCCAGGGTTCTGATGACCTCCCCGTGAGCAATCAGCAGATCACTGCCCAAGCGTTTTAACTGTTTGCGCAAGGATTCGAGAGACTCCGCAACGAACTGCCACTGCCGGCGGGAGGTGTCCGGTTGCTGCCAGTATTCCTGCTCCACCACATACAAGGGAATCACCGGCTGCCCGGATTGCACAGCGGCGCACAGCGGGCCGTGATCCTCCACCCGTAAATCCCGTTTGAACCAGACCACGACTGCCATCAGTGCGGCCCCCGATTGCGCCGGCAACGCTCACTGCAGTATTTCACCTGGTCCCAGTCCTTTGCCCACTTCTTGCGCCAGGTGAAAGGGCGATGGCAGGCCGGGCAGATTTTCTCAGGTAAGTGCGGTTTTTTGTGCATGGGCGGTTTATGGGTTTAACTGAAAGAGGTGTGTGGATATACGTGACTGAGCTTCCAGAGGTTTTGCCATGTCCCGATTCGACGACAACATCCTGCCACCCTCGGTCCTGATCTTCGACTGGCACGGTACCCTGGTGGACACCCATGATGCCATGTTCAGCGCCATGGAGGAGATGTTACCGCAACTGGAAGAGCTGGGCCTCGTGGAGCAGTTGCTGCCTGAAGACCAGTGCCGCACCGAAGACGACGCGCGGCTGGTGCGTTACATCCGAATCTACCGCCGATTGCACCCGCGGATTCTGGCTGAGCGCCGGGTCTCCCGAACGGATATTTTCAACGCCATCTTTGGTGAGAACAAGGCTCCCAAGCTGATCGCGCATAAAGCCTACAATCAGGCTTACCGGAAGTACTTCGGCCAGGTCAAACCGTTTCAGCCGGGCGCTTATGAGTATCTGTCAGCACTGAAAGCCCTGGGTATCAAGCTGGCGGTGTGCACCAACCGCAACCGGGAGTTCCTGGACCGGGAACTGCAGATTGTCGACGAGGGCCGCTGGCTGCATTTGTTCGATGCCACCGTGTGTGCTGATGACGTCACTGAATACAAGCCGGATCCGGAGGTTATCCTCAAAGCGCTGGAAAAGCTGTCGATCCAAACGGATGAACACGCCTGGTATATCGGGGACAGTTATGTGGACATGCTTACCGCACACCATGCCGGTGTGGCTGGAGTGTTCTACAACGGTGCCTGTTGGGAGCCCGACCGGGTCAGCAGCTGGTTCACCAAGCGAGACGCCCCGACCGCTGTTCTCGACAGCTTTGAAGATCTGATGGATTTACTCGCCCTGCTGGAACGTGAGCATTCCGAAGCGTTTGTCGCCAGCCCGGCAGAGGTGCGCCCGAAACCCTTCCCGGCACCAGAGCGGCCGGAACCCCGCATTGAGCCGGACTGGCACCCGGCGGTGGTGAAACTGATTCGCCCGGCGGTGATCCTGTTCGACTGGCACGCCACTCTGGTGGACACGCTCGATGCCATGTACCACGCGGTGGATGACATGCTGCCGGATTTCCACAAGCTGGGGTTGATGGACCGGATGGTGGCGCCGGAAGACAGCAAAACCCCGGAAGATGCCCGCCTGGTGGCATACGTGCGAGAGTTCGCCAAACTGCATCCCAAGGTAAAGGCTGATCGAAAAATCTCCCGCACCGATATTTTTGAAGTGCTGTTCGGTGAGGATCAGGACGCCAAGCAGATTGCCCACAAAGCCTTTAATCATCACTACCGGAATCACTACGGCACCGTGAAAGCCTTCGAGCCCAGGGTGCGGGAAATGCTGGAAGGGCTGCGCAAGCTGGGTATCCTGGTGGGCGTGATCACCAACCGCGACCGGGAGTTTTTCGAGCACGAACTGGCGGCGGTGGAAGATACCGGCTGGACACACCTGTTTGACGTTAACGTGTGTGGTGATGATACCCCGCTGCGCAAACCCCACCCGGATCAATTGCTGCTGGCAGTGCAGAAGCTGGATTACCCACCGGACCCCAGTGTGTGGTACGTGGGCGACTCTACCACTGACATCATTGCGGCCAAACGGGCCGGTATGAGCGCGGTGTTCTTCAACGGCGCCCAGTGGGATTTGCCGTGGCTGAACCGGATTTTTCCCGGTACTCACAAACACCCGGACAAACCGGATGTAGTGGTTAACGATTTCTCCGAGTTTTGGGCTCTGGTGCTGGCCTGCGAAGTCGGGCCTCCCTGACTCTGGAAGATGTTGGTTATTCTGCCGAGCCGGGGGCGGGGGGATTGTGAAGAGCGTGTTCGATGTCGAGCCCGAGTACCAGCACGCCTTCGAGTCCGTTGTTGAGTTTATTCAGCGGCACCGGAAAGCTGACCATCACCTGGAAACGGGCGGTGGAGGCATCGTAGCGAATCGGCGAAATCCACATGTCGCGCTTTCTCTCAACGCCTCGGTCGGTTTCAAGGGCGATTTCCTGAACCTTGGGCTCGTCGCCCTGCCAGTAGTCTGAGGACAGGCGGCTCATGGCGACCAGCGCCCCGGCTTTGTCGGTCAGCAGTACCTCGGTAACGAGTGGCGAGTGGCTGGCCTGCCAGGCTGTCATTGCCCGGGAAGCCGGCAGCTCAAGTATTTCGCCAGCCAGCGGTGTCGGATGGTGGGGTGCCAGCGCTTGCCAGAGCGTGTCCTTGGTCAGGATATCGGTCAGGTTGTCATAGGTCGGCCCCTGGTAGATGGCATTGGTCAGATTGATGTTGCCGGAGAGATCAGCCATCAGTGCTTGCGCCAGCCCCTGAACCTCAGACGCTTCCTGTTCGGACAATTGCATACTGGGCATTTCACAGCCGGCAAGGTGTGCGTTAAATCCGGACAGGAAGCGAGGGTGGTCCGCAGAAAAGCGAGAGCTCACATACAGGTGCAAAGGCGCATACCGAACAAAATCAGAATTCAGTGACCAATCTACCCCGGATTTCTGGTTCTGCAGGTATTTCATGGCACGCTGATCCATCAGGGCGAGATCAATCCGCTTTCGAACCAGCAGTGCCGGAAGCTGCTCAGCCCCGGTGACCGTGATAAAGGGTTTCAGGTCATTGTTTTCCAGCCAGAGGGCTTCATTGCTGCCACCGACCACGCCAATTCTTGCAGTGCCGGGGTCCGGTTTGGCTTCAGCGGTGAAAAACCAGTGCCATTTCTCCAGGGCGACCGGGTGCGAGCGAACGGCGGATTGGTCCAGTTCCTCGGACGGCCCGACGGCATAGTAGCCGTCCACCAGGTTGCGTTCCAACGAGTAACGGGCCCGGCTTTGCGGCATCAGACTGATCCTGGCCTGAAATCCGGACTTGTCCAGGGCGCAGCGGATGGTTTCCGTGGTTTCACCGGTAACCACTGGAATCTGGGGTTCCGCATACTGGTAAGGCGGCGCCAGAAAGGTATAAAGGCTGAAGCCATGGTGGTCTGCCCTCACGCTCAGTGAGGCCATAACAAGGCTCAATCCGATAATCAGGCTGCGGGTATCCATCTGCGCACTCAAGCGTCCAGATTGCTGACAATGGTAAGAGCATAGCAGTCATAATCCCGCTTTTCCGTACCTCATTCGGCGTAGTCGGATCACAGTGTTTCGATATTGGCCAGAACCCAGTCTGCCCTTGCCCGCAGGGCTTCCCGCCGTTCTGGCTTCTGCTTGTCCCAGTTCCGGTACATCATGGTCATTCGTGGATTGTTGGCAAAATCCTCCCGGTGCCGGTCAATGAAGTGCCAGTACAGGCTGTTGAACGGGCAGGCGCGGTCTCCGGTAGCGTCCTGCACCCGGTAGTGACAGTTCTGGCAATGGTCAGACATGCGCTGGATGTATTTGCCGCTGGCGGCGTAAGGCTTGGAGCCGAGGTAGCCGCCATCGGCGTGCATCACCATGCCCAGGGTGTTGGGCAGTTCCACCCAGTCGAAGGCGTCGATATACACTGCCAGGTACCAGTCACAGATGGCTTCCGGTTTCACCCCGGCCAGAAGGGCAAAGTTACCGGTGACCATCAGTCGCTGGATGTGGTGGGCATAGGCGTTGCGGGCCGTGGCATCGATGGCTTTATGCATGCAGCGCATCTTTGTATCGCCGGACCAGTAGAACCAGGGCAGCTCCCGAGTATTGCCCAGGCGGTTTTCCCGGGCGTAACCGGGCATCAGCAGCCAGTAGATGCCGCGCACGAATTCCCGCCAGCCGATGACCTGGCGGACAAAACCTTCCACCGCATTCAGCGGTGCCCGGCCGGCGTGCCAGGCCCGTACCGCTTCTTCGCAGACCTCCATGGGCTCCAGCAGCCCGGTATTCAGGTAGGGCGACAGAATGGAGTGGAACAGCCAGTCTTCGTTGTCTGACATGGCATCCTGGTAGTCGCCGAAGCAGGGCAGGGCAAAGTCGATAAAATGGGCAAGCGCCTGGCGGGCCTGTTCGGCGGTAACGGCATAATGGAAATCATCCGTGGTGCCGAAATGTTCCGAAAAGTGCTCGTTCACCAGTTCGATCACTTCGGTGGTGATGGTATCCGGCTCCTCCCGGAACGGAGTCGGAGCAGGCGGCTTGCCGGTCCATTTCTTGCGGTTATCGGCGTCAAAGTTCCAGTGGCCACCTTCCGGCTGGCCATCTGGCGTCATCAACAGGCCGGTTTTCTTGCGCATCTCCCGGTAGAAGAATTCCATGCGCAGCTGCTTTTTGCCGTAGGCCCAGCGGGCGAACTCGTTAATGGCGCACACGAAGCGGGTATCCGGCCGGATTTCCACGGGGATGCCCAGTGTTTTGTGCCAGCGGCTGATCTGTTCGTGTAAACGCCACTCACCACATTCTGTAGTAATGACTCGCTCCGGTTGGTATTTCCGCACCAGCTCCGCTATTACCTGTTCAATAGACTGTGCCGGATTGTCCGGGTGATAGCGCTGATAGTGAACCCGCCAGCCATCCTCCTCCAGTGCATCGGCAAAGTGCCGCATGGCGCTGAAAATGAACACCAGCTTCTTCTTGTGATGGTTGGTGTAGCTGGCTTCACTGTGGACCTCGGCCATCACGACCAGGTCGTTGTCCTTGTCTGCACCCTCAAGGGCAGAGAGACGGTGGCTGAGCTGATCACCCAGGATCAGGATGAGATTGGCCATGACGGGCTCCGGCTGAGTTTATCCTTTAGAGGTAGGCAGAATACGCCATGGGCGCAAGGGTGGTTCATTGGGTATGCTGGTACACTCAGCTGATTCGCATCAAATCGTGCCAGCCGCCGGTCAGGCATAATGCGCGCTTTCCGGCATGCCGATCCTATTCGACGTTAGAGTTTTACTATGGCTTCTGATACCGCTACAGCAAACAATCTGCCCGCTTTTATCTGGGATGAGGCGCTCATCCGCCGTTATGATCTGAGCGGACCTCGCTACACATCCTATCCAACAGCGGTGGAGTTCACCCCGAACTATTCCATTGAAGACATGGTCAAGGCGGCTGGCCGCAGCAAGGCCGCTGGCGGGCCCATCTCGCTGTATACTCACCTGCCGTTCTGTGCGCACCTTTGCTACTACTGCGCCTGCAACAAGGTGATCACCAAGAAGCGCGACAAGGCCATGCCCTATGTGGAGCGGGTACTGAAAGAAGCGGCCATCCAGTCGAAACTGTTCGGTGCCGACCGCCCGGTCAAGCAGCTGCACTGGGGTGGTGGTACACCTACCTTCCTGCCCAGGGATGTGATGCAGCACCTGATGGCCGGTTACGGTGAGCTGTTTAACCTGCAGTCCGGCGACGACCGGGACTACAGTGTCGAAATCGATCCCCGGGAAGTGGACGAAGATACCCTGTCCACCCTCTGGGAGCTGGGCTTCAACCGTATCAGCCTGGGCGTGCAGGATGTGAATCCGGAAGTGCAGAAAGCGGTGAACCGTATCCAGCCCCGGGACATGACTGAGTCGGTATTGAACGAAGCGCGCCACATCGGCTTCCGCTCCATCAACCTGGACCTGATCTACGGCCTGCCGTACCAGACTCCGGAAAGCTTTGCCGAAACCCTGGAATCGGTGATCGAGATGTCGCCGGACCGGCTTTCGGTGTTCAGTTACGCGCATCTGCCGGACCGTTTCTATCCGCAAACACGGATTCAGGCCGATACTCTGCCCAGTCCGCAGCAGAAACTGACCATCCTGCACAACACCATCAATCGTTTGCTGGAAGCTGGCTACGAATACATCGGCATGGACCACTTCGCCAAGCCGGACGACAGCCTGGCGGTGGCCCAGCGCGAAGGCCGCCTGCATCGGAACTTCCAGGGATACACCACTCACTCGGATTGTGACCTGGTGTCCCTGGGTGTCTCCGCCATCGGCCAGACCGACGACGCCTACTTCCAGAACAACCACGACCTGCCGTCCTGGGAGGCGTCCATTGATGCTGGCCAACTGGCGATTATTCGTGGCGTGGGCCTGACCCGCGACGACCGCATCCGCCGCTGGGTGATCGGGCAGCTGATCTGCCAGTTCCGACTGGACCGCAAGCAGTTTGCCGAACAGTGGAATGAAGATTTTGACCGCTATTTCGCGGATGAAATAAACCGCCTGAAGCCGATGATTCAGGACGAGTTGATTGCGGATTCCGGTTCTTTGCTGCAGGTTCAGCCAGCCGGTCGCCTACTGATCCGGGCCATTTGCCAGATCTTCGATCTGTACCGCAAGGAAGGGGCGAGCCAGCGGTTCTCCAGAATTATCTGACTGGAGAACAATGAGCACAAACGCAAGAGGGCTGCCACATGGCAGCCCTCTTGCGTTGTCGTGGAGGGTTTTCTGATCAGGCCACTTTGAACTCATTGGCCAGATCCTGTAGCTGTCGGGCCAGCCGCGCCTGCTCCTGGGTGACCTCGGTGATTTCCTGGGAGCCGGTCAGGGTCAGGAGGGCAGCTTCGCTGACAGATTCCATATTACCCGCCAGTTCGCGCGTGACGGCAACCTGCTGTTCCGACGCAGTGGCAATCTGGGTCGCCATATCGGAAATGCTGTTCACGTCCATCAGAATGTCAGCAAAGGTCTGTTCCATCTCTGAGGCTTGCGCGCTGGTCTGGTCGGCCAGTTTGTGGCTGGTGATAATTGAACGGCTGGCGTTGTCGGTGATGGTCTTGAAGCCGTTGATGATATCTTCAATCTGGGTAGTGGATTCATGGGTTTGCTGCGCCAGTGTGCGAACCTCATCCGCCACTACCGCAAAGCCTCGTCCGTGCTCGCCCGCCCGGGCGGCTTCGATCGCTGCATTCAACGCCAGCAGATTGGTCTGGTCGGCCACTTTCCGGATAACATCAACCACATCGCTGATGGTCGTGCTGCGTTGTTCCAGTTCTTCGATAACCTGGTTGACGTCCTGTACTGACTTCGCCAGTTCCCGGATCTGGGAGACACTGGTGCGCAGCACCTTCTCGCCGGTCTGGCTTTTCTCCATAGCCCGGCTGGAGGCGTCCGCCACCTGCTGGGTGTTGTGAGAAATCTCCTCTGAAGTTGCCGACATTTCTTCGGTGGCAGCGGCCACCTGCTCAATCTGTTGTTGCTGGTTCTTGATCTGTGAGGAATTCTGGCCCGCGGTTGAGCTGGTTTCCTCGGTGGCTGTGGCCAGCTGTACGCTTGCCTTGTCGATTTGCAGCAAAGCCTCGCTAAAGCGGCCGAACAGTTCATTGATTGCTTCGGCTATGGTGCCCGTCTCGTCCTTGCTGGAGACCGGAATCGCCTGCGACAGGTCCTTGTTGTCCATGGCGTTTCGAACACCTTCCAGCAGCTGATTCACCTGCTGATGAATGGCTCGAATAATCACGGTCATTAACAGAACCACCAGAACGATTGACGTCGCGGCAATGGCCGATGCCCAGATCAGATTGCTTCTGGCGGCATTCACGCCAGCGGTGCCCAGTGCTTTAACCTGTGAGAGCATATCAGTGCGGATGCCATTAATGGCCTGGATGCGGTTGGTAGAGGCTGAAAACCAGTCACTGGCTTCCAGGCCGTACATACCGGAAGGGCTGCTCAGAAGCATATCTCGCTGATCCAGCATTTTTCGGTGCTCGGCGGTTTCGGGAAATGACTCAATCCGACCACGGATATCCGAATTTGCACTCAGCATGGCGATTGCGGTCTGGAAATACGCTTGCTGACGCCCTGACAGGGCCGCTATTTGCCCAACTGCAGGCAGGGCGAAGTTGCCGCTGCGCACCAGTGACGCCCCTGCAGCCCGTTCACGGCCTGCCATTTCGGCAGCTTCGGCAAGGGCAAGGTAGGCATTGATCTGCCGGGCAAGCTCGGGCTCAGATGCCCGGCGCACCAGCAACGGAATACGGTTAACGATTTCCATGATCAGGCTGGTGTAGCGGGCGCCGGATTCGGCACCAGACAACACCCGGCTATCAATATCCCTGCGCAGGCTGATTAGATTGCCAATGTCCCGCTGGAATCTGTCGACGCTTGCCTGAATGCTGCTGTCAAAGCGGGCTTCTTCAGCCAGTGCCTTGATTCCGTTCTGGTAGGCGCTCAGGTTCCTGTCGGTATTTTGTCTCTGGGATTGAAGATTGCGGGTTGCCTCGCGTTCGCCGTCAGAATCCGGGGCGCTGGAAATAAACACGGCCGAACGGCCCCGTTCTTTCTGCAATTCCTCAACCAGCGGATCCCCAAGCTCAGCCAGCCGAACCAAGGTATTGAGCTGTTGCATGTTGTCCAGGTCATCCATATTACGGGAGATGCTCTGGACCGAGAAAAATACAATGACCAGCAGCGCAGGCAGCACCAAAGTAATCAGCTTGCCTCGCATGGAGAGGTTGTTGATAAAAGTCATGGGAGGGCCTCATCATTGAGAATGGCGTCCATTGTGGATAAGTGTAGCAGTTCAGACCATTGACGCCTTGGGGTAGCTGAGGGGGTAGATTTCCACGTGTAAGTGCTTGTAATAAAAAGTTAAAATAATGATTTTTAGGCAGTTTTGGTTCAGGTAGGGGTTAATGCGTAGAGTACTGCCAAAGGGGTATTTGACCGGTTTCGGTCAATCCGCTGACAAAGGTCAAGGTGGGCTAAGTCGCTGACCGGTAAGGTGCACGGCAACGTGCTCAGCGGAGAAAACCATGGAACTTGTATGCCCGGCTGGTAGCCTTCCCGCCCTTAAAACCGCCGTGGACAATGGAGCCGATGCGGTCTATTTCGGCTTTCGGGACAGTACCAACGCCCGCCAGTTTGCTGGCCTGAACTTCAACGACAAGCGTGCAGCCGAGGGCATTGAGTATGCCCATTCAAAAGGCAGCCGTGTGTTCTGCGCCATTAATACCTATCCGCAACCCGATGGCTGGGAACACTGGAAAGCCGCGGTGGATCGTGCCGCCGGCCTTGGAGTGGATGCCATTATCCTGGCCGATATGGGACTGCTGGATTACGCTGCAAACAGGCACCCGGATATCCCCCGGCATTTGTCGGTTCAGGGTTCTGCCACCAGCCATGAGGCCCTGTCGTTCTACAAGGACAACTTCGATATCCGCCGGGCAGTACTGCCGCGCGTGCTGTCTCTGGATCAGGTTCGGGGTGTGGCCAAGCATAGCCCAGTGGAGCTGGAAGTTTTTGCCTTCGGCAGTCTGTGCATTATGGCGGAGGGTCGCTGCTACCTGTCTTCTTACCTCACGGATGAATCCCCCAACACCCGGGGTGCCTGTTCACCGGCCAAGGCGGTGCGTTGGCAGGAAACCTCTCAGGGGCTGGAATCCCGCCTGAATGAAGTGCTCATTGATCGCTATGGCCCCGGTGAATCCGCCGGTTACCCAACCCTGTGCAAGGGCCGGTTTGAAGTGGAGGGCAGCGTGTACCATGCCATCGAAGAGCCGGTAAGCCTGAATACCTTGGATCTTCTGCCGGAATTGAAGGGGCTGGGTATCAGCGCAGTAAAAATCGAGGGCCGCCAGCGCAGCCCGGCCTACATTGCAGATGTTGCCCGAACCTGGCGCCAGGCCCTGGACCGGGTTCAGGCCACCCCTGACAGCTTTGCTGTAGACAGTGCCTGGAACAGCACCCTCGCCGGTCTTTCCGAAGGTGGCCTGACCACCATCGGGGCCTACCATCGCAAGTGGAAATAAGGTTTTGCCCGCTATGATGAAACTCTCTCTTGGCCCGATTCTGTGGTTCTGGACCAAGCAGTCCGTATTCGATTTCTACGCTAACGCTGCGGAGTGGCCAGTAGATACCATCTATCTTGGCGAAGTGGTGTGCTCCCGCCGCCGGGAACTGAAGCCCGATGACTGGCTCGACCTGGCCCGGGATCTGAAGGCTTGTGGCAAGAACGTGGTGCTTTCCACATTGACGCTGATCGAATCCGAAGCGGATCTGCGGCGACTTCGTCGGTTTTGCGAACAGGATGAGTTTTTGGTGGAGGCCAACGACCAGAGTGCCCTGCAGGTGGCGATCCGCAACAAGATTCCGTTTGTTACCGGCCCGTCCATGAACATCTACAACTCGGCCACCCTGAAGATCCTCGCCAGACAGGGTCTGCAGGGCTGGAACCTGCCGGTGGAACTGGGCAAGGAAACCCTGGAGCAGCTGATCCGGGAGCTGAAGGCCGACGGCCTGGATCTGCCCGCCGAGGTATTCTCCTGGGGCTTCCTGCCATTGGCCTGGTCGTCTCGCTGTTTCACTGCCCGTCATTACAACCTGCCTAAAGACAACTGCGAATTCCGTTGCCTGGAGCATCCAGGTGGCATGGAACTGCGTTCCAGGGAAAGCCAGGAACTGTTCCGGATCAATGGCATTTCCACGCTCTCCGGCTCGCGCTACGACCTGATGAGGGAACTACCGGAGATGGAGCGTATGGGTGTCAGTACCGTGCGACTGAGCCCGGAGCATCAAGGGATGGAACAAGTGGTCAAACGCTTTGATCAGGTGCGCCGGGGGGAAGTGCTGGTCGCCGACCCGCTGCAGCTGGTGGAGGCCCCGCCATGTAACGGGTACTGGTACGGCAAGCCGGGAATGGATCTGATCGTAAAGTCTGTGTAAAGCCCGTTGAGCGTTGATTGAGGTCAATAGATAGCCGATGTACCAGGAGTAGCTTGCTAGGGTACTCAAACTGCATTGGGGTTTATTGTTATGGCTCGCGTCCCGCTATTTTTCTGGGGTCTGACTGCTTTGGTCGGCGTCCTGTGGTTTGTTTCCGACAGCCTGTGGGTTTCCCCCTTCGCTTACTTTCCGTTCCGCTCTGTGTTTGTGCAGTTTTCCGGCATTCTGGCCGTAGTGATGATGGCGGTTGCGTTGGTACTGGCACTGCGTCTCCGGTCTCTGGAGCGTTGGGTTGGTGGCCTGGACAAGGTGTACCGGCTGCACAAATGGCTGGGCATTGGTTCACTGGTGCTGGCTACGTTGCATTGGTGGTGGGCCAAGGGCACCACGTGGATGGTGGGCTGGGGCTGGCTGGAGAAGCCGGCCGGCAAAGGGGCGGGACAGCAACTCGCCGGCCTGGAAGCCTGGTTCAGGGGGCAGCGGGGGCTGGCAGAAACCCAGGGAGAATGGGCTTTCTACGCGGCGGCCGTTAACCTGGTTATTCGATGCAGTCGTACCGAAGGCCGACTGACACCGGAGGAAATTCGCGATGCGGTGCCGGATTGGCAAGGCGCCAGCCTGTGGTTCTGCGGCCCGTTGGGCATGGCCCGGACCCTGTTCAACGAATTCCGCAGATGGGGCCTGCCTGCCCGGCGGATGCATCGGGAGTTTTTTGAGATGCGGTAAATGCGTTATGTCATGGCGGGTTTTGAATTCATAGGGGGTGAAGGCTAGGCTCAAGGACACCATTAGCCGGTTGGGAGGTTTCTATGGACATCCGCCTGAAACGAGCCTACGACCACGCTGCCCGCTCAGATGGCCCGCGTATTCTGGTGGATCGCATCTGGCCCAGGGGCGTTGCCAAAGAAGACGCAGACATTGCCCATTGGCTGAAAGGGCTTGCGCCATCTACAGAATTGCGGAAGTGGTTCGGCCATGACCCGGACAGATGGCCCGGGTTTCGAGACCGCTACTTCAAAGAGCTCAAGTCTGATGGGGCCGCAGAGGACCTGGATTTGTTCCGGCAGATCCTCAAAGAGCACAAACGCGTCACGCTGGTATTTGCCGCCAAAGATACCGACCATAATAATGCGGTGGCGTTGCGGGATTTTGCGTTGAGCGACCAGCTCTGAGGCAGCCCGCTCTCTGATTTAAAACAACTACATTTATTGGCAGTTGAACTATGCTCAAGACGGTGGTTGCCGTTTTGGGAGTCCTTCTGTGACCAATAATGTGCCGAATGCCTTCGAAATCTTCCCCTGGAACCGGAATTTCGAGACCGGCATTGATGATATTGATCAACAGCACAAGGTGCTGGTCAATATCCTGAATCGACTGGCGTGGCACTTTGCATCGGATACCTCCGAGTTAACGCCCGATCAGATTCTTGATGAGTTGCTCACCTACGCGGCGTTTCATTTTGAATACGAGGAAGCGATCTGGAACAAAACCCTCAGTGAAGCAGCGATGGCGAAAAGCCACCGCGAGTCACACCAGATGTTTTTTGCGCAGGTTGAGGAGCTGCGCAACAGCCGCGAACCTCAGGAAGAGGTGTTAACCAGACTGTTTGACTTCCTCACACGCTGGTTAGCCTTCCATATCCTCGAATCAGATCGCCGAATGGCTCTGACGGTTGAGTTGGTTCAGCAAGGCCTGGAAGTCAGTGAGGCAAAAAACCGGGTCGATGCAGAGCTGAGCGGTTCCGCCTCGGTGCTGGTCAACGCGCTGCTGGAAATTTACGGAAAGCTTTCATCAAGCACGATTCAGTTAATGCGGGAGAAAATGGCCCGCTTGAGGGCCGAAGACGAGCTGTCCCGAATACAGCATGAAAGGCTGAATCAGGCCCTGGAAGAACAAGCCCGAGAATATCAGCACCATCTGGAAACGCTCGCTTATACCGATGCCTTGACCGGCCTCTGGAACCGAAACGGCATCGTCCGACGAGTTCGTGAATACCTTGCAGATGAAGTGAGAGCTGAGAACTCGGCAGCCCTGGTGTCTATTGATCTTGATAATTTCAAGGATCTCAACGACTGTCTGGGAGAAGATGCGGCAGACCGAATGCTCGGCTTGCTGTCCCGGCGGTGGCTGGATGCGATCCCGGCGGATGCCTGCCTGGCGCGAACAGGTGGTGATGAGTTTGCATTGTTGCTGCCGGATGCCAGCCAAGCCGAGTCGCGGCTGGAAGCTCTGCGTTTGACGGCCAGTCAGCCTTTTGAACTCGACGGTGTTGAGGTTTCTGCGGGGTTTACGGCTGGTGTTGTCCTGTTTCCGGATGGCGCCGTTGAGGACGCAGACAGCTTGCTGAGGCAGGCGGATAATACCCTGTATCGGGCAAAACACGAGATGCGCAGTGGCTGGCTGTATCTTGATGCCGGCGAGCGGAGCCAGTATCGAGCCCGTCAGTTGTTACTGGAGGACATCCGCAGGGGGCTCAACCAGGATGAGTTCCGGCTTTATTTTCAACCCAAGGTTAATCTCCGGACTGGAGAGGTTTTGGGCGTTGAAGCGCTGATCCGGTGGCAACATCCCCGGGAAGGGCTGCTCCCTCCGAGTTACTTCCTGCCGGCGATTGAGCATCACACGCTGAATATTCAGGTTGGTGAATGGGTGTTGAGAAACTCGCTGCTGCAGATACAGCGCTGGGAGCAAGAGGGTGTCAGGGTCAATGTCAGCGTTAACATCGCCGCTAACCATCTTCAGTCTGATCACTTTGCCGGGCACCTGCAAAAAATCCTGTCTGGCTTTCCGGGGGTTGACCCTGTCAGGCTAGATCTGGAAATCCTGGAAACCGCTGCACTTGGGGATTTGGACAAAGCCGTACAGACCATTGCGGATTGCCGTGAGCTTGGGGTGACCTTCTCCCTGGATGACTTTGGTACTGGCTACTCATCGTTGTCTTATCTCAAGCGCCTTCCTGTCGATACTCTGAAAATCGATCGGGAGTTTGTATCCGGCATTGAGGATGACAGTGAAAACCTGTCAATTCTTCAGGGGGTGATCGGTCTGTCGCGGGTTTTCGGGAAGCAGGTGGTTGCGGAGGGCGTGGAAAGTGTCAGGCAAGGTGAGATTCTGCTGAGCCTCGGGTGCGAATGCGCTCAGGGATTTGCCATGTCTCCGCCCATTGAAGCGCCCCTGATCCCTGCCTGGATTAACCGTTGGAGAACGTTCCCGGAATGGGCGCTTACCAGGGTTTCAGAAAATCCCTGAGCCGCAGATGCCAGTCCAGGCTGTCGAGCAGGTTTTTCAGGGCCAGCCCCAGTTCAGTATCCCCCTCGATAACCAGCCGGCGCTGGAAGAACAACTGATCGGGGTCTTGCTTTCGTTCCGCCAATGTACGGAATGCACCAACGGACCCCCGGATAGTGGCTTCACCAGGACCGTTCAGCACCCGCAGGCGCCCGGCCCAATAACCGAGGGTAATGCCTGGCTGGCCGCCATTGATTTCGAGGCGGATTCGACGGCCCTCGAAATCGTCGAATTCACCTTCTGCAATGGCGTCCGAGAAAAGCCGGTTGAGGGGCGCTTCCGCTGCCAGTTGTTTCAGGGCGACGGGCATTCGCTGATCAATGCCGTTCAGGAGTGGCACCGGTGACGGGGCATACTCCCGGATCACGGCTAGGGTCTGGCCCGCAAGGGGATTGTGCTGGAGTTGATTGCTCAGGCGTTGCAGCTGCGCGAACCCGGGTGGTGTGGGCAATTTGCCGAAACTGGGCAGGGTAGGCAGCATGGCAGGCTCTCCTGAAATCATGAAACAGACAGGGAGAGCCTACCTCAAACCGCAATAAACGGATTTGATATAACTCAGGGGAATGAACAGTCAGCCCTTGTGCAAGCCTTCCTCGACCGCCCAGACGGCGACTTCCACCCGCGAGCGCAGGTTCAGCTTTTTCAGCAGGTGCTTGACGTGGACCTTGACAGTGCCGTCACTGATGTCGAGTTTACGCCCGATCATCTTGTTGGACAGGCCTTCGGCAATCAGCCGGAGAATATCTTTCTCCCGCGGCGTCAGGCTGTCGAAGTCGGGACGGCTGGTCTGCTGCGGTTTGTTGGAACGCAGGGCTTCAGCCAGCAGGGTCGTGAGGCGGTCACTGATCACCATCTTGCCCACCGCCGCCTGGTGCAACTGGGCGATCATGTCCTCGGGCTCCATGTCCTTGAGCAGGTAACCGTCGGCGCCCGCCCGCAATGCCGCGACCACATCGTCTTCCTGGTCTGAGACAGTAAACATAACGATGCGCGAGCTGACATTCTGTTCCCTGAGCTTTCTCAGGGCTTCGATGCCGTCCATTTCCGGCATGTTCAGGTCCATCAGGATCAGGTCCGGCTCCAGCTCGGTGGCCAGACGGATGCCATCGGCGGCATTGCTGGCTTCGCCGATCACTTCCATGTCGTCTTCCATGCCGATCAGCTGTTTGATGCCCTGGCGCAGCAGCGGGTGGTCGTCGATCAACAGAATGCTTGCGGGTGTCTCAGACATTGTTTCTCTCTTTTGTCCTGCGCTCGGCTCAGGCCGGCGTAGTTTCCGTTGGAATCAGGTTGCGGCTCTTGGGTACGAATGTTAGCGCGACTTCCACGCCGCCTTCATCCCTGTTTCGCACATTGACCTTGCCGCCGAGTGTGCGGGCACGGTCCTGCATGATAATCAGGCCATAGTGGTTCACGGGCTGGTCGCCACCCGGTAATCCCCTGCCATTGTCCTGTATGCTGGCCCGCACTTGTGGTGAATCGAACACTACTTTTACAGCTATGTCAGTGGCATCGGCGTGTTTGACGGCATTGGCCAGCCCTTCACGAATGATCTGCAGGGTGTGGATTTCCTCATTGGGCGACAGCGTCTGGGGCGGCAGGTTGTATTCAAACGCTACCGGTTTACCGAGGCGCTCTGAGAATTCGTCGATGGTTTTACGCAGGGCAGTCGCCAGATCAGGCGTATCCAGTTTCAGCCGGAAGGTGGCCAGTAGTTCCCGCAGCTGGCGGTAGGCGCTGTTCAGGCCAGTGCTCAGTTCATCCAGGATGTCATCGTGGATGGGCTTCTGCTCGCCATCAATGTTCAGCCGGCGCAGACGGGTCACCTGCATTTTCAGGTACGAGAGCGATTGTGCCAGGGAATCGTGTAGCTCCCGGGCAATCACCGTGCGTTCTTCTGCCAGCGTCAGCTGTTGTTCTTCGGTGATCTGTTTTTCCAGGAAAATGGCAGTTGCCAACTGGTCGGTCAGGGTCTCCAGCAGGCGGCGCGAGGTCTCCGGTAATCCTTTTTCAGCCGGATACCAGACCTCCAGTGTGCCCAGCAACTGCCCGGGAGTTCGGATTGGCAGCAACAGCCGCCGGCCATCATTATTTTCCAGCGGCATCTCATCATAGACCTCGGGGGTTACCAGACAGGCATTGCAATGGTGATCCCGGCAATAGAAGGGGCGTTTGGGTGTGGCAGTGGTAATGGCCTCCACCGGTTCTGCCGATTCCTTGTCATGCAGGAACAGGCGGATGGGACCGATGCCCAGCAACTGCTCCAGATCCTGCAGCATCGGGATGGCGCCACTGCACAGATCATGATTGGCGAACAGCCCTCGGCTGGCGGAGTGCATTACTTGCAGAGCCGCATGGCTGATTTCAAGTTCCTCGGTTTTCTGCCTGGCCCGGCTTTCAAGCTCGTAGTAGGTCAGCGCCAGTTCACTGGTCATCTGGTCAAAGGCCTGGCCCAGTTGTGCCAGCTCATCGGAGCCTTTGAGATCGGCTTTGTGGCTGAAATCCTGTTCGCCCACGGCGGTGGCAATGCCCACCAGTTTCCGCAGCGGCCGGAGAATGCGGTTTTTGAGGTCCAGAAACAGGGCGAGAACAATCAATACCGAGAACACCATGCTGATGATCTGGATAAGGTGCAGCAGGTCGATTCTGGCCTCGGTGCGTTGTTCCAGCATGGAGACCAAGCGATCCACTTCTACCGTGTAGCTCTCCACTGTCGTGATCATTTCGGCGGATAGAGGGGCGCCAGTCTGGTGGCTCTCCAGTGACGGCCTGAGCTGATTGGCCCAGCCGTATTCCACGGTTTTATATTGTTCGACGAGGGGATGATCATCGGTGCGGGGAATGGAACGGATGATGGCGGGATCCCTGAGCCTGTCCTCGTACTCCTCAATGCGTTGATCAAGGGTGTCAGTGTTTTCTACGGGATCTTCAGAGGCCGATCTTGCCGCCAGTTGGAATGCTCCCATACGCAGTGAACCGGCAAGGTTGATAGCAGTGGCATTGCCCTCAATGCTGTTGGACACAGCCAGAGTGGTGGCCATGCTGACAATGGCCGTCAGCACGATGGCGCCGATAACAACAGCCAGTCGATTTACTAGCGGGCTTCTGGAGGTCATGGATAGCTTCAAGGCTCGAGGGATGTGGATAGTGACAGGCAGCAAAATTATCGTGGAAAACGCGCCGTCGTGATACCTCCTTGAGGATAGTCAATTACCCCAATGGTTTATAACCCATCATAGCCTTTGACCCGTGTTCAGGCAAAAGTCGAGACTAAAGAATGGGATTCAGGGAGCGTGTAATGCAATCGGAACGGGATGAAGAGAGGTTAGCATCTCTGGCAGTAGTGTTGCCGTTGGCGCTGACCGGCTTTGTGGTGGCTGCCGGTTGCTGGACACTGTTTGCGGTTGCCGGCGTGCATCTCCGAGCCGACCTGGGTCTGAGCAGTTTGCAGTTTGGGGTTCTTCTGGCCATGCCCATGGCGGTCAGCGCCATACTTGCGATTCCGGCCGGGCTTGCGGCGCAGCGATATGGTGCCCGTGAAGTCATGCTGTTGTGTCTGTGCGGTCTTGCTGTGTGCATGGGGATACTGCTGCTGACAAACACCTACATTGGCTACCTTATTGCCGCCGCCGGACTGGGGCTGGCGGGCGGCTTCTACGGCGCCGGTCTGCAGTTTGTGGTCAGCCATTGCCAGCCCAGGCGGCTGGGTCTCGTGCTCGGGGTTTTTGGCTCCGGGGTAACCGGAGCGGGTTTCAACTATTATCTGGTGCCGCTGTTCCATGAGGCGTTCTCCTGGCAGGGCGTACCTCTGGCCTACCTCATTACCCTGCTTCTGGTGATCGCGCTGTTGATTATGCTGACCGACGCCACGGGTGAAGAAGACGAAAGCCGTGAACGATCAGCCAGAGAAATTCTCGGGGTGATCCGGCAGGGTCGGAATCTACCCCTGTGTTTGTATTTCGGTGTGGTTGCCGGCAGTTTCTTTGCGCTGGCGTTGTGGCTTCCGGATTTCCTCTCAGGCCAGTATGGTCTTACGCTGGATTCCGGGGCCCGCCTGGCGCAATGGTTTGTCATTCCCGGTGCGGTAGCTCAGGTGGCCGGCGGAGGCTTGTCCGATCATTTCGGTTCCGCCCGGGTTGCGACGCGGGCACTGGCGGGTTGTCTGATGGCACTCGTGGTGCTGTCTTATCCCCCCATGACTTTGTTCATTACCGGCGTGGAAGAGGAGCTGGTTGTGGAGTTCGCTCTGCCTGTTGTCCTTGAAAGCACGTTGGTCGTGATTCTGGGGGTGGCCATGGGCACTGCTATGGGGTCCCTTCAGCGTATGGTGATTCTGGCCAACCGACAGGAAGCGTCCCTGTTTGCCGGTGTATTGCTGGTCAGCGCCTGTGCCGTTGCGTTTGTCCTGCCAGTTGCGTTTGGTGGCTTGAACCTGTGGCTGGGCGTGCGTACGGCCGTATTCATGATTCTCTTCCTGTTGCTGAGTGTCAGCCTGCTGCTTTTCTCCCGACATGCCCGCAGAGAGGAGCGAAAGATGCTTCTCCAACCCGGGTTATAGGTCGCCTACCCACAGGGTGGTACACCCGGGTTATGTGGTAGTAACCACGCAGATTTCAGGGGTTTGATCCCACACAATGGTCTCCATTCGGAACAACGATCCGGCAAACGGGTTGATGGAGAGAGAGACCATGAGTCATTTGATCGACAAACTGAACTACTTCAGGAAGAAGCGCGAACCCTTCGCCAACGACCACGGCGAAACCCACGACGTGAGCCGGGACTGGGAAGACGGCTACCGTCAGCGCTGGCAGCACGACAAGATCGTGCGCTCCACCCACGGCGTCAACTGCACCGGCTCCTGCAGCTGGAAAATCTACGTCAAGAATGGCTTGGTCACCTGGGAAACCCAGCAGACCGATTACCCCCGCACCCGCCCGGATCTGCCCAACCACGAGCCCCGCGGTTGCCCTCGTGGCGCCAGCTACTCCTGGTACATGTACAGTGCCAACCGGCTGAAATACCCGCTGATGCGCAAGAGCCTGATGAAGCTCTGGCGTGCCGCCCGTATCCAGTTCAACGACCCGGTGGAAGCCTGGGCCTCTATTGTTGAAGATCCCGCCAAGACCGCCGAGTACAAGCCTCGCCGCGGTATGGGCGGTTTTGTCCGTTCCAGCTGGGACGAAGTCAACGAGCTGATTGCCGCCTCGAACGTCTACACCGCCAAGAAATTCGGGCCGGACCGTATCATCGGTTTCTCTCCGATTCCCGCCATGTCCATGGTCTCCTACGCCGCGGGCAGCCGATACCTGTCCATGATCGGTGGCGTGTGCATGAGCTTCTACGACTGGTACTGCGACCTGCCGCCCGCCTCTCCGCAAACCTGGGGTGAGCAGACCGACGTGCCGGAATCCGCCGACTGGTACAACTCCGGCTACATCATTGCCTGGGGCTCCAACGTACCCCAGACCCGTACCCCGGATGCCCACTTCTTCACCGAAGTACGCTACAAGGGCACCAAGACCGTTGCCATTACCCCGGACTATGCGGAAGTTTCCAAGCTGTCTGACGAGTGGCTGAACCCGAAGCAGGGTACCGATGCCGCCCTGGGCATGGCCATGGGCCATGTGATCCTCAAAGAGTTCCATGTCGACAAGCCCAGCGAGTACTTCACTGACTACGTTCGCCGCTACACCGACATGCCCTACCTGGTGATGCTGGAACAGAAAGACGACGGCAGTTTCGTGCCGGGCCGCTTCCTGCGCGCCAGCGATCTGGTGGACGGCCTGGGTGAAGAGAACAACCCCGAGTGGAAGACCATCGCCATCGACGAGGCTTCCGGTGAACTGACTGCGCCGAACGGCTCCATCGGCTACCGCTGGGGCGAGAAAGGCAAGTGGAACCTGAAGCAGACCGCCAAAGGCGCCGATGTAAACCTTCAGCTGTCCATGGTTGAAAAGCACGACGAAGTCGTCGATGTCGCCTTCCCGTATTTCGGCGGTATCGAACACGACCATTACAACCACGTGGAATTCAAGGACATCCTCAAGCACAAGCTGGGTACCCGCAAGGTTCAGCTGGCCGATGGTTCCGAAGGTCGCGTGGTGACTGTGTACGACCTGATGGTTGCCAACTATGGCATCAGCCGCGGTTTGGGTGACGACGATGGCGCTACGTCCTATGACGAAGTGAAGCCGTACACGCCAGCCTGGCAGGAGCAGATCACTGGCGTGCCGGCCGAGAAAGTGATCCGCATCGCCCGTGAGTTTGCGGACAACGCTGACAAGACCAAGGGCCGCTCCATGGTCATCGTCGGTGCCGGTATGAACCACTGGTACCACATGGACATGAACTACCGCGGCCTGATCAACATGCTGATTATGTGTGGCTGTATCGGCCAGAGCGGCGGTGGCTGGGCCCATTACGTGGGTCAGGAGAAGTTGCGCCCGCAGACCGGCTGGCAGCCGCTGGCCTTTGGTCTGGACTGGCAGCGCCCGCCACGCCACATGAACTCCACCTCCTTCTTCTATGCTCACTCCGGTCAGTGGCGCTACGAGAAACTGGGCGTGGATGAAATCCTGTCGCCGCTGGCAGACAAGTCCAAATTCGGTGGCAGTCTGATCGACTACAACGTACGCGCCGAGCGCATGGGCTGGCTGCCGTCTGCGCCGCAGCTGAACCGCAACCCGCTGACCATTGCCGCGGAAGCCGAGAAGGCCGGTATGGAGGTGGCGGACTACGTGGCCAAGTCCATGAAGGACGGATCTCTGGCCTTCGCCAGTGAAGATCCGGAAGCGCCGGAAAACTGCCCGCGTAACCTGTTCATCTGGCGCTCCAACCTGCTGGGCTCCTCAGGTAAAGGTCACGAGTACATGCTCAAGTACCTGCTGGGTACCAAGAACGGATTGCAGGGCAAGGATCTGGGTGTCGAGGGTGGCGCCAAACCGGAAGAAGTGAAATGGCGCGACCAGGCACCGGAAGGCAAGCTCGACCTGCTGGTGACCCTGGACTTCCGTATGTCCACCACCTGTCTGTATTCCGACATCGTTCTGCCGACCGCAACCTGGTACGAGAAGAACGACCTGAATACTTCGGATATGCACCCGTTCATCCACCCGCTGACCGCTGCCACCGATCCGGCATGGGAAGCGCGCAGTGACTGGGAAATCTACAAGGGCATTGCCAAGTCCTTCTCCAAGGCAGCCGAAGGCCACCTGGGTGTCGAGAAAGACGTGGTCACCCTGCCGTTGCTGCACGACGCGCCGGCCGAGCTGGGCCAACCGTTCGATGTGAAGGACTGGAAGCGCGGCGAGTGCGACCTGATTCCGGGCAAGACTGCACCCAACTTCATCACGGTGGAGCGGGACTATCCGAACACCTATGCCCGCTTTACCTCCCTTGGTCCGCTGATGGACAAGCTGGGTAACGGTGGTAAGGGCATCAACTGGAACACCGAGAAGGAAGTGAACTTCCTGAAGGACCTGAACTACACCCACCTTGAGGGTGCCAACGCAGGTCGCCCGAAGATCGAGAGTGCCATTGATGCTGCTGAGGTCATCCTGACCCTGGCGCCGGAAACCAACGGCCAGGTGGCGGTCAAAGCCTGGGCGGCGCTGTCCGAGTTCACCGGCCTGGATCACACTCATCTGGCTACCAACAAGGAAGAGGAAAAAATCCGCTTCCGGGACATCGTGGCGCAGCCGCGCAAGATCATTTCCAGTCCCACCTGGTCTGGCCTGGAAGACGAACACGTGTCCTACAACGCCGGCTATACCAACGTGCACGAGCTGATTCCCTGGCGCACCCTGACCGGTCGTCAGCAGTTCTATCAGGACCATGAGTGGATGCGCGCCTTCGGCGAGAGCCTGCTGGTGTACCGCCCGCCCATCAACACCAAAGCCGTAGGCAGCATGATCAACCAGCGCAGTAACGGCAACCCCGAGAAAGCGCTGAACTGGATCACCCCGCACCAGAAGTGGGGCATCCACAGCACCTACAGTGACAACCTGTTGATGCTGACCCTGTCCCGTGGCGGCCCGATTGTCTGGCTGAGTGAAGACGACGCCAAAGAGATCGGCGTGGAAGACAACGACTGGATCGAACTGTTTAACGCCAACGGCGCCATTGCCGCCCGTGCGGTGGTGAGTCAGCGAGTGATGCCCGGCATGGTGATGATGTACCACGCCCAGGAGCGGATTGTGAACATACCCGGCTCCGAAATCACCGGGACCCGTGGCGGTATTCACAACTCGGTTACCCGGGTGTGTCCGAAGCCGACTCACATGATTGGTGGCTATGCCCAGTATTCCTACGGCTTCAACTACTACGGCACCGTAGGTTCCAACCGGGACGAGTTCGTGGTGGTCCGCAAGATGAAGAACGTGGACTGGCTCGACGGTGAAGGCAATGACTATGCTCAGGAGGCTGTAAAATGAAAATCCGTTCCCAAGTCGGCATGGTGCTGAACCTGGACAAGTGCATTGGTTGCCACACCTGTTCCGTCACCTGCAAAAACGTATGGACAAGCCGTGAAGGCATGGAATACGCCTGGTTCAACAACGTCGAAACCAAGCCTGGTATCGGCTACCCGAAAGAGTGGGAGAACCAGGACAAATGGAAGGGCGGCTGGATGCGTGACAGCTCCGGCAAGATTCGCCCCCGCATTGGTGGCAAGTTCCGGGTACTGGCGAACATTTTCGCCAACCCCGACCTGCCGGAAATCGACGACTACTACGAGCCGTTCGACTTCGATTATCAACACCTGCACACCGCCGGTGACACCAAGCACCAGCCGGTCGCAAGGCCACGCTCGCTGATCTCCGGCGAGCGTATGAAGAAAATCGAATGGGGCCCGAACTGGGAAGAAATCCTGGGCACCGAGTTTGCCAAGCGCCGCAAAGACAAGAACTTTGACCAGGTGCAGGCAGACATCTACGGCCAGTTCGAAAACACCTTCATGATGTACCTGCCGCGCCTGTGCGAGCATTGCCTGAACCCGGCCTGTGTCGCTAGCTGCCCGAGCGGTGCCATCTACAAGCGCGAAGAGGACGGTATCGTCCTGATCGACCAGGACAAGTGCCGCGGCTGGCGGATGTGTGTCTCCGGCTGCCCGTACAAGAAGATCTACTTCAACTGGAAAACCGGCAAATCCGAAAAGTGCATCTTCTGCTACCCGCGTATCGAAGCCGGTATGCCGACCGTGTGTTCCGAGACCTGTGTGGGCCGGATCCGCTATCTGGGCGTGCTGCTGTATGACGCAGACCGTATTGAAGAAGTGGCCAGCACCCCGGGCGAGCACGAGCTGTACGAGAAGCAGCTGGAAATCTTCCTGGACCCGTTCGACCCGAAAGTGATCGAACAGGCGAAGAAAGACGGCATCCCGATGAACGTCATCGAAGCCGCTCAGCAGAGCCCGGTCTACAAGATGGCGGTGGACTGGAAACTGGCCCTGCCGCTGCACCCGGAATACCGCACCCTGCCCATGGTCTGGTACGTGCCGCCCCTGAGCCCGATCCAGTCTGCGGCGGAAGCCGGCAAGGTCGAGTTCGACGGCGTGCTGCCGAAGATCGAGAGCCTGCGGATTCCGGTCAAGTATCTGGCGAACCTGCTGACTGCCGGTGACGAGAAGCCTATCGTGCGCGCGCTCAAACGGATTATGGCCATGCGTTTGTACAAGCGCGCCGAAACCGTGGAAGGTAAGGAAGACCTGCGTGCCCTTGAAGAGTGTGGCCTGACCAAGGCCCAGGCGGACGAAATGTACCGCTACCTCGCTATCGCCAACTACGAGGACCGCTTTGTGATTCCTACCAGCCATCGTGAGCTGGCCAAGGAAGCCTTCCCGGATGCGACTGCTTACGGCGAGCGCGGCGGATGTGGCTTCAGCTTCGGCGACGGCTGCAACGGTGGTGACAGCGACTTCAGCCTGTTCGGCGGCAAGAAGCAGACCACCAGCATGGTCAGCAAACTGGCGACCGTGAAGCAGGTTGACCCGAAGCAGCTGCAGGACTGAGGAGGCCACAATGCAACTTTTGAAAGTACTGGCGCGGGTACTCGAATACCCCACCGACGAACTGCAGCAATCCAAAGACGCCCTGGTAGCCGCTGTCCTGGAGGACAGCCGGCTGCCGCGGCAGAACAAAGAACAGCTGCTGACCTGTATCGACCGCCTGTGCGACGGCGACCTGATGGACCTTCAGGAAGCCTACGTAGGCACGTTCGACCGGGGCCGGGCCACCTCCCTGCTACTGTTCGAACATGTGCACGGCGAATCCCGCGACCGCGGCCAGGCCATGGTAGACCTGATGGAACAATACCGGGCCAATGGCCTGGAGATTGATGCCAAAGAACTGCCGGATTACCTGCCGCTGTTCCTGGAATACCTCTCCACCCGCCCCTGGGAGGAAATCCGCAACTGGCTGGAAGATATTCACCACATTCTGGGTCTGCTCGGCGAGCGGTTGTACCAACGTGAGAGCTTCTACCACGTCGCCATGGATTCCCTGCTGGTACTGTCCGGACGCAAGGCTGACAGGCAGGAGCTGGCGCAGCTCGTTGCCTCGGAAGAACGCGACGATACCCCGGAAGCCCTGGACAGAGTCTGGGAAGAGGAAATGGTGAAATTTGTGGATGACCAGGGCAGCTCCTGTGGCACCGGCGGCGTGGTTGGACAGCGCCGCCGCGAACTGGAACAGACCCAGACCATTCACCTGAGTGATCAGCTGATGACGGACGCAACGCCCCGTCCGGCAGGGCGCGCCTGAGGCGCAGGAGGAAAAGACAATGTCCTATATCAACACACTCTTGTTCGGAATCTATCCCTACATCGCCCTGATTGTACTGTTTGTCGGTACCTGGGCGCGTTACGACCATGGCCAGTTCACCTGGAAGGCCCATTCCAGCCAGATGCTGCGCAAGAAAAACATGGTGATGGCCAGCGTGCTGTTCCACGTCGGCGTCCTGGTGATCTTCTTCGGCCACCTGGTGGGCCTGCTTACTCCGCACTGGGCCTACGAGTGGATCATCACCCCGGGCCAGAAACAGGTGATGGCGATCCTGGTGGGCGGTATTGCCGGCATCATGGCCATCATCGGTGGCGGCATGCTCGCCTGGCGCCGCATGACCGACCCGCGGGTTCAGGCCAGCAGCACCTTCGCCGACAACATGATCATCATCATTCTTGTCGTCCAGCTGGTGCTGGGCATGCTCACCATCCTGCCCACCATGGGCCACCTGGATGGTAGCACCATGCTCAAGTTCTCCGCCTGGGCCCAGGGCGTGTTCACCCTGGAAGGATCCGGCATCGCCGCCTA
The DNA here is from genome assembly GCF_002049515.1 of Marinobacter sp. tcs-11. NCBI lineage: Bacteria > Pseudomonadati > Pseudomonadota > Gammaproteobacteria > Pseudomonadales > Marinobacteraceae > Marinobacter > Marinobacter sp. tcs-11. The sequence goes on along the minus strand of NZ_LLYU01000008.1, from coordinate 110,290 downwards.
CATTGCCGACGTGCACTGGATCTACAAGACCCACATCTTCCTGGGCCTGACCATCTTCGTACTCTTCCCGTTCACCCGGCTGGTGCACATGCTCAGCGTGCCGGTGGAGTATTTCGGACGGAAGTACCAGGTGGTTCGCAAGCGCGCATAACGATGAGTTTGCCACGGAACCTCTCGGCTCCGTGGCAAAGTATCTTTCTGGAGAAGCAACATGCAAATGATCCCCGTCGGTGAAGCCGGCAAACCCAGAAACCAGTTCCCGCCGGTCTACGTGGGTGACACGCTGATCCACGAAGATGACATCGCCCGGGAAATGCAGCATCACCCCGCCGAGGAACTGGCTGAAGCCTGGCACGAAGCTGCCAGAAGCCTTGTCATCCGCGAACTGTTGCTGCAACAGGCCGGCCGCCTGAACCTGGATAACATCGAAGACGAAGAAGACCGCATCGCCCGGGTACTGGAACTCGAACTCGATGTGCCAGACCCCAGTGAACAGGACTGCGAACGCTTCTACGCCGCCAACCCCGGCCGCTTCTGCAGTCCCACCATCATGGCCGTCAGCCACATACTGCTGGCTGCCGCTCCGGATGATATTGAAGAGCGCATGCGCCAAGAAGAAGCCGGCCGACAACTCCTGTCTGCCCTCTTGGATGGGCGCTCCCAATTCAACGAACTGGCCAAACAATATTCCGCCTGCGAATCCCGCCACCAGGGCGGCAGCCTAGGCCAGATCAGCAAAGGCCAGACCGTCGAAGAATTCGAGCGCCCGGTCCTGACCCTGAACGAAGGCTTGAATCCCGAGCTGATCGAAAGCCGTTATGGCTGGCACATCGTTCGAGTAGACCAGCGAATCAACGGCGAACTGCTACCTTATGAACATGTAAAACCACAAATTCGCCAGTACCTGAGCGAAAGCGTGACCCGCCGGGCATTCCGGCAATACCTGCAGGTATTGGCTGCGGAAACCGGTGTGGAGGGCGTGGATCTGGAGCTGCCGGATTCGCCATTGATGCAGTGAGTATTTGAGTAGAAGAGACTTGACGGCGCACTCCATTGCTCTGGAGGCCGAAGGCAGGGGCGCCTCCCAAAACCGTGCGGAGCCATGGATGGCGGAGCCGAGCGTACAGGGACGTATTCACAGCGTGTTTTGGAAAGCCCTCCCTTTTGCAGCCTGTGCTCCATCGACTGATGAGCGATAGGCATTATTCTTGATTATGGTTAGCAAAGCGAATAATTGAGCTAAGTCAATTACTCAGGAATAACCCCGAAGATACCCCCATCGGGGGAGCGATTTTTGATTGGTATCCTTCTACTATTTAAAACAAGATTTTGAATGCATGAATATGCAGAGGGGATACACCCATGGCCATGACACAAACTGCCGAACAGCGATACACCAAACCGGTGCTTGTCGCCATCAACAAACCACTTGATGAAGAAGACAGCCTGAAGGCCCTTCGCAGCCATGCCCTGTTCTGCAACTTGCGCCCCAAAGACCTCGACAGCCTGATTCAGCAATCACGCCGGCTGAGACTGGGCCATCATCAGTTGCTCTACCGCCAGGACATGCCGGCGCACCACTTCTTCTTCGTGATCTCTGGTCGCCTGCGGCTGTACCGCCTGGATTCCTCCGGCATCGACCGAACTCTGGACAGCATTGCCCCCGGCGACTGCTTCGCCGAAGTCATGATCTACGCCAACCCGCCGCAGTACGCCTGTTACGCGGAAGCGCTGAAGTCCAGCGAAGTGCTCATGATTCCGGTGAAAGCCTACCGGGAACTGCTCGACAAAAACCCCGAGTACGCTCAGGCGGCGCTGAGCCATTATGCCATGCGCGCGGTCTCGCGATTCCACGATCTGGAGATCATGACCGTCCAGAACGCCCGCGACCGCCTGATTCGCTACCTGATCGACCTGCTGCCCAACGGCATCGAAGAGGGTGGCGAGGTTGAACTGCCGCTACCCAAGTGCCTGGTGGCCTCACGCCTCGCCATGCAGCCGGAGACTTTCTCCCGCATTCTGGCGGACCTGAAATCCAATGGCCTGATCCGGGTAAATCGCAGCAAGCTCTTTATTTCCGACCCTCAGCGGCTGATCGCGATCAGCCAATAGCCTCCCCGGGCCTCAGGGTCCGGTTTTTTTAAAGCCTCGAATAGCAGGGGATAGACATGATCAGCAGTTACCAGGACCTTGTTCAAGCTAGCAGGAAAGAACCGGAGCCCCAGCGCTTCCTGTTTGTATTCTGCAAGGCGGAGCTGCCAGACGACGCCTCGGCTGCCGAACGCGCGGCCTTTGAACGAGGCGAGGGTGGGGCGCTGACACCGGTGATCTGTGTCGATAAAACCCCCGATGAAGCGCCGTATTTTGACCTGCTGGCGGAGGAATCTCGGACCACGGGTCAGGATTGGGACATGGTCTTTGTTGCGGCCATGTCCGGCCGTGGCGGCATTGCACCTTCCAGCGACGAAGCCCAGCAACCCATGACCATGATGGTGGAGAGCATCCGCATGGGCCATTTGGGTAACTACCTGCCACTCAACCGCTCGGGTGAGGCAATCAGTCTGGGGTAAGCCTTGGCTGATTGCCGGTACCACGGCCTATTCCTATAGAGGTATTTGATTTTCCTCAAATTTGAACCACCCTTGCTGTAGTCCATTGGATCCTGGGAGTTGTAGTGACAAACGTAATCCGCTCTGCGCTGTCTGTATTGTTGATGTTCGCAGCCGCTCTGGTATGCGCCCAGCCTGTCTCAGAATACAGCCCCCCCGCCGGGCGCCAGGTCATCGAAAAAGCCTTTCCGAACGCCACAGAACTCCAGCCCATGGACGGCAATCGTGCCGTTCAGGAAGTGTATGCAGGTGACGAACTTATAGGCTACGCCTACCAGTCCCTGGATTTTGTCCAGACCCCCGCCTATTCCGGCAAGCCCCTGAACGCCATGGTGGTACTTGACACCACTGGCGAAATTCGCGCCGCGAAAGTCATACATCATGATGAACCGATCCTGCTGGTGGGTATTCCCGAGAGCAAGATGCATGAGTTCACCGACCAGTACACCGGTCTGAAAGCCGACCAGCGGGTGACCGTTGGTGGCACGTCTACCGAGCGCAAGGTGGCGGTGGATGGCCTGTCCGGTGCCACGGTCACCGTGATGGTCATCAACGAAGTCATCATGCGTACCGCCCACCGTGTGGGGGTTGAAATCGGCCTGATTGAAGGTGGCGAAAGCAACCGGCCGCCCATGGCCAACGTGAACATGGAACAGTTTCAGGAAAAGTCCTGGCAGGAGTTGACCGGTGATGGTTCCATTCGCCGTCTGATGCTGACCAAAGGGCAGGTCGACGACTCGTTTGTGGGCACCCCCGCCGAGGGTATCGAAACCGCAGACGCGGACGAACGCGATGACATCCTGATCGAGCTCTATGCTGCTCATCTGGATGCGCCGACCATTGGCCGCAACCTTCTGGGTGAAAATCAATACCAGTGGCTGATGTCTGAACTCCAGGACGGGGAACATGCCATCGCGGTGATGGCCAACGGTGAATACTCCTTTAAAGGTTCCGGCTACGTACGGGGCGGGATTTTTGACCGGGTGCAGATCCGCCAGTTTGGCGACACCTTCAACTTCCGGGATCTCGATTTCCACCGGCTCAGCGATGTCTACGCCGGGGGCATGCCCGAGTTTTCGGAAATGGCGATCTTTATTGTGCGCCAGCAGTACAACTTCGACCCTGGCGCGCCCTGGACGCTGGAACTGACGGTCAAGCGCCAGACCGGTCCGCTGGACAGTGAATTCCAGGTGTTCCCTCTGGAGTACCAGTTACCAGACCAGTACTACACCCGCCCGGAACCGGTTCTGACCGAGGAAGAGTGGCTTGAAACCCAGCCGCTGTGGATTCAGGTGTGGTACCAGAAGCAGTTCCAGATTACCGTGCTGGGGCTTGGTATCGCTGTGCTGCTGTTCATCCTGTTCTTCCAGGACTGGCTGGTACAGAAGCCGAAGATGATGCGCTGGATTCGCCACGGCTTCCTGACATACACCCTGTTCTTCATTGGCTGGTACGCCCTGGGTCAGCTTTCCATTGTGAACGTGCTGACCTTCGTGAACAGCCTGATCAGCGGTTTCAAATGGGAAACCTTCCTGATCGACCCGATCATGTTTGTGCTCTGGGCCGTGGTGGCCGGCATCGTCCTGCTCTGGGGACGGGCGGTGTATTGCGGCTGGCTGTGCCCATTCGGGGCCCTGCAGGAGTTGATCAACGAAATCGCCCGTAAATTGAAGGTACCTCAGTACACCGTGCCTTTTGCCTGGCACGAGCGCCTTTGGGCTATCAAGTACATCATTCTACTGGTGCTGTTTGGTATCTCCCTGGAATCCATGGCCACCGCCGAGCGCATGGCGGAAGTGGAGCCGTTCAAGACCGCCATAACCCTGCACTTTGACCGCACCTGGCCATTCGTGACCTACGCCGTGCTGTTGCTGGTGGTCAATATCTTCACCCGCAAGGTGTACTGCCGCTACCTGTGCCCGCTGGGTGCCGCCCTGGCGTTGCCCACCAAACTGCGGGTGTTTGACTGGCTCAAACGTCGCAAGGAATGCGGTAACCCCTGCCGTCTCTGCGACAAGGAATGTGAAGTCCAGGCGATCCATCCGGATGGACACATCAATTACATGGAGTGCCACTACTGCCTGGATTGTCAGATGACCTATTTCGACGACCACAAGTGCCCGCCGCTGATTGTGAAGCGCCGTGGCAAGCGCCGTGGTCACAACGCACCCGGCCACCCAGAGGAAATTCCGGTGGTGCAGGTGAACTGAGTAGTCCCGAGGAGCCAGCCATAAGGCCCCGGTAAAGTCATGAGAAGCAATAACCGCCATAACCAATAACGGAGTTGGATGCTATGAAAAAAAGAGATGATCTGACCAAGGACACGCCGGAGGTTTCCGAAGGTGGTCTGAGCCGTCGTCGCTTTATGGGTGCGGCTGCGCTGGCCGGTGTCGCTGGTGCAACCGGTCTGGGCACCTCGGTCATGTCCCGTGAGACCTGGGCTTCGGCTGCGGAAGAAGCCCGCAATAAGGCTCACGTCGCCCCGGGCGAGCTGGATGAGTACTACGGTTTCTGGAGTGGTGGCCACCAGGGCGAGGTGCGTGTGCTTGGCGTGCCCTCCATGCGTGAACTGATGCGTATTCCGGTATTCAACGTGGATTCCGCAACCGGCTGGGGGATTACCAACGAAAGTAAGGAAATCCTGGGCGGTGATCAGCAGTACCTGAACGGCGACTGCCACCACCCGCACATTTCCATGACCGACGGTCGTTACGATGGCAAGTACCTGTTCATCAACGACAAGGCCAACACCCGGGTTGCCCGTATCCGTCTGGATATCATGAAGACGGACAAGATTACCCACATCCCGAACGTTCAGGCCATCCATGGTCTGCGCCTGCAGAAAGTACCCAAGACCAACTACGTGTTCTGTAACGCCGAGTTCGTCATCCCGCAGCCCAACGACGGCACGGATTTCAGCCTGGACAACAGCTACACCATGTTCACCGCCATCGACGCAGAAACCATGGATGTGGCCTGGCAGGTCATCGTTGACGGTAACCTGGATAACACCGATGCCGACTACACCGGCAAGTACGCTGCTTCTACCTGTTACAACTCAGAGCGTGCCGTTGATCTTGCGGGCACCATGCGTAACGACCGCGACTGGGTGGTTGTGTTCAATGTGGAGCGCATTGCTGCGGCGGTAAAAGCCGGCAACTTCAAGACCATTGGCGATTCCAAGGTGCCGGTTGTCGACGGCCGAGGCGAATCCGAATTCACCCGCTATATTCCTGTGCCGAAGAACCCGCACGGTCTGAACACCTCTCCCGATGGCAAGTACTTCATTGCCAACGGCAAGCTGTCACCAACGGTATCCGTGATTGCCATTGATAAACTGGACGATCTGTTCGAAGACAAGATCGAACTGCGCGACACCATCGTGGCCGAGCCGGAGCTGGGTCTCGGACCCCTGCACACTACCTTCGACGGCCGTGGCAATGCCTACACCACGCTGTTTATCGACAGCCAGGTGTGCAAGTGGAATATTGCCGATGCCATCAAGCACTACAACGGTGACAAGGTAAATTACATCCGTCAGAAGCTGGACGTGCAGTATCAGCCGGGCCACAACCACGCATCGCTGACTGAATCCCGCGATGCTGATGGCAAATGGCTGGTTGTTCTGTCCAAGTTCTCGAAAGACCGTTTCCTGCCGGTTGGCCCGCTCCATCCTGAGAACGATCAGCTGATCGATATTTCCGGTGAGGAAATGAAACTGGTCCACGATGGCCCGACCTATGCCGAGCCGCATGACTGTATCCTGGTACGTCGTGATCAGATCAAGACTAAGAAGATATACGAGCGCAACGACCCCTACTTCGCCAGCTGTCGTGCCCAGGCGGAGAAGGACGGTGTGACTCTGGAATCCGACAACAAGGTCATCCGTGATGGCAACAAGGTACGTGTTTACATGACCTCCGTTGCGCCTCAGTACGGTATGACCGAGTTCAAGGTGAAGGAGGGTGATGAAGTCACTGTGTATATCACCAACCTCGATATGGTTGAGGACGTGACCCACGGCTTCTGTATGGTGAACCATGGTGTGAGTATGGAGATCAGCCCGCAGCAGACCGCTTCCGTGACCTTTACGGCAGGTAAGCCAGGGGTTTACTGGTACTACTGCAACTGGTTCTGTCATGCTCTCCACATGGAGATGGGTGGCCGGATGCTGGTTGAGAAAGCCTGATCGTATAGGCGCTGATCAGGGGCCCCGCTTTCGGGGCTCCTGATTGCTTATCACTATCTCGAGATCTATTGATGTATCAAACTTTGCGTTATGGAGTGGCCCTGTCAGTCGCTCTGTTTGCGCTGACCGCCACGGCGGATCTTCAACAGGATCTGGACGCTCTTGAGCCGGGTTCTTCGTTCCAGCTTCCCCCGGAAACATTGTCGCCGCTGGCTGTCAGGGTGCCGGGCGTTACTGTGGCCTGCGCACCGGAAACGGTGATTGATGGCGGCGGGCAGGGCAATGCGGTGGAGATTCTTGCGGAAAAAGTCACCTTTACCGGTTGCCAGGTACGCAACTGGGGCAAGGATCTGAACCAGCTGGATGCGGGCATATTCGTCGCCCGGGAGGCCGAGGGTGCGGTGGTCAGCAACAATCGGTTGCAGGGGCCTGCATTCGGGGTTTGGCTGGATGCAACGCCCAATGTGACCGTAAGCAACAACCATATTCGGGGTGATGTCAGCCTGCGGTCGCAGGATCGGGGTAATGGTATTCACCTGTTCAATACCACGGGTGTGCTGATTGAAGGCAACGATATCAGCCAGACCCGCGATGCCATATACATAGAGACCGCGAACCGAAATACCATTCGCGGCAATGTGATGAGTGACCTCCGGTACGGCATTCATTACATGTATTCGATGCATAACCTGTTGGAAAACAACGTCACGCGGGGTACGCGTACCGGGTATGCGTTGATGCAGAGCAAGTACCTGAAGGTATTCAATAATCGTTCCGAGAATGACGAGAACTACGGCATTCTGATGAACTTCATCACCAACTCCGAGTTGCGCAATAACGTGGTCACCGGAGTGTCCCAGGGTCAGAGTGCCGGAGTGGTCATTTCCGGTGCCGAGGGTAAAGCGGTGTTTATCTACAACTCGCTGTACAACACCTTCGAAGGCAATTATTTCGGCCACAGCAATATCGGTATTCATCTCACTGCGGGTTCCGAGGAAAACCAGGTGTTCAACAACGCCTTTGTGGAAAACCAGCGCCAGGTGAAGTACGTGGCCACCCGCACCCAGTTCTGGGCCGAGGATGGCAAAGGCAACTACTGGAGTGACTACCTGGGCTGGGATCGAAACCAGGACGGCCTCGGCGATGTGCCTTATGAACCGAACGACAACGTGGATCGGCTGCTGTGGAAGTATCCGGAGGCCAAAGTACTGATGTTCAGCCCGGCGGTGGATACCCTGCGTTGGGTCCAGGATGCCTTCCCAGTAGTGAGGTCTGCCGGGGTGAGTGACCCCCACCCCTTGATGCGAATTCCCGACCACCTGCAATCGGAGATCCGATGAACTGTTTTCGACTGGAGAACGTCAGCCACCGTTACGACAAGGCCACGGTGCTGCACGGGGTAGATCTTCGGCTGGAGCCGGGGGAAATTCTGGGCCTGTTCGGCCACAACGGCGCGGGTAAAACCACCTCGATCAAGCTTATCCTGGGCCTGATGCAGCCCACCGAGGGCAAGGTTTCCGTGCTGGAAGGCTCGGCTGGCGATCCCCAGGTAACCCAGCACATCGGCTACCTGCCGGAGAACGTGATGTTCTACCCGCAGCTGACCGGCCGGGAGATTCTCAGCCACTTTGCCCGCCTCAAAGGCGCACCGCTGAAGCAGGTGCCTGAACTGTTGGAGCAAGTGGGCCTGGGAGACGCCATGGACGCCCGCACCAAAACCTATTCCAAAGGCATGCGCCAGCGTCTTGGCCTGGCTCAGGCCCTGCTCGGAAAGCCCAGGCTGTTGATGCTGGATGAACCCACCGTCGGCCTGGACCCGGTTGCAACGGCGGACCTATACCGCCTGTTGCGCCAGCTTCGGGATGAGGGGGCGGGCATTGTGCTCTGTTCCCATGTACTGCCAGGTGTCGAGCCATACATTGATCGGGCCGCGATTCTGACCGAAGGCGCCCTGAAAGCATCTGGAGACCTGCCGTCGCTGCGGCGACAGGCGAACATGCCGGTCACCCTGACTCTGCAGCCTGCCACGAGCCTGTCGGCGTTGGAAAAAGCCATTGACCGGGCCGAGCAGCGCGCCGGATTGATGATGAAAAGTGAAAACGGACGATTGCAGGTAGACGTGAGACCCCAGGAAAAAATGGAACTGATCAAGACCCTGATGGCCTCCGGCGAAGTGGCAGACCTGGGCATCCATCAGCCCAGCCTCGAAGACATATACGTGCACTTTATCGGCTCGGGTGGCCTGGCTCACCGGGGAGGAAGCCAATGAACGCCATCTGGACCATCGCCCGTAAGGAACTGAGCGACAGCTTCCGCAATCGCTGGCTGGTTGCCATCTCCCTGGTGTTCGCCACCCTGGCACTGGGCATCGCCTGGTTCGGTGCCGCCGCCTCCGGGCAGGTGGGCTACGCCTCCACACCTGCGACCATTGCCAGCCTGGCCAGCCTGGGGATCTTCCTGATCCCGCTGATTGCACTGTTGTTGGCCTACGATGCCATCGTGGGGGAAGAGGAGGGCGGCACCCTGTTACTGCTGATGACCTACCCCCTCAGTAAAAGCCAGTTACTGTTGGGCAAATTCCTCGGCCACGGCCTGACCCTGGCGCTGGCTACCATCATCGGCTTCGGTGTGGCTGGTATTGCCATTGCCGTGTTGGTGGAAGATGTCGCCATTGCCGCCCTGGCGGTGGCCATGGGGCGCTTTGTGGGTTCCACCGTTTTGCTTGGCTGGGGCTTTATCGCACTGGCCTACCTGGTGAGCGTACGGGTGAGCGAGAAACCGGTCGCTGCCGGACTGGCCCTGGCGATCTGGTTCTTCTTCGTACTGATCTTCGACCTGATGCTGCTGGGCACCCTGGTGGCCAGCGAAGGCAAACTGAATCCCGAACTGCTGCCCTGGCTGCTGATGCTCAACCCCACTGACATCTACCGCTTGCTCAACATCGTTGCCTTCGGCGACAGCGGTCAACTCAGCGGCGTACTCAGCCTGGGTACAGACCTGCCCATCGGTGCGGCGGGCCTCTGGCTGGGCCTTATCCTCTGGTGTGCCATACCCCTGGCCGGCGCACTGTTACTGTTCAAAAACCGACGAATCTGATCCTGACCGGAGACACACAAACATGGCAAACCCAGCAACCAAATGGCTTATCGCCGCTTTCACAGCCACTCTTCTGGCCGGCTGCTCCGGAGATGAACCCGAGATCGTTGAAAAACCCGACCCGGTACACTTTGAATCGGGCGACGAATGCCATGTCTGCGGCATGGTCATCACCAACTTCCCGGGCCCAAAAGGCCAGGCCTTTACCGAGCGAGAACAGAACATCCGGAAATTCTGCTCCACCAAAGACATGTTCGCCTGGTTCCTGCAGCCGGAAAACGAAAACCGGGATCACACCCTCTATGTCCACAACATGGCCGAAACCCACTGGGACAGCCCGGATGACACCCACCTGATCGACGCCCGCGAGGCCCTCTACGTGGTCGGCTCAAACCTCAACGGCGCCATGGGCCCAACCCTGGCCTCGTTCGCCAACAAAACCGACGCCACAGACTTCGCGGCCGAGCATGGCGGCAACGTACTGGCGTTTGCCGACGTCACGCTGGAGCATCTGAATAATGGTATGGCGATGCACGATATGAGCGGGATGGAAGATATGGCTGGAATGCACGATATAGATGAAGCTGGTATGGCTGATGACCACAGTAGCCACAGTACAGAGCATTAAAGTGGCAGTCCCATAAAAAAGGTCGAAAGGTCTTAACCTGGGTTTACTGGTCTTGGGAGACTATGTCTCCAAAGTTCGAGAGAGTGGGTGCGGGTAAGCTTTCCAAAAATTTGCGGAGCCAGGGATGGCGGAGCAGAAGCGACACAGGGGCTCAGCTGAGCGCTTATGAAGCGAAGCTTCATGCGAAAGCTGAGCGACCACAATCTGTGATTGTGGGCCGGACCCCGAAGGGGTGCCGCAAGGAGCGTTTTTTGGAAAGGCTACCCGCATCTGATCAAACGCCAGAGTCAGCAGGCTACGTTTATCAGTTTGCAGAAAAGGTCAGCCGCCAGTCATATTCATAAACCGAAGAATCTGCACATCCCCATTGCTGGAAAAATGATGCCGTTCAGGCTTCAGATCCATGGCCTTGATGATCGCCTCCTGCAGCTTGTCATCCGTCACCGGATGCCCCCGCAACACCCGGCGAAGATCCACCGAATGCTCATTACCCAGGCACAGCAGCAGGCGCCCCTCCACCGTCACCCGAACCCGATTGCAGGTCGAACAGAAATTGTGGGAATGCGGCGAAATGAACCCGACACGAACCTCGCTGTCTGGCATCCGGAAATAACGTGCGGGGCCACCGGAATCCTCCGTTGCCGGAATCAGCTCATGGCGCCTGCGGATAATGTCCCGCACCTCCTCACTGGTACACAGAGCCAAACCACGGTCATGCTCTGAAATCTGCCCCAGCGGCATCTCCTCAATAAAACTGATGTCTACCTGCTTTTGACGGGCAAACTCAATCAGCTCCGGAATCTCCTCGTCGTTGCGGCCTTTCATCACCACCGTATTCAACTTGATACCACGGAAACCGGCGTCCCGGGCAGCATCAATGCCATCCAGAACCTGGCTGAGATTACCGGTGCGGGTAATGGCGCGGAATTTGTCAGCGTCCAGAGAATCCAGACTGATATTGAGACGCTGCAAACCGGCCTTGCGCAATGATTCCGCCATGGTGGGCAACTGACTGCCGTTGGTGGTCATGGCGAAGTCACGGAGGCCATAAGTGCCGACTTCGCGTACCAGCTCCAGGATATCGCGGCGCACCAGAGGCTCTCCGCCTGTCAGCCGGATCTTCTCCGTGCCCAGAGCAACAAAGTTCCGTGCCAGCCGGGCGATCTCTTCAAGCGTCAATACCTGTTGGCGCGGGAGAAAGGTCATGTCTTCCGCCATGCAATACACGCAGCGGAAGTCACAGCGGTCGGTCACCGACAGGCGAACATAGTTTACTGTGCGGCCAAAGCGGTCTGTCAGTCGGGTCTGGGGCATTGAAGCCAGGTCCTGTTGCAATATCACCATGAGTTTAGGGCAAGTATGGCAAAGCGCGGGGCGGATTCCGATACCCCTCGGGGAGTATCTCCCGCGACCTTGCAAAGCCATCGGTCTTCCTCTATAACATTTAAATAAAATATATGTTAAAAAGTGGAGCGACATCAATCGCAATGGTGTTGTCAGTTTAATACCCATCAAAAGCCTGGGAGACCGCTATGTGGTTCTACGAGAAATGGCTCGCTCGCGCTAATGCGGGTGTTCTGGTCAGTGTGCTCGGATTACTGTTAACCGTTGCTTTGGCATATCCTCTAGCGGCCAGATTGCCAATCGCGGTTCAGATACTCGCCCACATGGGAACGTTAATCTTCGCAGTCGGGGTGAAAATCGCGTATGTCGCCCGCTTGGCGTTCCTCAGTAAACTGGGAAGACCTGTGCACTGAATCACGGTAGAATAGATGCAGTTATGAACGGTCAAGAGGCCCACGCCATGGGCGCACAGCCAGGTAAAACCGGTTTCCGGATTCTTGCGTATATGAGTGTGGGGTTGGCGGCAGCGGGTGTGGTTTTGCCGCTTTTGCCAACAACCCCTTTTGTTATTCTCGCGGCCTTTTTCGCCAGCAAGAGCTCCCCGGCCTTTGCCCGGTGGTTGGAAGAGCACCCGACGTTCGGCCCGGCGATTGAAGAATGGCGCGCCCGGCGTGCCATTCCACGCAAAGCCAAGTTGCTGGCCTTTGCCATGATGGGGCTGAGTTGGAGCATGCTGGTCTGGCTTGGATCGCCGGTTCTGGTACTGGCTGTCTCGGGGCTGTTTTTACTGGGTGTTGCCGGCTATATGCTGAGCCGGCCATCCTACTGATGTTTTTCTGTCATTTTGGAGTCATGAATGCACATCACCCGTTATACCGATTATTCACTCAGAGTGCTGATCTATCTGGCTGCAGAGGGTGATCGTCTGGCGACCATTCAGGAAATTGCCGACAGCTACGACATCTCCAAGAATCATCTGATGAAAGTGGTTCACCAACTGAACAAGAAAGGGTACATCGAGACTATCCGTGGCAAGAAGGGCGGGATGAGGCTGCATATGGCGCCGCAGGATATCAATATCGGAATCCTGGTGCGCGAAACCGAGCAGGACCTCAGCATCGTGGAATGTTTTTCCTCCAAAAATGCCTGCAAGATCACTCCGGTATGCGGACTTAAATCCATGTTTGGTGAAGCCCTGAAAGCCTTCCTTGAGGTGCTTGATCGATACACGCTCGCCGACGTGATTCAGGACCACCACCGACCACAGCTGTTGCGACTGCTCCAGATTGCTTGATTGCTGAACTGACGCACTGCTCTTTGTGCAGTGCGTCAGACCTCCCAGGCTTCAAACGAGTATCCAGAATTATACGTTTACGGGGTTCGCGGATCTCCGTTCCGGCAGTGAATATCGCAGGACTCTCTGCAGCACAGTTTTATACTGGCTCATAAATGAGCCGGTGTTGTAGTGAATGCCGTGTTTGCGACAGATTTCCTGCACCCGCTCGGAAACCTCAGGATACCGGTGTGCTGGCAGATCTGGAAACACGTGATGCTCGATCTGGTAGCTCAGGTGTCCACTCAGAATGTGCAGCCAGCGGCCACCCGTGAAGTTGGAAGAGCCGGTAAGCTGGCGCAGATACCAGTGGCCCTTGCTCTCACCTTCGCATTCCCGCTCTGTAAAGGTTTCTGCGTCCTGAGTGAAGTGACCGCAGAAAATCACCGTTGAGGCCCAGAGGTTCCGGATCAGGTTAGCCCCGACGTTGCCGGCCAGCACGATAGGGGCCACTGGTAGAGTCAGCAATGGAAAGAAGACATAATCCTTGAATGCCTGGCGGCCGCCTTTACGGAAAAAGTCTTTCAGGAACGGCACTTTCTCGCGCCAGGAAATCTCCCGGCGACGTAGCTTCTCGGTTTCCAGTTCATGTAAACCTACACCCCACTGAAAGAACACGCTCAGCAAGATGTAGTTGATGAACTGCAACGTGTGCCAGGGTTTCCAGGGCTCTTCGTCGCTCAGGCGTAGCACCGCATAACCGTAGTCCCGGTCTTTGCCGATGATGTTGGTGTAGGTGTGGTGCTCGTAATTGTGAGTCCGGCGCCAGGATTCACTGGTGCACACCGTATCCCACTCGTAGGTCTGTGAGTTGAGGGTGGGATCGTTCATCCAGTCGTACTGGCCATGCATCACGTTGTGGCCAATTTCCATATTCTCCAGAATCTTGGCCACGCCGAGGGTGGCCGTTGCCGCCACAAACACCGGCGGAATAAAGCCGAAGGGCATCATCACCCGGCCGCCGACTTCAAGGGCGCGGTGCAGGCGAACGATCTTGCGAATGTAGCGGGCATCCCGCTCGCCAAGATCGGCCAATACTTCGTCGCGTACTGTATCCAGATCTTTCTGAAGCTCGTTGAGCTGTTGTTCATCAAGTTTGATCATAAGGTCTCCTTGCGGCTGTATGAGGCCGCGCTCGAATTCTGTGTGTCAGGCTTCCAGATTCACCGGGCCACGGGGTACGGAAATGCAGAGTTGAACGCTTTCCTCTCCGGGACCGGAAGCTTTACCCGTCAGCCGGTTAATCACGGTGCCGCTGGTTTTTCGGCAACTGCATTGGTGGCAAATGCCCATGCGGCAGCCGTATTGAGGTTTGAGGCCCGCGGCTTCTGCGATCTCCAGCAGTGTGGCATCGCCGGAAGAGTCCACATTGAGGTCCGCGTGGGCAAAACTCACTTCGCCGCCGAGTGTTTCATCACCCAGAGGGGAGGAGATCGGAGGGGCGAAAAACGTACAGTGAATCTGCTCTTCGCCGAGACCGCGCTGGTAAAGCAGGTCATTGGCAAGATCCATCAGCCCGCCCGGTCCGCACAGATAAACCTCGCGGGCCTTCAGACCGGGCACGGAATCCAGGTCGGCGTCGTTGAGGTAGCGCGGCTCGTCGGTTTCGTGGGTGCATATAATACGGACCGAGAGTGCCGAGTATCTTGCCGCCAGTGCTTCCAGTTTTTCACTGGCGATCACGTCCTCCTGAGTGCGAACAAAGTAGAGCAGCGTGACCGGTGCCCGGAAGTGCTCTGCCGCCATGGTCTCCAGCAGGCTTAGAATCGGCGTAATGCCGCTGCCCCCGGCAATAAACAGCACCGGTTTGGGCATGGCTGGCATCAGAAAGTCGCCAAAGGCTTCGGTCAGGCCCAGCACCGCGCCTTCTTCCAACTGATCATGCAGCCAGTTGGTCACCAGCCCTCCTGGCAGGCGTTTGATGGTCAGTGTGACCACGCCGTCGTTCTGCCAGAGCAGGGGGGAGCTGGACAGACTGAAGGTGCGCTGGCGTCGCACACCATCAATATCTACACAGATGTTCACGTGCTGGCCGGCACGAAAGCCACTCCATCGGCTGGCAGGCCGGAGCACAAAGGTCTTGGTGTCGTGAGTCTCGACCAGAATACGCTCTACCCGTGCAGGTGTGTACGCTTGTATCCACATGGGATTGATGGCCTCCGCCAGTGGATCAAAATAACTGGCAGGGTTGCTTCGGTTCAGTAGCTGTCGGCCAAGCCAGTGCATGGCGCGGGTCTGGTTCATTTTTGCCAACATAGGTTTTCTCCAAGGTTTGTACCTGATCGTTGGTAACGATGTGTACACTTGTTCACTTATGTGTACGACTGTACACAGTGAGGGTTGTCGTAACAATCAGGGGCGCTTCGTTGGCTCGAAATGACAAGTTTTGCGGACTTTTCTTCGGTCAGATGTGTACACTTGTTACCGCAACAATCGTGATAGGAAGACCATGGCAGACAGACCGAAACGCAGGCCCGGCGAAACTCGAGAGAAGCTGATGAACGCAGCGCTCACTCTGGTGGGCAAGGGGCGACACTTTGCCAGCCTCGGTATTCGGGAAGTGACCCGGCAGGCCGGCGTGGTGCCAACGTCGTTCTATCGCCACTTTCGCAGCATGGACGACCTGGGTTTGCAGCTGGTGGACGAGCTAGGGCTGGTCCTCAGGCGGATGATGAGGGAGGCCCGGGCCAACGTGTTGCAGGCCGACAAGCTGATTGAGGAATCGGTGGGTATCTTTGTGACCCATGCCCAGGCCAACCGCAGTTTTTTTCTGTTTATGGCGCAGGGGCTGGCAGGCGAGAGCCGGGCCGTTCAGGAAGGGATTCGCAGCGAAATGCGATTTTTCGCCAGTGAGCTGGCCAATGACTTGCGCCGGCTCCGGCTGATGGAACACCTGAGCGATGCCGATCTGGAGTTGACCTGCGATCTGGTGGTGCGCACCGTCGCCTTCAGTCTGACCGATCTGCTCAGCATTTCGGAAGACGACGATTATCAGATCGGCCAGGTGCGAAAACGCACCACCCGATTCCTGCAGATGATTTTTGTCGGGGCTGGTCACTGGCAAAGCGACTGACCCCGTCCTGGGTTACTTGCGGGTTCGGGCGCGCTTCTTCGGCGGCAGTATCAGCGATTCCAGCTCATCCAGAGCCTCACCGGTATAAACCGCCAGTTTCTGCATGCTTGGCAGCGTATCCCGACAGCCGGTAAAACCGAAATTCAGCGATCCGGCATAGCTCAGGCAGGTGATATTCAGGGCGCCGCCGTGAGCGATCAGCGATACCGGATACATGGCCTCAAGCCGGGCACCTTCATAATACAGCGTGTCTTCCGGGCCGGGCACGTTGGAAATAGTCACGTTGAAGACTGGTCGCATCCGCCCCCCGAGACCCGACATCAACTGCAGAATGTAGGGTGACATCAGCAGCATGGTGTACTGGGTCAGTGCGCTTTTGGGAAGTTTCTGCAGGTGTTCCTTGGCCCGTCGGGTCGAGGTTTTGATCTGTTGCAGGCGGTTCAACGGATCAGCTTCGTCGGTGGCCAGCGAGGCAATCATGAAACTGATCTGGGTGCCCGTACCCTCGTCGTCTGCCGGCCGGATATTCACCGGTATACCGGCCGTCAGTGGGGTGTCGGGCAGATTGTTCTGCTCCGCCAGAAAGCGTCGCAGCGCCGTGCCACACAGGTAAAGCACGATATCGTTCAGGGAGCCGCCGGAAGCATGAGCCAGGTTCTTCAGCCGATCCAGTTGATAGTGCTGGGTGGCGAATCGCCGCTGCGCCGTAACCCGGTGGTTGAGCACGGAAACCGGGCCGGTGAAGGGGGCGGTCAGTCCGTCTTCCGGGTGTCGAACCGAATGCACCAGGCGATTGCCGGCCTGCCACAGCCTGGGTGCCATGTCTGCCTGCAGTTTCAGGGCGTCCATGGCCTGGGAAACCGCGGCGGGGACACTGGCCTCTTTGTCGGTTTTTGCGCCACGGCGTTGGTGCGGGCGTACCGTCCAGGGCGGCGGCATATTGCAGCGTTCCGGATCGGTGGTGAGTACCCTTTGCATCAGCCGCACGCCACTGATGCCGTCAATCATCGAGTGGTGCATTTTGGTGTAAAGGGCAAAACGGTTATTCTCCAGGCCTTCAATAACGTGGCATTCCCAAAGAGGGCGGGAAAAATCCAGGGGGTTAGAGTGCAGCCGGGATACCAGAATGCCCAGTTCGCGCTCACCGCCGGGGCGGGGCAGGGCTGAGTGCCGGACGTGATAATCCAGATCGATATCCTTATCGACTTTCCAGGCCGGGGCGATCACACGCCCGAGGAAACCGGACCAGGCCAGTTTGTATCCCCAGGGGGGTGCCACATCGCCGGCTTCTTTCATTCGAGTGACCATGTCACGCAGGAAGGTTTCTGGTGCGCCTTCAGGCAGTGAGAAAATCTGAAGCGTACCCACATGCATCGGGGTGTCTTCAGATTCAACCGCCAGCCAGGAGGCATCCAGGGTTCCGAGACGTTTCATTCCTTGTCATTCTCCGCCAGTCATTTGTGTTTTGGTTGTTTCCTGCAAGTATACTGATATCCGCAGGTGCACACGATCAAAACCGGGATTGGGCTCCCATCTTTTTGCAGGGTTTAACGGTTACATAATGTCGCGAACCCATGCTCCCGGTGACAAGGTTCGTGTGCTAATTTCTACGGCCATAGAAACTGATAACAAAAATATTCGGAGGCTTTGTGGAATCCAGCCCGCTGATCTCGGCAGGTTTGCCGATCGCGTTGTTCATTATCATGATCGGTATCGGTATGACCCTTACCCTGAGGGATTTCCGCCAGGTGGCGGTGTATCCGAAGGGCATGATTGTGGGCACCTTCGCCCAGATTCTCCTGATGCCGGTGGTGGCGTTCGGGCTGGCCTGGCTGTTCGGCGTGTCGCCGGCCATTGCCGTTGGGCTGGTGATCATTGCGGCCTGCCCCGGGGGTACCACATCTAACCTGTTTGTGCTTCTGGCCCGGGGTAATATTGCGCTTTCCATCGTGCTGACGGTCTCCGCCAGCCTGATCACCATTCTTACCCTGCCACTGTTTACCAACATGGCGCTGCAGCATTTCATGGGCACGGAAGAGAACATCTCGCTGCCGGTGGGCAAGACCATTGCCATGCTGGTGGTTATTGTTCTGCTGCCGGTGGCCATTGGCATGCTGGTGCGAACCCGCAAGCCGGAGCTTGCGCGCAAGGCCGAGAGCCTGGTCAGCATCTTTGGTGGCATCGTGCTGGCGGTGCTGATTGTGGCGTTGCTCTATGGCGTTCGGGACCAGATGTGGGATCTGCTCAAACAGGCAGGCCCCTCCACTATTGCCCTCAATGTCGCCGGTATCGCCCTGGGCCTGCTGGCGGGCAGGGTGGCCGGACTGACCCAGCGGGAATCCCTGGCGGTGGCAGTGGAGCTCGGTGTGAAGAACGGCACCATTGGTTTGATGGTCACCCTCACGTTGCTGGAGTCCAGCACCATGTCGATTCCCGCTGCCGTTTACGGTGTGCTTATGTTCCCCATTGGATTCCTGCTGGCAATGTATGGCCGGCGGGTGATTCCCAAAAGCAACGTGGCACATGCGGGAGGAGAGGTCTGATTAATGCTCTGTTGATCCATTTTTCAAGACTATTCATACCTCCCGGCGTGGGCATGATGATCCACTTCGGGCGTATAACTGGTGAGTGGTTGCCCGTGTAACTTGCGTAGGAAGGCTAATTGAAGAAACCTTTTTTGCTTCTGGTACTGGCTCCGGTGCTGACCACCACCGGCAGCCTGGCCTTCGGGCAGACAACGGAACCCGAGGAAACCCTGGTGCTGGAAGTCACCTCTTCCAGACTGGTTCGCGACCTGTACGAAACGCCTGCGGCGGTTTCTGTGGTTCAGGCGCCGGATATCCGCCAGGGTCAGCAACGCCTGCAGCTGGACGAATCCCTGAATACTGTACCGGGGCTGTTTTTCCAGAACCGTTACAACTTCGCCCAGAACCTGCGCCTGTCTACCCGTGGATTTGGTGGCCGCTCGCCCTTTGGTATCCGGGGTATCCGCATTCAGGTGGATGGCATTCCCTACACCCTTCCAGATGGCCAGTCCCAGGTAGATGCGATCGATCTGGATTCCGCCCAACGCATTGAAGTTATTCGAGGGCCATCCTCTGTTCAATACGGTAATGCCGCCGGCGGGGTTATCGATATCACCACCGCACTGGGAGATGAGTTGCCCGAAGGGGCGAGACTCAGGCTGGATGGTGGCAGTCACGATTATCGCAAGGCCACTATTCAGGGCAACGGAGTTCGTGGCGATACCAGTGCCATTGCCACGCTGTCCTGGCTGAACGTGAATGGTCACCGTAACCAGAGT
Organism: Marinobacter sp. tcs-11; assembly: GCF_002049515.1. Lineage (NCBI taxonomy): Bacteria > Pseudomonadati > Pseudomonadota > Gammaproteobacteria > Pseudomonadales > Marinobacteraceae > Marinobacter > Marinobacter sp. tcs-11. The sequence goes on along the minus strand of NZ_LLYU01000008.1, from coordinate 90,714 downwards.
GAGGCGGAGAAGGGGCTGTTCAATGCCCGGCTATCCCACGACATCGAGGCCGGGCGCAGGCTGACCGCCACGTTCAATGCTCTGCATAATCCCAAGGCCGAAGACCCGGGCGGGTTGTCGGAAACCCAGGCGGAACAGGACCCGGAGCAGGCCACGACCAATGCCGAACGGTTCGACAGCCAACAGTTCGTGGATCAGCAGACCTTCGGGCTGCAGTACCGTGACGCTGCGGCTTTGCCCGGCGAGCTCCTGGTCAACACCTTCTTCAGCCGGCGGGATTTCGCCCAGCAATTGCCATTCCCGGGCAGCAATCGCGTTGCCTTTGATCGCCAGTTCTATGGGGTAAGTTCCCAGTACCAGCAGGTGTCGACGCTGGCGGGGCTGCCACTCACCTGGGTGACCGGCGTGGACGTGCATCGGCAGTCAGATGACCGGCGGCGCTACCGGGCCGAAGCCGGTGTCATCGAAGCGCAGACCCAGCAGGAGACCCAGAACGCCACCAACGCCGCCGTGTTCACCCAGGGCGATCTGGCCGTGACCGAGCGCCTGAACCTGTCGCTGGGCGGGCGCTGGGATAGGTTGCGGCTCTCCATTGACGATCAGTGGCAACAGGATGGCGACAACTCCGGTAGCCGAACTTTCCGGGAATACAGCGGTGTGGCCGGCGTTAGTTATCGCATGGCGCCTCGGCATCAGGTGTACGCTACCCTTGGCACGGCCTTTGAGTCTCCCACCTTTACCGAGTTTGCCAATCCATCCGGTGCCGGCGGATTCAATCCCGATATTGACCCCCAACAGGCCCTCAACCGTGAAGTGGGCATCCGTGGGGGTATCGGGGACGGTGTCAGTTATGACCTGGCCTTGTTCTCGGTCCGGGTAGAGGGTGAAATTCTGCCCTACGAGATTGATGGCCGAACCTACTACGAAAATGCCGGCAAAACCCGCCGCGACGGACTCGAACTGGGGCTTGCCTGGGACATGTCCTATGCCTGGCGGCTGACCAGCGCCCTGACTCTGGCCGACTATGAGTTGCGTGATTTCACGGATGAGCAAGGCAATGAGGCAGACGGCAATGACATCCCGGGCCTGCCCTCAACGCTATGGGTGTCGGAGCTGGAATGGCGGGGCCAGGCAGGCCGCTTTGCTGCGGTTGAATGGCAGTATGTGGGCGAGGTGTACGCCGAGAACAGCAACCAGACCAAAGTAAGTGATTACTGGCTGCTAGGTGCCCGCGTTGGCGACACTCTGCGGTTCGGAGAACAGGCGCTCAATCTGTACGCCGGTATACGCAATCTGCTGGATGAGGATTACTACGCCAACGTTCGGATTAACGCCAATGCCAACCGGCCAGTGGCGGAACGCGGCTATTTTGAACCCGGGCCAGGAACAACATTTTATGCCGGGTTGGAATGGGTTTTTTGACCTCAGGAACCTGAGTCATGACGATCACCCCGGAAGCAGGTCCCGCCGCCATTGGCGTTCAGTTGCCGGATGGCAGTGGGTGAGCCGGTCTCATCCAACCGCACGTCGCCGATTCCGGACGCGTTCCACAGTCGCTCTCCCGCCTCCCGGCCTTCGGGTAACTGCGGCGAGATTTTCATGCGCCGACGCTTGGTGAACCAGTTCAGAGGTGACCAGGGCGCAAACAGCCAGCGGTTCAGTCGATCCAGCCACTCCAGCAGCCCGTTCGGAAACTCGTTCTTGATACCGCTGCTGGTGATTTGCCAGATACGGGGGCTGTTTCGCTTGTGGCGAAGGGTGACGTCGTAGGCGAAGGAGTAGTGCACGTCCCCTGAGAGGATGACAAAGTGCCTGGGCGTTTTCGGATGCGCAAAAATGTTCAGGAGTACACTGGCGGCTCCCCGGTGGGCCATCCAGTTTTCTGCATCCACCAGAAGTGGCTTGCCGAACCAGGTGAAAATCCGTTGGATGATCTCAATCAGCTTGACCCCGAAGATGGGGGCGGGAGACACCACCACAACAGCGTCTTCGCCAATGATCGTCTGTTGGAAATCGGTGAGGGCTTCCCAGTCCATCAGGCCCGAGGGATGGCTGCGGCGCATCTCGCTGCGCCAGCGGTGTGTCCGGGTGTCCAGCACCACCAGTCTGGGGCGCGTATCGAGCGTGTAATGCCAGTGACCGAAGTGGAGCAGCTGATCAATAAGCGCATCCTGTCTGGCCTTGTCGAGTTCATGCTGGTTGTCGGTTGACTGGAACAGACTGCGACACTCCTGTAACAGGCCAGCAAAGTGTTGAGGCTGGTTTCCCCATCCCTGACACAGCAGGTAGCCAAGCAGGGCATTGCCAATGATTCGCCGTGAAAACGGATGTTCATAGGCGGTGGTTTCCCAAAGCGCCGAGAGGTTCCAGTCGTCGGTAACGTCGTGATCATCGAAGATCATGTAAACCGGCAGGTTGGCCAGTGCCCGGGCGGCGCTTGGCAGTGTTTCCCGGAAACGCTCAATGGTTTTCCGCTCCTTGCGATAGCGTTCTACATCATCGGAGTTAGTGACCGGTTCCGCATCGGTGACAAACTGCCAGGGCGTTGGTGACCATACCAGCAGGTACATGGCCACCACTTCGGCAAAGGAGATCAGGTGGTTACCCGCATTGGCCGTGGTGAACACCGGTTTGCGCACGCCGCCAAAGAAACGCTCGGTCAGATCCTCGTTGAATTCCGACTCTGGCAACAGTTTGTCGCGATGGTAGTAGGCCTGATCCTTGGAGGTAAGCTCGCGGCTGTGGGACAACGAGGCGCCCTCAAGCGGCTCCTGGAACAGGCCCAGTTGGTGGATCACGCAGTGGATAGCATGCAGCATCGGGCCGGCAACGTCATCGGCGTAGATCTGGTCTCCGGTCAATAACAGCAGCGCCGGGGTGTCTTCAAGGGTGGTTGCCGTTTGTATTTCCCGGTCAACACGAGTCAGGCCGTCTGCCGAAGGGTGGTGAGGGCGCCGGCAGGAGCCGTGCAGAATTCTGTCCAGCCGGGATTTGATCATAAATCCCGGGCGGGCCTGGTCGTCGGGGCACAGGTGTGGCGCCCAGTCCCGAATCCACAGGGTATCGGCATCACGGTCTGTTTGGAGCCCCAGGTCGTACTCAAGGCGGACATCGGTTGGCAGTGGTTTCTTCGGCGTGACACTGATCAGGTTGAGCCAGGCCCGGGTGCCGACCTGCAGTTGGCTAAGCTCGTTTTCGGCCAGGTTCCGGTTGATCAGGTGCGTGTCGCCGTGGGAGAGGCGCAGGAAAAGTTCTGTTGGCCGGGATGTGATCAGCCAGAGAGTAAGGGCATCCTGCGCCGTATGGCGCAGGAGGGGCCCGGCTAGCACCGGGGGAAGGGTGCTTGCCTGGCTGGTTGTGTTTTCAGAGCTGTCTGGTTTGCTCAACCTCAGTCGTCCCTCTCAACCTTTACCGGTTCCGGGTTGCCCGAGCGGAAGTCGATTTCCAGTTCCCGGCCATTGTCGTCTTCGCCTTCCACTTCAATATAGCCGTTACGGTCAACCTTGAATACTTCCAGCATGTGCATGCCTTGCTGCTGTGCGGCCTTCATATAAGTACGCACGTCGTCAGCGTCCAGACCGTACACTTCGCCTTTGGGCTTGCGGCGCTGCTCCCGTTCAATGTCCCCGTTGCCGTTCAGGTCCAGTTCCACAAACCAGTCTTGCCCCATCCAGCCTTCAACCTCGATGTCATCATCATGGTCGTCATCAAACTCGATGCTCTGGAAATGGCTGATCCCGTAGTCGCTGCCAACCTGCAGCATGCGTTCGGCATCGTCAAAGCTGCCTTTGGCGAAGGCTGCGGGAGCTGCGACAAGGCCGCTGATCAGTGCGATGGTCAGAGTCTTTTTCATGGTGTTCTCCTTGCTTATCTGTGTTTGGAAAGCTGCCGGTTCTGCCCTGTTGGCTACCAGCTTGAGTCCAGATTAACGGGGCAGGGCTTTCAGCATCGTGATAGGCTCATTCATGATTCGTTCATCTGGCTTTTGTCACCATAAACACCATGACCAGACCTCGTTTAAATTCATCGTTGTTACCTGCCGACCGGTTTTCCCGCCGGGTGTTCCGGGTATTGTTGCTGACCCTGTTTGCGGTGGGCGCGTTGCCGTTTGCCCAGGTGGCCTGTGCCGATGATGACGATGATTGGCGGCGCCTGCACCACGAGGTGAAAGCCGGCCGTATCAAGCCCCTGAGCGAAATCCTCGACAGCCTGGCCCGTGACTGGCGCGGAGACGTGATCGATGTGGACATCGAGAAAGATGATGGTGAGATCCTCTACGAGATCGAGCTGTTGGGCCCGGAAGGGCAGGTGGTGGAGTTTGAGATCAATGCCCGGACCGGAGAGGTTCTGGAGATAGAGGGCAGGAACATTCAGGGCATGAAACGCTGATGAAAATTCTTCTGGTGGAGGACGATGCTGCGCTGGCACAAGGGCTGGCCAGTGCCTTGCAGGATGCCGGGCTGCTGGTGGAGGTGGCCGATGACGGCCGCACGGCTGACTTTCTGGTGAGCACCGAACGTTATGATGCGGTGGTGCTGGATCTGGGGCTGCCGGATGGTAATGGCAGCCAGTGGCTGGCCGGCTGGCGGGAACGGGGCATTGATCTGCCGGTGCTGATTCTGACCGCCCGGGAGCGCTGGTCCGACAAAGCCGCCGGGTTCTCTGCCGGTGCCGATGACTATGTCACCAAACCCTTTGAAACCGCGGAAATCCTGTTCCGCCTGCGGGCCCTGGTGCGCCGGGCCCATGGCCATGCCCACCCGGTGATTACCGTGGGCGACATCGCCCTCGATACCCACGCCGGGCAGGTGACCCGAGCAGGTATGCCGGTTTCACTCACGGCTCAGGAGTTCCGGCTGTTATCGCATCTGATTCACGCAGCGCCCAGAATCGTGTCCCGCACCGAGTTATCCGAACATGTCTATGACGGCGACCAGGAGCCGGATTCCAATGTTATCGATGTCCAGGTCAGCCGGTTGCGGCGCAAACTCGGCGCCCAGGCTATCGAGACCATCCGTGGCCAGGGCTATCGCATGAACGGTCACGGGGAACCATCCCGATGCTGACACGCCTGCGCCGCTGGCCGGTGGCGTCGCGCATGCTGGTGTCTGCCCTGGTACTGGTATTGGTGGTGTTGCCACTGGCCGGTACCGTGTTGGCCTGGAACTTTCGCCAGACGCTGAGCCAGTCCTTTGATGAGCGCCTGTTATCGTTCCTGAATGTGGTCATTGCCGGCATTGAGCCTGACCCCGAGACCGGTGAACTGACCCCGGGCCCGCAACTGGGCGATCCGCGCTTCGAGCGGGTTTATTCCGGCTGGTACTGGCAGGTGAACGACAACAGCGGGCGGGTGATCACCTCCCGGTCATTGTGGGACCAGCGACTGCCACAGATCAGTGGCCGGGGTCCGGACTGGGCCCAGGTCCCGGGGCCGCGTGGCCAGACACTTCGGATAGTGGAGCGGGATGTCCAGTTACCGGCTTTCGAAGGCTGGTTATCGGTGTCTGTCGCGGCCGACCAGGCGGAGCTGGATGCCCAGGTTGCGCGCTTCAACCGATTGCTGGTGGTTTCGCTGACCACGCTCGGTACGCTGTTACTGGTGATGATCGGGTTGCAGATCCGCTGGGGCCTTGCACCGCTTCGGCGTCTGGAGCGGGATCTCCGGGCTATGGAGTCCGGCCAGACCCGTTCACTGACCAGTGATCTGCCCGAAGAACTCGCGCGACTCTCCGAGGCCATGAATCAGGTGCTTGAGCGGGATCAGATACTGATTGAGCGGGGGCGCTCGGCTGCGGGCAATCTGGCCCATGCCCTGAAAACGCCGGTATCTGTGCTTACCACCCTGAGTGATCGTTTGCCGTCGGTGCAGAGAACCGCTTTCCGTACCGAACTGAGCCGCATCGATGACGCCGTGCGCCATCATCTGGCCAGGGCTTCAGCGGCCGGACCGGCCGCCCTGGGGCGTGTGGATCTTGGTGAAACCCTGGCGCCGGTGCTGTCGGCACTCAATACTCTCGCGCAACGCCGTGGCGTTACCCTCGAAAGCGACCTGGGCGATACGGGCGCGGTTCGGTTTGAACAGCAGGATCTTCAGGAAATTGCAGGCAATTTGCTGGAAAATGCCATCAACTGGGCGGAAAGTCAGGTAAAGTTTCGGGTAGAAGGCTTGCCGGATGGTCTGGCGCTGATGGTGGAAGATGACGGTCCTGGCCTGTCTGACGCCGATATCGAGCAGGCTCTGACACGGGGCACCCGGCTGGATGAAAACCGGTCCGGTTCCGGTCTGGGCCTGGCGATCGTCAAAGAGCTGGCTGAACTGTATGGCGGCACGCTGACCCTGGCCCGATCCCCGCTCGGAGGGTTACAGGCCAGCGTGCGCTTTCCATCTCACTCATCGTCCAAGGCCCGCGGCGGGCAGTGATGCTCTTCAACCAGGGTGCCTTCATCCACGCTCTCCAGATGCACATCAAAGCCCCATAGCCGGTGTACGTGCCGCAGCACTTCGTCGGTTTCCTGGCCCAGTGGCACTCGGTCTACCGGGATGTGGCGCAGGGTTAGCGAACGATCACCGCGAATATCCACACTCCATACCTGAATGTTCGGCTCCCGGTAACTGAGGTTGTATTGGCGGGCCAGCTTTTCCCGCAGCGCGCGATAACCGGGCTCATCGTGAATGGCGGTGACGGTGTAGTGGTCTTCCCGATCGTCGCTTTCGATGGCGAACAGCTTCAGGTCACGCATCACCTTCGGTGACAGGAACTGCTGGATAAAGCTCTCGTCCTTGAAGTTGTGCATGGCGAAATGCAGGGTTTCCAGCCAGTCTGTACCGGCGATGTCCGGGAACCATTCCCGGTCCTCATTGGTAGGGTTTTCACAGATGCGTCGAAGATCGGTGAAGATGGAGAAACCCAGGGTGTAGGGGTTCAGGCCGGAATACCATGGGCTGTTGAAGGGTGGCTGGTATACCACGGCGGAGTGGCTTTGCAGAAATTCCAGCATGAAGCCATCGTTCACCAGCCCCTTGTCGTACAACCGGTGCAACAGCGTGTAGTGCCAGAACGTGGCCCAGCCTTCGTTCATTACCTGGGTCTGGCGTTGTGGATAGAAATACTGGGCCAGCTTGCGCACGATGCGCACCAGTTCCCGCTGCCAGGTTTCCAGCAAAGGCGCGTTTTTCTCGATGAAGTACAACAGGTTTTCCTGAGGCTCCTCCGGATATCGGGGCCTGCGGCGAATCGGGTCCCCGTCGTCCTCTGCTTTGGGGATGGTTCGCCACAGATCGTTGATGCGGCGTTGTTCGTATTCTTCCCGCTCCTTCTGCCGGCGGGCCTCCTCGGCGGCTGAAATCGGGGCAGGGCGCTTGTAGCGGTCAACGCCGTAGTTCATCAGTGCGTGGCAGGAGTCGAGAATTTCTTCCACGGCATCCACGCCGTGTCGCTCCTCGCACTCCGACACATAATGCCGGGCAAACACCAGGTAATCGATGATGGCACTGGCGTCTGTCCAGGTGCGGAACAGATAATTGCCCTTGAAGAACGAGTTGTGGCCATAGCTGGCGTGGGCAATCACCAGGGCCTGCATGGGCAGGGTGTTCTCTTCCATCAGGTAGGCGATACAGGGATTGGAATTGATCACAATCTCATAGGCCAGCCCCATCTGGCCCCGCTGATAGCCCTTGGAGGTTTGCAGGAACTGCTTGCCGAAGGACCAGTGATGATAGCCCACTGGCATGCCGACGGAGCTGTAGGCATCCATCATCTGCTCGGCGGTAATCACTTCAATCTGGTTCGGGTAAGTGTCCAGTCCAAACTCGGCGGCGCATTTGGCAATTTCCTCATCGTATTTCTGGATCAGTTCGAAGGTCCATTCCGAACTGGTGGAAATGGGCTTACCTGCCTTGGGTTGTTCGCTCTCCGGTGCGTTCGGGCGATCAATCAGGCTGCTCATGCCGCTTTCCTCTCGAACAACTGTCGGAAGACCGGGTAAATGTCGCCAGGATCGGCAATCTGCTGCATGGCGAAGCTCTGGGGAAACTGCTCCATGATTTTCTCGTATTCGTACCAGAGCATCTGGTGATCCTGGGGCGTGATTTCGATGTAGGAGTAGTACTGCACCAGCGGCAGAATCCGCTCAGACAGCAGCTTGCCGCAGATGGGGGAGTCATCGTTCCAGTTGTCGCCGTCGGACGCCTGGGCGGCATAGATATTCCATTCCGCCGGCGAGTATCGGGCTTCGACAATCCGGTGCATCAGTTTCAGAGCACTGGAGACAATGGTGCCCCCGGTTTCCCGGCTGTAGAAGAACTCTTCTTCGTCCACTTCCTTGGCGCTGGTGTGGTGGCGGATAAACACCACTTCGATTTTCTTGTAGTTCTTCTTCAGGAACAGATACAGCAGGATAAAGAAGCGTTTGGCGATGTCCTTGTGCATCTGGGTCATGGAACCGGATACATCCATCAGGCAGAACATCACCGCACTGGTGGCGGGTTTGGGCTGCTTCAGGTGTTGCCTGTAGCGCAGGTCGATCTCGTCAATGAAAGGAATGCGTTTGACGTTGGCTTTCAGCCGCGCGATTTCCTCTTCCAGCACCTTGATCTGGTCTTCATGGCTGAAGGCCGGATCGAGATCATTCGGTGCGCTTTTCAGCGCCTCGAGCTGTTTTTCCAGGTCCCGGATCTTTTTCTTGCGCGCGCCGCCCAGGCCCAGACGCCGGGCGTGGGCGCCCCGAAGGGAACGCACTACATCCAGCTTGGCGGGCACGCCCTGGGTGGTGAAGCCCGAGCGTACATAACTGAAGGCTTCGGTGTCCTTGAGTTTTTTCCGGGCCAGATTGGGCAGCTCCAGATCGTCGAACAGGAAGTCGAGAAACTCTTCCTGGGTAATCTGGAAGGCGAACTCATCCATGCCTTCTCCGTCCGGGCTGGCCTGGCCTTGCCCCTGGCCCTGGCCACCGCCGCTCTCGGGTTTGGGGATGGTGTCCCCGGCCACCCATTCCTGATTGCCGGGGTGCACCACCTCGCGCCGGCCACCGTGGCCGTGGTGGAATATGGGCTCGTCAATATCCCGGGCGGGGATGCTTACTTTCTCGCCCCGTTCGATATCGGTGATGGAGCGCTTCTGCACGGCATCCGACACCGCCTTCTTGATGTGGTGGCGGTAACGGCGCAGGAACCGTTCCCGGTTCACTGCGCTCTTGTTCTTGCCGTTCAGGCGCCGGTCAACAATGTGGGTCATACCCATGGTACTGCTCCCGCTGGCCGTTAATGGGATTTCCGGACGCGCAGGTACCACTCGGCGAGCAAGCGAACCTGTTTCTCGGTGTACCCACGGTCAACCATGCGTTCCACAAACTGCTTGTGCTTCTTCTGGTCTTCCTGGCTGGCCTTCGGATTGAAGGAAATCACCGGCAACAGGTCTTCGGTGTTCGAGAACATCTTCTTCTCGATCACGCTGCGCAGCTTCTCGTAGCTGAGCCAGGACGGATTCTTGCCGCCGTTGTTGGCCCGGGCCCGCAGCACAAAGTTGACCACTTCGTTGCGGAAGTCCTTCGGGTTGGATATGCCCGCCGGTTTTTCGATTTTCTCCAGCTCATCGTTGATGGAGGAACGGTCCAGAATCTCGCCGGTTTCCGGGTCCCGGAACTCTTGATCCTGAATCCAGAAATCGGCATAGGTGACATAGCGGTCGAACAGGTTCTGGCCGTACTCGCTGTAGCTTTCCAGATAAGCCGTCTGGATTTCCTTGCCAATAAACTGGACGTAGTGGGGCGCCAGGTATTCCTTTATGAAGCGCAGGTATTTTTCCTGCAACTCCGGCTGGAACTGTTCCTGTTCGATCTGCTTTTCCAGCACATAGAGCAGGTGCACAGGGTTGGCGGCAATCTCGGTGGTGTCGAAATTGAATACCTTTGACAGGATCTTGAAGGCAAAGCGGGTAGACAGACCGTCCATGCCTTCCATCACCCCGGCAGCATCCCGGTACTCCTGGATGGACTTGGCCTTGGGGTCGGTGTCCTTGATGCTCTGGCCGTCGTATACCTTCATTTTGGAGAAGATGCTGGAATTTTCCGGCTCCTTGATCCGCGACAGCACCGAGAACTGGGCCAGCATATCAAGAGTGTCGGGTGCGCAGGGCGCTCCGGACAGTGAGCTGTGCTTCAGCAGCTTGCGATAGATTTCAATCTCCTCAGTGACCCGCACACAGTAGGGCACCTTGACGATGTACACCCGGTCCAGGAAGGCTTCGTTGTGCTTGTTGTTGCGGAACGTCTGCCACTCGGATTCATTGGAGTGGGCCAGGATCACGCCGTCGAAGGGCACCGAGCCCATGCCCTCGGTGGTGTTGTAGTTGCCTTCCTGGGTGGCCGTCAGTAGCGGATGCAGCACCTTGATCGGTGCCTTGAACATTTCCACAAACTCCATCAGCCCCTGGTTGGCTTTGCACAGGCCGCCGCTGAAGCTGTAGGCATCCGGATCATCCTGGGAATAGTCTTCCAGCATGCGGATGTTGACCTTGCCCACCAGGGCCGAGATGTCCTGGTTGTTGTCGTCGCCCGGCTCGGTCTTGGATACACCGATCTGGTCCAGCACCGAGGGGTAACGTTTAACCACCCGGAACTGGCTGATGTCGCCGCCAAACTCATGCAGGCGTTTGACTGCCCAGGGTGACATGATGTTTTTCAGGTAGCGGCCGGGAATGCCGTATTCCTCTTCCAGAATCGGGCCATCCTCGGCCGGGTCGAACAGGCCTAGCGGGCTTTCGTTTACCGGAGAGCCTTTGATGGCGTAGAAGGGGACCTTCTGCATCAAGGCCTTGAGTTTCTCGGCCAGGGAAGACTTACCGCCGCCAACGGGGCCGAGCAGGTAGAGAATCTGCTTCTTCTCCTCCAGACCCTGGGCTGCGTGGCGGAAGAACGAAACGATGTTTTCGACGGCATCTTCCATGCCGTAAAACTCGTCAAATTCGGGGTAACGCTTGATGACTTTGTTCGAGAAGATGCGTGACAGGCGGGGGTCACGGGAGGTATCGATCAGTTCTGGTTCGCCGATGGCAATCAACATCCGCTCCGCGGCGGTGGCGTATGCCGTTGGGTCCTTTTTGCAGATCTCCAGGTATTCCTCAAGGGAGTATTCCTCCTCCTGAGTCTGTTCATACCGGTCTTTGAAGTGCTGCAGAATGCTCATAGATGGCCCCTCGCTTACTCTTGCCTGTTATAAATTCACGCAATGTCCCCGTTGCTGTTTCGCCGCCTGTCCCGGCGGTGTGTCTGGTTAAGGAATGAATGGGATGGTGTTAAGCAGGTATACGTTATCCGGAGGTTTCCGGCCTGCTTAATCTGAGCTTAGTTCAGAGTTCGGGGGTTGGACAGTGAGCAGTCAAATTAGGTTCATTAAATTATGTTTCGGGCGGTAAGCCAGACGGGACACCAGGGACTTACCGCCCATGATCTAAGGTTATTTCTTGACGAGGGTAAAAACACTCTCTGTGGCGCCGTTTCTCAGGCCCCGGCGTTTGGCAAACGGGTTGTCACGGGCCATGTCCCGTTTCAGCACCTGATTGATCTCATAATCCTCACCGTAGAGCCTGAACACTTCGTCGTCGGTAACGTTGAACGGAGGGCCCTGCATTTCCGAACTGTCGTAATCCAGCGTGATCAGCAGGATTCTGGTGTCGTCCGGAATAATAGCGGTGAGATGATTGACATAGCTCTTGCGCATTTCCGGGGGCAGGGCGATCAGGGCAGCCCGGTCGTACACCAGCCGAATGTGTTTGAGGTCGTCCGGCACCAGCTGGAAATAATCCCCACACCAGATTTGAAGATCGTCATGGCGGAAGGTGGTAAAGGGTTCGCCCGGGTGAACGCTGGCTTTCTCCTGCGCTTCCTCGAAAAAGTCCTTGCAGGCAACCTCGCTTAACTCCACACCGATAATCGGATGCCCGCGATCGTGCAGCCACCACATGTCATGGGCTTTGCCGCACAGGGGAACGAACACGGCGTCGGTGCCGTTGCCTGCCAGTTCGGGCCAGTGGTCATGCAGGTACTGATTAACCGTGCCTTCGTGGAAGCCGATTTGGTCTTTTGCCCAGCGTTCGTGCCAGAATTCGTGTTCCATGGGTAGCCTCCCGGAGATTGATCGTTTTCCTCAGTCTACCTTAATCTGTGGGGTCGATGAGTCAGGAGAAAAGTATGAAAGCCGTTTTTCTGGATGCCGCAACGCTGGGCGAGGATGTGGATCTGAGCCCCATTGAAAACATGACCGGTGGACTGACCTGCCACCCGCGCACCAACCCCGAGCAGGTGATTCAAAGGATTCAGGGCTTTGATACGGTGCTGGTGAACAAGGTTGTGCTGGGCCGTGAACATTTTGAAGCCTGCCCGGAACTGAAAACCATCGCGGTGGTGGCAACCGGTCTTAATAACATCGATCTGGAGGCGGCCAAGGCCCACGACATCAAGGTAATGAACGTTACCAATTATGGCCGTTCCACCGTGGCCCAGCACACCATGGCCCTCATCCTGGCGCTGGCCACCCGGCTGCTGGATTACAACCGGGGTGCCCGCAACGGACAGTGGGCCCAAAGCGATATGTTCTGCCTGATGGACTACCCGATTATGGAGCTGGAAGGCAAAACTCTGGGCATTGTCGGCTACGGCGATCTTGGCCAGGGTGTGGCGGAACGGGCAAAGGCGTTTGGCATGAACATCGTCCTCGGCTGCCGGCCCGGCCAAGAGCCTGGCGAGGTGGATGGCTACCCGCGAATTCCGCTGGATGACCTGTTGGTGCAGGCTGATGTGCTATCACTGCACTGCCTGCTGACAGAAGAAACCCGCAACATGATTGGCGCCCGGGAACTGGGTTTGATGAAGTCTTCGGCACTGCTGATCAACACCAGTAGGGGCGGCTTGGTTGATGAATCGGCTTTGGCTGACGCCTTGCGGAATGGCGACATTGCCGGTGCAGGCTTTGATGTGTTGACCGAAGAACCTCCCCGCAATGGTAACCCGCTGCTGGCAGACAATGTTCCCAACCTGATTTTAACCCCGCACTCGGCCTGGGCGAGCCAGGAGGCGCGGCAGCGAATTGTGGAGATTACGGCGCGTAATCTGGCGTCGGTTACATGAAGTCGGGTGAAGGAAGCCCGCCGTCAGGAGGACTTGTCCGGGTGTGCAACAAATACCCGGTTTCCGGGTTGTTTACTGACAGCTGCCTGATAAGCTTGAAGAAACACTGACAAGCAGGATGTTACGTGGCTTCCACCCAGATGAAAGAGCGGCTGCAGGCTGCTGAAGACTGGATACTGTCCAATTCCAACCCACCGCAGACCTGGCCCTGGACCTGGCTGTATAAATCCGGGCGCTCGGCTTATGCCCTGATCCGCGATGTGATCAGTGGTCAGCTGACACTGCACGCCATGAGCCTGGTTTACACCACGTTGCTCAGCATTGTGCCGTTGCTCGCCCTGAGCTTTTCCGTGCTGAAAGCGCTGGGTGTGCACCAGCGCATGGAGCCATTCCTGTACCAGTTCTTCCAGCCGATGGGCCCACAGGGTGTGGAGGTGGCTGAGCGAATCCTGGGCTTTGTCGATAATATGAAAGTCGGTGTGTTGGGCTCGGTGGGTTTGGCCTTGTTGGTGTACACCGTCATTTCCCTGGTTCAGAAAATCGAGCGCTCGTTCAACATGATCTGGCGGGTGCCGGAAATGCGCTCCATGGCACAGCGTTTCAGTAACTATCTGAGCGTCATCATGGTCGGCCCTTTGTTGATGGTTTCGGCTATCGGGGTAACCGCCACCATATTCTCTTCAGAAATCGCGCAGAATCTTATGGCCATCGAGCCGTTTGGTTCGCTGATTGTCCTTGCCAGTCGATTTACACCGTTTTTCCTGGTGGTGGGCGCGTTCACCTTTGTTTATATCTTTATCCCTAACACCCGGGTGAAGCTGCGCTACGCGTTTATCGCCGGGCTGGTGGCCGGCGTTTCCTGGCAGGCTGGCGGCATGCTGTTTGCCTCGTTCGTGGCCGGCTCGGCCAAGTATGCGGCCATCTACTCCGGTTTTGCGGTCGGTATCATTCTGCTGATCTGGACCTATCTGAACTGGATGATCCTGCTGCTTGGCGCCAGTCTGGCTTTCTATCTGCAAAACCCGGGGGCCGTAGCCAAGCGCCGGAATGTCCAGCTGGCGCCGGAATTGCAGGAGCGGGTAGGGCTTGCCCTGATGTGGATGGTGGCCAAGCCGTTCAGCCGCGGTGAACCGGCGCCTCAGCAGGAGTCTCTGGAGCAGCAGTTGCGGATTCCCGGCGAAGTCACCCGCAAGATCAGCGACAAGCTGATCCGCGCCGGATTGCTGAATCTGGCGGGGCGAGATGGCGATCAGCTGGTTCCAGGGCGAACACTGGATCTGATTACGGTCAGCAGTGTGCTGCGGGCTGTGCGCAAGGACGAAGACCGGGTGGTGGATCGCCTGCCTGCCGGGGCCATGCCGAGGGAACTGATCGATCTTGCGCCCACCAGCGATGATGTCAGCTTTGCCAGCCTGCTGAATGCCGGTACACCGCCCGGTGCGGATATTGTCAAAGCACCGGAGTCAGGTCCGAACCTGTGAGCTTTTGCCTTCCTGGAGCATTCTGAGCAATGCCGTACGTACCCTACCCAGTTGCTCCGGGGAAAGGTGCACAATACGAATCAGATTTTCTTCCGACAGGTTCCTCTGGCGGGCATGGCGCAGCACTTCCCGGGTGCCCAGAAGCAGGCCGTCGGTCAGTGCGGAGTGGGCCTGCCGCGGCGCCGGCCGTTCCGCCGATAACAGCCAGGCATGGTATTTGGGTGGCAGATTCCAGACATTGGCCAGTAACTGGCTGGTGGCCCACTGATAACGGGCCAGAGCCTGTCTCAGTAAGGCCGGTTTCGGTTCATTGCCGGAGCCTTTGGTACGGCAGATGCGCCCCAGTTCCCGGCGAATGGTGATGTACGCCAATGCTGGTAGCAGGCCGACCATGAAGTGGGCGCTGGTGTCGTCCCGGTGAATCTTGGCAATCAATTCCGCCGCTCGGGCGCAGGTCAGGCCCCAGCGCCAGGATCGTTGGGCGAAAAGTGCCTCGCGGCTGTTTCGGGCCGCCATCATAGGCCGCATAACCGCCGCAGCAATCACGTTCCGGATGCCGTCCACACCCAGCACGAACACCGCCTGGTCAACGGATTCTATGACGTGTTCACTCTGGCGGAAGTAGGGGCTGTTGGCCACCTGCAGCAACTGGTCGGTCAGTGACGGGTCACTCAGAATGATCCGGGTAAGCTCTTTGCGTTCGGTGGCTTCATTGGACAGTGCTCGCATCAGCATGGGTAAGCTGCCAGGCTTCCTGGGCAGTTCTTCCATTTCGTTCATTTGCAGGCGCCGCTCGAGCTCGGCCAGTTCCTTTTCGCCACTATCAGTGCCGGCACGAAGTCGCGCGGGTTCCACATCAAGCAGCCAGGTGAACAGGTGGTCTTCCAGTTGGCCAACAATGTCGCCTTCATCGTTGCTATTGCCAGGCTGGCTGGTGCTGGAAGGATTAAGAAGCCGGGTTTCGGAGGCAGCCTGTGGGACGGATTGAGTGCTGTTGAACAGGCCTGATATCCAGGAAAAAAAGCCGGGCATCCCTTGCCTCCGCATAGCGTGTATAAAGAATGGACTGGTTATCTGGCCAGTATAGTAGCGTAATGCAACCCTGCACAGCCCTGACAACGATCAGAAAAAGGACTCGCCAAAGACAAAGACCAGTTGGCACACACCGGCCACCAGACCCAGGAAGGCGCCCACCAGGATCAGTTTGATCTCGTCTTCCTGGAAGCACGGGCGCAGCAGATCCTGGAATTCTTCCGAGGACAGGGCATTCATCCGCTCCACCATGATGGATTCCACCGCCCGGGCCCGGTCTCGCTCGAACACGGGGTTGTTGAAGGAACGCTGGGATATCGCGATGGCTTTTTCACCCACCTGATTTTTCAGGGTGGCAAAACCCGTGGGGCCGAATGCCATCTGGGTCAGGGCCTTGCCCATGCCTGCGGTTTCATCCACCAGCGGTTTGATGTGCTTTTTCACCATGTTGCGGGCGCGGTCACCTTTGGGTCCTTCGAGGATGGCGTTGATGATGTTGCCCACGGTCAGTATCTCGTGGGTCACGATGTGACAGAAGGATTCTGCCACTTCTGGCTGGCGCTTGAGGAACAGGCCCTGGATTCGCAGAGGGCCGACCTTGTGTTCATGCAGGGGCCGGAAGATTACATTCAGCGCAATCCAGTTGGTGGCCCAGCCCACAAGGAGCCCGAACAGAGGCAACACCCAGATGGCCGGGTACAGGTACCAGACTCCCATCTGGATAATGCCGAACAGGAAGCCGAAGTAGAGGCCGGAATTGATGATGAAGCGGAACTCCACGTCGCCACACTCCAGAAATATCCGGTTGAGCAGCTTTTTATCCCGGGCCAGGCGTTCGATGACCATGCCTTTGATGTCGAGCAGGTCTTCAATGTTGTCTGAGATGTCTTCAACCAGGTTGTCGACCAGTTGTGGGGTGGATTTGCGTACCCGGTCGTAGACCATTTTGCGGGCCGAGGCGGGCAGGTTTTCCCAGAAGGTGGGGTATTCCCGCAGCATGAGTTCGTCGACATATTCCTCGATGCGGGGGTCGACGGTGTAGATGATGTGGGCGGCCAGGACTTTTGGGTCGATCTGTTCGAAGATCTCCTGAACGGTACCGATTTTGGAAATGGTGGCATCCACGCTTTTGGCCGCCATTTTGCGGGCTTTGGAGGGAATAATGCCCTGCCAGCCCAGAAGCGGTGGCTTGCCGATGAACTCCAGAGGGTAGAAGGTCATTTTGATGGCGAGCCAGTTGGTGCTCCAGCCGATGAGGGCGGCGATCACGGGGATGCTGAGGTATTGCCAAAATTCCGGATTGGTAAGTAGGTCTGTCATCCTGGACTCGCATGTTTATTTGTTTTACCGAAGCCTCGGTGATTTGCAGCCGGTTGCGGTAGGGCTTTCCAAAACACGCTGTTAATACGTCCATGTACGCTCCGCTCCGCCATCCATGGCTCCGCAGGGTTTTGGAAAGCCCTACCGCAACCAGCTGCTCAAGTGCCGGTGGTAGCTTCAGGCTTTTTTGTCAGACAAGAATAATGTTGATCGCCCCCTTGTCTGTCAATGACTGGGATGCCAGGACGTGACGCCATGAATAGTCACCCGGCTGTCTCAGGCGCCGATATCTCCCCAGAGCCACTGGCACAGGGCGATGGCGGCAACCGGTGCGGTTTCGGTGCGCAGTACCCGGGGGCCCAGGGCAACAGGCAGAAAGCCGTGACTTTCGGCCAGGGCGATTTCTTCGGCGGTCAGGCCGCCTTCGGGGCCGATCATCAGGGCGATGCTGGAGGGCTTTTCGAGGGTGTTCAGGGACCGTTCGGTGCGATGGTGTAGCACCAGGCGCAAGTCACAGGCCCGGGCGTGTTCCAGCCACTGTTGCACGGTCATAACCGGCTGTATTTCAGGAACCCGGGCCCGGCCGCACTGTTCGGCGGCGCTGATGGCAACCTGTTGCCAGTGCCGAAGGCGTTTGTCTTCCCGGTCGCCTTTGAGTTTGACGTCGCAGCGTTCGGTGGTCAGCGGCACGATTTCGCTCACGCCCATTTCCACTGCTTTTTGTACGGCGTAGTCCATGCGGTCGCCCTTGGACAGGGTCTGTGCCAGTACTACTCTGAGGGGCGATTCTGTTTCGTTTCCAGCGGCTTCCGTGACTGCCACCAGCACGTGTTTCTTTCCGGCTTCGGTAATGGTGGCGTGATAGTCATGACCATCACCGTTGAAGAGCAGAAGTGCCTGGCCTGCCTGCATGCGCAGGACCCGGCCCACATGGTTGGCGGCGTTGTCGTCCAGCTGGCACTGGCTGCCGACAGCCAGGGGGCTGTCGGTGAAGATGCGAGGGATTCTCATGGCGGCGGTTCTCAGTCCTTGACCGCGATTTCGATGCCTTCGGTGGCCACCTGAGCCAGATGGCGAATCTGTTCTTCGGTGATCACGTAGGGCGGCATGAAGTACAGCACGTTACCCAGGGGGCGCAGCAAGGCCTGGCGGGTGAGTGAATGCTTATACACTCTGATGCCACGGCGCTCCTGCCAGGGGAACGGGGTTTTGCTGGCTTTGTCTTTAACCATTTCAATGGCCATGGTCATGCCGTGCTGGCGGATGTCGCCCACGTTCGGGTGGTCGGCCAGATGGGCAACGGACTCGGCCATACAGCGGGACAGCTGGCGGTTGTTTTCGATGACGTTCTCATCCCGGAAGATGTCGAGCGTGGCCAGGGCGACGGCGCAGCCGATGGGGTTGCCGGTGTAGCTGTGGCTGTGCAGGAAGGCGCGCATGGTTTCGTAGTCGTCGTAAAAGGCGTTGTAGACGTTGTCGGTGGTGAGCACCACGGACAACGGCAGGTAGCCGGCGGTCAGGCCTTTGGACAGGCACATGAAATCGGGGGTGATACCAGACTGTTCACAGGCGAACAGCGTACCGGTGCGGCCAAAGCCGACGGCAATTTCATCCGCGATCAGGTGCACCCCGTAACGGTCGCAGGCTTCCCGCAGTTTGGTGTGGTAAACCGGGTGGTGCATGCGCATGCCACCGGCGCACTGGATCAACGGCTCCACCACCACAGCGCAGATTTCGTCGTGTTTCTCGGCCAGCAGTTTGTCCATGGCCTCGAACTGGCGCAGGGCGTAGTCTTCATCGGTTTCGCCCGGCTCTTTGTTATACGCGTCTGGTGAGGGGGCGGTCAGCACTTCCATCAGCAGCGGCTGGTAGGTGTCCTTGTACAGGGCCACGTCGCCCAGGGCCAACGCGCCCAGAGTTTCGCCATGGTAGCTGTTGCTGAGGTTTACGAAGTTCTTCTTGCCCGGTTTGCCGTGGTTTTTCCAGTAGTGATAACTCATCTTAAGGGCAGCTTCGATGGCCGAGGAACCATTGTCGGCATAGAAACACTTGTTCAGGCCTTCCGGTGTTACCTCGATCAGCCGTTCTGACAGATTAACCACTGGCTCATGGCTGAAACCGGCCAGAATGACATGTTCGAGCTGGCCGATCTGTTCCTGAATGGCGGAATTGATGCGCGGATTGGCGTGGCCGAACAGGTTAACCCACCAGGAGCTGACGGCGTCGATGTAGCGGTTGCCCTCAAAGTCCTCCAGCCAGACACCTTCGCCCCGTTTGATGGGGATCAGGGGCAGTGTTTCGTGGTCTTTCATCTGGGTGCACGGGTGCCACACGGATTTGAGATCCCGTGCGACCAGATCGGCATTGCGCATTGTAGTCTCCTGTCAGCTCCCGGGCCGTTTGTTCGGTTTGTTAAAATCCTCACATGATACTTGCCCGGGCCATCGCTTAACAGCGCCAGAATGTGAACCAATCGGTCTGGCTTGCTTGCCCGGATTGCTTGCCCGCCCGGCCAATGTTGCCACGCCGGGCGACCGCAACAATAGGGGTAAGACAGGTTCGGAGGTAAACATGGAACTCAATCTGGAGCACCCCTACGAGCGGGGGCTTGATCAGGTGATCGAGCGTTTCTTCGATGAGGCGCATATTCGCAACAAAAACGAGCAGTTGGGCGCCCGCAATCTCAGGGTGACCGAGCTGAAAAAGGACGAAATGTCGGCCAAACTGGTGATCGAGCGGGAAATGACCGCCTCGGCACCGGTGCCGGGTGTGCTTTCCGGTTTCCACCGGGAATGGAACCGGGTGCGGCAGGAAGAGCACTGGTTCCGCAAAGACGATGAGGAGTGGCACTGCGAGTTTCGGGTGCGCATTGACGGGGTGCCGGCGAAGATCAAGGGCGCGATGCGGCTGTTGGGCAACGGCGACCGTTGTATCAACTACGTGAGCCTGTCGGTGCTGTGCGAGGTGCCGTTTCTGGGCCGGAAGATTGCGAAGTTTCTGGCGGATGACTCCCACGCCAAGATTGAACGTGAGTATGATGTCATCCGCCAGTTGCTTTAAACGCGAGGGTCAGTGAGCCAGTACCCGGGACAGGAATGCCTGGGTGCGCTCATTCTGAGGGTTATCGAACACCTCGTCGGGTTTGCCTTCCTCGACAATCTGGCCTTCGTGAATGTAGATCACCCGGTCGGCCACCTCGCGGGCGAAGCCCATTTCATGGGTGACGACCATCATGGTCATACCTTCTCTGGCCAGCTCCCGCATGACATCCAGAACTTCCCCGATCATTTCCGGGTCCAGCGCTGACGTGGGTTCGTCGAACAGCATCAGCCTGGGTTCCATTGCCAGAGCCCGGGCGATAGCCACCCGCTGTTGCTGGCCGCCGGATAGCTGGCTGGGGTATTTGTCGGCCTGGTTGCCGATGCCTACACGTTCCAGCAGGCGTTCGGCGGTGGCGTTGGCAACCACTTCGGCCGTTCTTTTTACCTTCATGGGCGCCAGCATGATGTTCTTTTTCACGGTCAGGTGCGGGAACAGGTTGAACTGCTGGAACACCATGCCCACTTCCTTGCGGATTTCCGCCAGGCTGTTCTGATTGCCGCCTTTCGGGGCCAGAGGGTGGTTATCCACCTCAAGTGAACCGGATTCGTATTCTTCCAGGCCATTCACGCAGCGAATCAGAGTGGACTTGCCGGAGCCACTGGCGCCGATGATCACCACCACTTCGCCCTGTTCCACGGTCAGGTCGATATCCTTGAGGACATGCAGTTTGCCGAAGTATTTGTTCATGCCCTTCATTTTTACAATCTGTGTCATTGCTCGGGCTCCTTCAGGCAGACGCGACACCGCGGCGCTCAAGCAGCCGCAGGATCAGTGACAGGGACAGCGTAATGGCCAGGTACATGATGGCCACCACAAAATACACCTCGAATGCGGTGAAGGTATTGGCAATGTACACCTGGCCCTGGCGTACCAGTTCGCCCACGCCGATGACCGAGAACAGTGAGGTGTCCTTGATGCTGACGATGGCCTGGTTGCCCAAAGGCGGAATCATGCGTCGGAAGGCCTGGGGCCAGACAATGTTCCAGAAAGTCTGGGAGCGTGACAGGCCCAGAGACAGACCGGCTTCGGTCTGGCCTTTGTCGATGGATTGCACGCCGCCACGGACGACTTCGGAGATATAGGCACCGGAGTTAAGGGCGATCGCGGCAATACCGGCTGTCAGCGGGTCGATCGGGCCGCCAACCAGGTCGGGCAGGCCGTAGAAGATAAACAGCACCTGTACCAGGATGGGGGTGCCGCGGAAAATCTCGATGTAGGCAGTGGCGGGCCAGCGCAAGAACCAATTCTTGTTGATGCTGAGCAGGCCGAACACGATGCCCAGAACAAAACCGATGGCCAGGCCACCGAAGGAAATCATCAGGGTGTAGGGAATACCCTTGGCCAGGTAGGGAATGGAATTGATGGCCGCCTGCCAGTCAAACTGAAACTGGAATTCCACAGTGTGTTTCTCCGTTGGGTTGGGAGGAATCGGCCAGGGCATTGTGTGCCCCGGCCGGTTCAAGTGGCGGGTTATTTGTCTTCAGGCATGGGGCCGAACCATTTTTCATAAATGGTCTTGTAGGTGCCGTCTTCCTTGATTTCTGCCAGGGCCTCGTTAACCGGGCCGACCCATTTACTGCCGTTTTTCAGGGCAATACCGTACTGCTGGCCTTCATACAGGGGGCCTACGGTCTTGACCTTGCCTTTGCCGCGGGTGCTGGCGAAGTAGCCAACATTTGGGGCATCGTAGAAAACCGCATCAACGGCACCGGACATCAGCGCCATGTACATGTCCGAGCTGCCGGGGTACGGCGTTACACCGTCGTTGTCGTCCAGGCTTTTCATCAGGAAGTCATAGCTGGTGCTGCCAATCTTGGTGCCGACTTTCATGCCTTCCAGGTCCGACATTTCATTAACGTCGCCGTTGTTCTGGCTCACCAGGATACGCAGACCGGAATCGTAGTAAGGATCGGAGAAATCGACGATTTCCTCGCGTTCATCGGTAATGGTGATGCCGGCGATGGCAATATCCACGTTGCCGGTTTGCAGGGCCGGGATAATGCCGTTGAAGTCCATGGTGTTGAGGTCGTAATCAAAGCCTGCACGTTCGGCGACTTCGGCAATGATCTCCATATCGAAACCGATCATTTCTCCGGTTTCCTGGTCCATCATTTCAAACGGGACGAAGCTTGGGTCGGTGACCACGCGCAGGGTCTCTGCGCTGACTGAGGTTGCGGCTACAGACAGTGCCAGACCAGCACCCAGTGTTTTCAGCCATTTCGTGCTCATGCTTTCTCCTTTCTGTTTTTTATGCCCCGTCTGCCCGGTAAGGCAGTCTGTGAAAGCACTCTTTGTGGCCGTGCATCACAGGGAGCGTTGATGGGGATGCATCAGATACAGTTTAGACTATGGAGACAGGATTTGCAGGAAATCAGGCGGTTATGAAAGGAAAGAGGGGCCGGAGCCCCTCTCTGTAGCGGCCGGGAAGGCGTGTCAGAACGCGATTTTCTCCCGGTCGCTGATGCCCAGATTCTTCCAGATGGAAAGGCTGGGTTCAGCCTGGTTCAGAGTATAGAAGTGCAACCCTGGAGCCCCGGCCTTGAGCAGTTTTTGGCACATTTCAGTGACCACTTCCTCACCGAACTTGCGGATGCTGTCCGTGTCGTCACCGTAGGCTTCCAGCTGCTTGCGGATCCAGCGCGGGATCTCCGCGCCGCACATGTCCGAGAACCGCACCAGGCTGGAGAAGTTGACGATGGGCATGATGCCCGGTACCACCGGAATGGTGACGCCCATCTGCTCCAGACGGTCGATGAAGTAGAAGTAGCTGTCAGCATTAAAGAAGTACTGGGTGATGGCGCTGTTGGCACCGGCCTGTACTTTCCGTGCGAAGTTCTTCAGGTCTTCTTCGGCGTTGCGGGCCTGAGGGTGAAACTCCGGGTAAGCAGCCACTTCCAGATTGAAGTGATCGCCGCTGTGCTGCCGGATAAATTCCACCAGTTCGTTGGCGTAGCGCAGTTCACCGGAAGCGCCCATACCCGATGGCATATCGCCGCGCAGGGCAACGATCCGGTTGATGCCGTTCTCTTTATACACATCCAGCAGCTCGCCGATTTCTTCCCGGGTACCGCCCACGCAGGAGAGGTGCGGTGCCGTGGAGATGCCCTGCTGGTGCAGGTTCAGCACAGTCTCGATGGTGCGGTCCCGGGTGGAACCGCCCGCCCCGAAGGTGACCGAGAAGAAATCCGGGTTCACCTCGGCCAGCTGGTTACGCACCGCTTGCAGCTTCTCCTCGCCCTGATCGGTCTTGGGCGGGAAAAACTCGAAACTGAAGCGGCGTTTGAATTGCTTCTGGGATTCCATGTTTGTGTCCGATTAGTACCTGTAGCTTTCCGGCTTGTACGGGCCTTCGACCGGTACACCGATGTATTTCGCCTGGTCTGGAGTCATCTTGGTGATCACGCCACCAAAGCCTTCCACCATGGCGCGGGCCACTTCCTCGTCCAGCTGCTTGGGCAGAACCTGTACGTAAACGCCCTTGGCCTTGGAATCTTCCGGCAGGTCGGCAAACTTGCGCTCGAACAGATACATCTGCGCCAGCACCTGGTTGGCAAAGGAGCCGTCCATGATACGGGACGGGTGACCGGTGGCGTTGCCCAGGTTCACCAGGCGGCCTTCCGACAGCAGGATCAGGTGGTCGTTGCTGGCCTTGTCGCGGTAGATCACGTGCACCTGCGGCTTGACCTCGTCCCACTCCCAGTTCTTGCGCATGTAGGCGGTATCGATTTCGTTATCGAAGTGCCCGATGTTGCATACCACGGCGCCGCTCTTCAGCGCTTTCAGCATGTTGGCATCGCACACGTTGACGTTACCGGTGGTGGTTACCAGCAGGTCGGTGTTGGCCAGCAGATCCTTGTTGATGCCCTGCTCGGTGCCTGTGTTCACGCCGTCAATATATGGGGACACAACTTCAAAACCGTCCATGCAGGCCTGCATGGCACAGATCGGATCTGCTTCGGTGACTTTGACGATCATGCCTTCCTGACGCAGGGACAGGGCGGAACCCTTACCTACGTCGCCGTAGCCGATGACCAGCGCTTTCTTGCCAGACAGCAGGTGGTCGGTGGCACGCTTGATGGCATCATTCAGGCTGTGACGACAACCGTACTTGTTGTCGTTCTTGGATTTGGTCACCGAGTCGTTGACGTTAATCGCCGGGATCTTCAGGGTGCCGTCACGCAGCATTTCCTGCAGGCGGTGCACGCCCGTAGTGGTTTCCTCGGTTACGCCGTGGCACTTGGCGATCACCTGCGGGTATTCCTTGTGCAGCAGCTCGGTCAGGTCGCCGCCGTCGTCCAGGATCATGTTCGGCTCCCAGCCGTCTACGTCCGCACCGACGGTCTTGTGCAGGCACCACTCGTATTCTTCGTCAGTCTCACCTTTCCATGCAAACACCGGGATCCCTTGCGCTGCGATGGCGGCAGCGGCCTGATCCTGGGTGGAAAAGATGTTGCAGGATGACCAGCGCACGTTGGCGCCCAGCTCCACCAGCGTTTCGATCAGCACGGCGGTCTGGATGGTCATGTG
The DNA here is from genome assembly GCF_002049515.1 of Marinobacter sp. tcs-11. Classification (NCBI taxonomy): domain Bacteria; kingdom Pseudomonadati; phylum Pseudomonadota; class Gammaproteobacteria; order Pseudomonadales; family Marinobacteraceae; genus Marinobacter; species Marinobacter sp. tcs-11. The sequence continues at coordinate 66,130 of NZ_LLYU01000008.1, read as the reverse complement.
GATGCAGCCCATGATGTTGGCGCCTTTCAGCGGCTGCTCCGCTTTGTACTTCTCGCGCAGTTTCATCAGGGCGGGCATTTCGCCTTCGGCGATCTTGATTTCCTTGCGGCCCCAGTCGGCGAGGGTGATGTCGCGGACTTTGTAGTCCTGGAAGTCGTTCAGTTTTTCGGCCGGAGTGCTCATGGTGTTCTCCTGTCAGTTTCGTTTGGGCGTATTCGTTGGAGTGGAATACGCCCATTTATCCAGAATGGTCTGTTCAGATGCCTGCAGCGTCTTTCAGCGCGGCCGCGCGGTCAGTCTTCTCCCACGGGAACGCGGTGAAAGTCTTGCCTCCGACGGTCATCTCGTACGGATCACGGCCGAAGTGGCCGTAAGCTGCGGTGGCCCGGTACATTGGGTGCAGCAGGTCGAGCATGTTGGTGATCGCGTACGGGCGCAGGTCGAAGTGTGCGCGTACCAGATCGATGATCTTGTCGTCGCTGATCTTGCCGGTGCCAAAGGTGTTCAGGGAAATGGAGGTCGGCTGGGCTACACCGATGGCGTAGGACACCTGAATCTCGCACTTCTCGGCCAGGCCGGCGGCGACGATGTTCTTGGCGACGTAACGGCCGGCGTAGGCAGCAGAACGGTCAACCTTCGAGGGGTCTTTGCCGGAGAAGGCGCCACCACCGTGACGGGCCATGCCGCCGTAGGTGTCTACGATGATTTTGCGACCAGTCAGGCCACAGTCGCCCACCGGGCCACCGATTACGAACTTGCCGGTCGGGTTGATGTGGAACTGGGTGTCTTTGTGCAGCAATTCAGCCGGCAGGGTGTGCTTGACGATCAGCTCCATCACCGCTTCTTTCAGGTCGGCCTGGGTGACGTCGGGGTCGTGCTGGGTAGACAGAACCACAGCATCGATACCCACAACCTTGCCGTTCTCGTAGCGGCAGGTGACCTGGCTCTTGGCGTCCGGACGCAGCCACGGCAGCAGGCCACTCTTGCGGGCTTCGGCCTGGCGCTGAACCAGACGGTGGGAGAAGGTGATCGGCGCCGGCATCAGCACGTCGGTTTCGTTGCTGGCGTAGCCGAACATCAGGCCCTGGTCGCCTGCGCCCTGGTCTTCCGGCTTCTGGCGGTCAACGCCCTGGGCGATGTCGACGGACTGTTTGCCGATGATGTTGATCACACCACAGGTGTCGCCGTCGTAGCCTACTTCAGAGGAGGTGTAGCCGATGTCTTTGATCACACCGCGTACCAGGTCTTCCAGATCGACCCAGGCGCTGGTGGTGATTTCACCGCCGACGATGGCCACGCCGGTCTTGACCATGGTTTCGCAGGCCACGCGCGCGTGCGGATCGTCGGTCAGGATGGCGTCCAGTACCGCATCGGAAATCTGGTCGGCCAGTTTGTCCGGATGGCCTTCGGAGACCGATTCGGAGGTGAAGATGTTGTAGTCAGACATAGGTGTGCTCCTCTTGAGCGATTGCAAATTCGTACCGGCTCCGTCCTGTTTGACCTACCGGCTGCCTTGGTTGTTGTTAGGGCATACGTAAAACTACCTACACCCATATCAAAAGTTTTTGATATTCCTGTGACGGCGATTGGTTACGCCGCTTCTGTACTCTTCCAGAATTCTCTTACCTGTACCTGGAACCCGTTGCGCAGGCCTATAAACAGCTGTTCGCCGGCGGTCAGCCCGGCGTCGGCCGCCCAGGAAGTCAGCTCTTCCGGCTCGAAGCCCAGCCACAGGTCGCCGCAGTTTTCTTTGGCCCAGTCCTGGTCGTGACTGCACAGATCACTGACGACCAGACAACCGCCACTGTTCATCAGGGCTGCGGCGTCCAGAAAAATGTCCGCCGGGCTGGGCACATGGTGCAGCACCATGTTGGCTACGATCAGGTCAAAGGCGTCGCCCCGCGCCAGCAGGGTGTCGGTCACGCCTTCGATCAGGTCGACGTTGTTCAGGTGTTCCTCTATGCAGGTGCGCGTCGCCTTGGCCAGCATGTCCTTGCTGTTGTCCAGGCCAACCACATGCTGGAACAGCTCCGACAGTACCGGCAGGAACCCGCCTTCACCCGGTCCGATTTCCAGAACGCTCCGCCATGACTGCCTCGCCGCACGCTTGCGAATCAGTTCCGCGGTAGGCTCGGCGTACAGGTCAAAGGCTGCAATCAGTTCCTGCTGTTCCCGGAATTGTTCGGAGTGCCGGGAGAAAAAGGCCTGGGACTGTCCCGCCCGCTGCTCTCGTATGGCTTCAATCTTTTCATTCAGGTGCCGGGGCAGGGCAACCCTGTCGACGGTTTCGAAAATCTGGCGGATTGCCTGGTCGGCCAGTTTGTCACTGTCCAGATTCAGCGGTCGACGATAGAAAATGGCATTGCCTTCCCGCTGGGGCTCCAGCAAGCCGGCCTTGTGCATCACTTTCAGGTGATGGCTCATGCCGGACTGGCGCATGTCGAACATCTGGCTCAGCTCCAGCACACCGAAGGTGTCCCGCCGCAGCACCCGCAGGATTTCCAGGCGCAGGGGGTCGCCGCTCGCCTTGAAGATCGGGGCCAGTACGTCCACAGAGGACAATTCGTTCGCATGTGCATTGAGTGAGGTCATGGTTGGCAAGTGTAGGTGCGTTCGGTTGGTCGATCAATAGCCATATCAAAATTTTTTGATATAGATTTATGAGTTCTGTGAAATCAGTCGGTTTGGTGATTTTGTGCCGGCTTCATCGGAAAACCACTACATATGGATTTGCCCCGGCATACCCTAATCGGCGAAAATACGCGCCTTCTTTTTGAGCAGTATTTGCAGCTTGAAGTCTTTTCCTGAAAAACACTGGAGAATTGTCAATGCCGTCCCGTAAAGATCTCGCCAACGCCATTCGCGCGCTGAGCATGGATGCGGTTCAGAAAGCCAAATCCGGCCACCCGGGTGCGCCCATGGGTATGGCGGATATCGCCGAGGTGCTGTGGAACGATTATCTTAGCCACAACCCGGCCAACCCGCACTGGGCCAACCGCGACCGCTTCGTGCTGTCTAACGGCCATGGCTCCATGCTGCAGTATTCCTTGCTGCACCTGAGCGGGTACGACGTCAGCATTGATGACCTGAAGAACTTCCGTCAGTTGCACTCCAAAACACCGGGCCATCCGGAATACGGTTATACCCCGGGCATCGAGACCACCACCGGCCCGCTGGGGCAGGGCATCGCCAATGCTGTTGGCTTCGCGCTCGCAGAGAAGGCACTGGCTGCTCAGTTCAACCGTCCGGGCCACGACATTGTTGACCACTACACCTATGCGTTCCTGGGCGACGGCTGCCTGATGGAAGGTATCTCCCACGAAGTCGCCTCTCTGGCCGGCACCCTGGGCCTGGGTAAACTGGTGTTCTTCTATGATGACAACGGCATCTCCATTGATGGAGAAGTAGAGGGCTGGTTCACCGACGACACGCCCAAGCGTTTCGAGTCCTACGGCTGGCAGGTTATCCCAAATGTTGATGGTCACGATTCCGATGCCATCCGTGCGGCCATTGAAGCTGCCCGTGCCAACACCGCACAGCCCACCATTATTTGCTGCAAGACCATTATCGGCTTCGGTTCCCCCAACAAGCAGGGCAAGGAAGAGTGTCACGGTGCCCCGCTGGGTGACGATGAAATCGCTCTGACCCGCGAAGCCCTGGGCTGGCAGCACGGCCCGTTCGAGGTGCCGTCCGAGATCTACGCCGCGTGGGATGCCAAAGAAAAAGGCCAGGCTGCACAGAGTGCCTGGGAAGAGAAATTTGCGGCCTATGAGAAGGCCGAGCCGGAACTGGCCGCCGAGTTCAAACGCCGCATGGCGGGTGACCTGCCGGCAGACTTCGCCGAAAAAGCCCAGGCCTATATCCAGGAATGCCAGGACAAGGGCGAGACCGTTGCCTCCCGTAAGGCGTCCCAGAATTCCCTGAACGCCTACGGCCCGCTACTGCCGGAACTGATGGGTGGCTCTGCCGACCTGGCCGGTTCCAACCTGACTATCTGGTCAGGCTGTAAAGGCGTGACCAAGGAAGACGCCTCCGGCAACTACATCTATTACGGTGTGCGCGAATTCGGCATGGCGGCCATCATGAACGGTATCGCTTTGCACGGCGGCTTCGTGCCCTACGGCGCCACCTTCCTGATCTTCATGGAATACTGCCGTAATGCCGTGCGCATGGCCGCACTGATGAAGCAGCGCTCGATCTTTGTCTTTACCCACGATTCCATCGGTCTGGGTGAAGATGGCCCGACCCACCAGCCTATCGAACAGCTGGCCAGCCTGCGCACCACCCCGAACATGAGCACCTGGCGCCCGGCCGACACCGTGGAGTCTGCGGTGGCCTGGAAAGCGGCCCTGGAGCGCAAGGATGGCCCGACGGCCATGGTCTTCTCCCGTCAGGGACTGCCGCACCAGCAGCGTGATGCCGAACAGCTGGCGAATGTGGCCAAGGGTGGTTATGTCCTGTCGGACAGCGAAGGCACGCCGGAGCTGATCCTGATCGCCACTGGCGGTGAAGTGGGCCTGGCCCAGGAGGCTGCAGCCAAGCTGCGAGAGCAGGGTAAAGCGGTGCGTGTTGTATCCATGCCGTCTACCGACGTATTCGATGCCCAGAGCGCCGAGTACAAGCAGCAGGTGCTGCCGCTGGAAGTCACCAACCGCATCGCCATTGAAGCGAGCATTGCGGACTACTGGTACAAGTACGTGGGCCTGGACGGTCGCATCGTTGGCATGACCACCTTTGGTGAATCTGCGCCGGCCGGTGAGTTGTTCAAGGAGTTCGGCTTTACTGTCGACAACATCTTGGAAGTGGCTGACGAACTGCTGGACGCCTGATGACCAACGCAACGCCGTTTCGAATTGCCATCAACGGGTACGGCCGCATCGGCCAGTGCGTGTTGCGGGCCCTTTATGAAAACGGCTATCGCGACCATCTGCAGGTGGTCGCGATCAACGAGTTGTCGGATATCGACACCATAGCCCACCTCACCAAATACGACTCCACCCACGGGCGGTTTCACGGTGAGGTGGCCGTGGATGGCGATAACCTGGTTGTGAACGGCGACCGCATCCGCGTATTGCGTCATCCTGAACCCGAGGAACTGCCCTGGCGACTGCTGGATGTGGATCTGGTGCTGGAATGCTCCGGCGCCTATTCTGACCGGGCCACGGCGGAAAAGCATATTGAAGCCGGTGCCCAGCGCCTGCTGTTTTCCCAGCCGGGCGATCCGGATGTTGACCGCACGGTGGTCTTCGGCATTAACGACGGGGACCTGAACGGTCAGGACGTGATCGTAGCTGCCGGCTCCTGCACCACCAACTGCCTGGTACCGGTCATCAAGGTCCTGGACGATGCCTTTGGCGTAGAGCAGGGCAGCACCACCACGATTCACGCCGCCATGAACGACCAGCCGGTCATCGATGCCTACCACCATCAGGACCTGCGCCGTACCCGAAGTGCCCTGCACAATATTGTGCCCGTGGACACTGGCCTGGCCCGCGGTATCGAGCGCTTGTTGCCTCATATGGAAGGCCGTTTCAGCTCGGTTGCCATGCGCGTGCCAACGCTGAATGTCTCTGCTATAGACATGGTGGTTAACGTGGGTGAGCCGACCGACATAGCCACAGTGAATCAGTTGCTGTGCAGTGCATCCGCAGGCTCATTGAAGGGTATCCTCGGCTATACCGATGAACTGCTGGCCAGTTCTGACTTCAACCATGATTCCCATTCCGGCGTGGTCGACGGCGGGCAGACCCGAGTCACCGGCGGCACCATGGTGAAAGTGTTGTGCTGGTTTGACAATGAGTGGGGCTTTGCCAATCGCATGCTGGATGTCAGCAGAACCTGGTTGAGCAAAACCTGAAGAATAATGTGGGGCTGATCCCGAAGGGAGTCAGGCTCCAGCCTTAGGCTTAAAATTTGCACCTTTGAACCCATAACTACGGAACCTGATTATGGCCATCAAGAAAATGACTGACCTGAACCTCGCCGGCAAGCGGGTTCTGATTCGTGAAGACCTGAACGTCCCGGTCAAAGACGGCAAAGTATCCAGCGACGCCCGCATCCGCGCCTCGCTGCCCACCATCAAGGCCGCCAAAGACGCCGGTGCCAAAGTCATGCTGATGTCCCACCTGGGCCGCCCGGAAGAAGGCGTGTACGACGAAGCCTCCTCCATGAAGCCCGTAGCCGAGCACCTGAGCACCCTGCTGGGCCAGGAAGTCCGCCTGATCAAGGATTACCTTGACGGCGTTGAAGTGGCCGACGGCGAAGTCGTACTGTTCGAAAACGTTCGCTTCAATAAGGGCGAAAAGAAAGACAACGAAGACCTCGCCAAGCAATACGCCGCCCTGTGCGATGTCTACGTGATGGACGCCTTCGGCACCGCCCACCGCGCCCAGGCCTCCACCCACGGTGTGGCGAAGTTCGCTCCCGAAGCCTGCGCCGGCCCGCTGCTGGCAGCCGAACTCGACGCCCTCGGCAAGGCCCTCGACAACCCGACCAAGCCAGTGGTGGCCATCGTTGGCGGCTCCAAAGTCTCCACCAAACTGGACGTCCTCAACGCACTGGAAAAAGTGTGTGACCAGATCATCGTCGGCGGCGGCATCGCCAACACCTTCCTGGCCGCAGCCGGCCACCCGGTAGGCAAGTCCCTGTGCGAACACGACCTGGTCGACACCGCCAAAGACATCGCCAGCCGGGTGGAAATCCCGCTGCCGGTTGACGTGGTGGTCGCCAGCGAATTCGCTGAAACCGCCACGGCGACGACCAAAAACATCTCCGACGTCAGCGACGACGACATGATCCTCGACGTCGGCCCGGAAACCGCCGGCCAGTTCGCTGAACTGCTGAAAAACGCCAAAACCATCCTGTGGAACGGCCCGGTTGGCGTGTTCGAATTCGACCAGTTCGGCAACGGCACCAAGGCACTCGCCCAGGCCATCGCCGAAAGCGACGCCTTCTCCCTGGCCGGCGGCGGCGACACCGTCGCTGCCGTTGACAAATACGGCGTAGCTGACAAGATTTCCTACATCTCCACCGGCGGCGGCGCATTCCTCGAATTCGTGGAAGGTAAAACCCTGCCGGCGGTAGCCGTACTGGAAGAGCGTGGTAATTAAGACGCCACTCCAAAATCCAAAACGAACAGAATTCAAACCTCAAAACGTCAACGAAGGAGACAACCCATGGCCCTGATTTCGCTGCGGCAACTTCTGGACCACGCCGCCGAGCATGGTTACGGTGTGCCAGCCTTTAACGTAAACAATCTCGAACAAATGCGCGCCATCATGGAAGCGGCCGACAAAACCGACTCCCCGGTCATTGTCCAGGCCTCCGCCGGTGCCCGCAAATACGCCGGTGCGCCTTTCCTGCGCCACCTGATCCTGGCCGCCATCGAAGAATGGCCGCACATCCCCGTGGTTATGCACCAGGACCACGGCACCAGCCCGGCCGTATGCCAGCGCTCCATCCAGCTTGGCTTCAGCTCCGTGATGATGGACGGCTCCCTGGGTGAAGACGGCAAAACGCCGACCAGCTACGAATACAACGTCGACGTGACCCGTCGTACCGTTGAAATGGCCCACGCCTGTGGTGTCTCCGTAGAAGGTGAGCTGGGCTGCCTGGGCTCCCTCGAAACAGGCCAGGCCGGTGAAGAAGACGGCATTGGCGCCGAAGGCACCCTGGATCACAGCCAGATGCTGACCGATCCGGAAGAAGCCGCTGACTTCGTGCAGAAAACCCAGGTCGACGCTCTGGCTATCGCCATCGGCACCAGCCACGGCGCCTACAAGTTCACCCGTCCGCCTACAGGTGACATCCTGGCCATCGACCAGATCAAAGCCATCCACGCCCGCATCCCGGACACCCACCTGGTCATGCACGGCTCCAGCTCCGTACCTCAGGAGTGGCTGAAAGTGATCAACGAATTCGGTGGCGAGATCCCGGAAACCTACGGTGTACCGGTGGAAGAAATCGTCGAAGGTATCAAGCACGGCGTGCGCAAGGTCAACATCGACACCGACCTGCGCCTGGCCTCTACCGGTGCTGTTCGTCGCTTCATGGCTCAGAACCCGGCGGAATTTGACCCGCGCAAATTCCTCAAGGCCACCATGGTTGCCATGACCGATATCTGTGTCGCCCGCTACGAAGCCTTCGGCTGTGCCGGCCAGGCCAGCAAGATCAAGCCGCTGAACCTCGAACAGATGTTCGAACGTTATGCGGCTGGCGAGCTGGACCCGAAGGTCAAGTAAGACCCGTCTTGAAGCCCCCGACCTCCGGGGGCTTTTTCTGATGGGTGAGCTGAAAGCCCATCGCCCGTGTTGATCCCCGCACTTATCGCTGCAACAAAGAACAGGATGCCGACGCCAAGGGTTGTCGCTTCGAAGATTGGTATTGCTTAACGGCAGATTTTTGCGTTTTGGCCTGGATGGCCAATACTTGAAGGCATGCTCTTGCCGGTAATGGCCAAGGATGCCTTCCAATGAAGCTGTTCCACTGCGGTCGATGTGCCAACCTGCTTTATTTTGAAAACAGTCGCTGTACCCATTGCGGAGCTGACCTGGGCTTTGCCCCGGATGTCATGGATTTGCTGGCGATCGAGCCGGAAGGCGATAACACCTGGGCGACGGTCGCACGTGGTGATCTCTACCGGTTGTGTGACAACTATCAGAATCAGCGAGCCTGTAACTGGCTGATCCCCAAAACCGATCCGCATACCTTCTGTGTTGCCTGTCGCCTGAATCGCACAATCCCGGATCTCAGCATCGAGAAGAACAATGACCTCTGGCGTCGTCTCGAAAAAGAGAAACGGCGGCTTGTGTATTCCGTATTGCGCCTGGGACTCCCGTGCGAACCCCGGAACGAAGATCAGCTTGGGCTGGCATTCGATTTTCTGGCCGATCAGCCGGCTATGTTTGACGAGCGTGAAAAAGTAACGACAGGCCATGCCAATGGCGTCATTACCATCAACATTGCCGAAGCAGACCCGGTGGAACGCGAGCGGATGCGCAACCAGATGGCCGAGCCGTATCGCACTGTTTTAGGGCATTTTCGCCATGAGTCCGGACACTATTACTGGGATCTGCTTGTCCGGAGTAGCCCGTGGCTTGGCAAATTCCGGGACCTTTTTGGTGATGAGACCAGGGACTACAGGCAAGCGCTGGACCAGCATTACCAATACGGCCCGTCCTCTGACTGGCAAAGCCGATACATCAGCGCCTATGCCAGCAGCCATGCCTGGGAGGACTGGGCAGAGACCTGGGCACATTATCTGCATATGGTGGATACATTGGAAACCGCCTGGCAGCTCGGTCTGCGTGTGAATACCTTGCAGCCCGAGGAAACAAGCGGCGAAACAGGCCCTGCCTTCGACCCCTGCCAGACCGGTGATTTCGATGCGCTGATCAGGCATTGGTTGCCTTTGACGCTTGCGCTCAACAGCCTGAACCGAAGCATGGGGCACGACGACGCCTACCCCTTTGTGCTGGCGCCTGCGGTGGTGGAGAAGCTCCGTCTGGTGCACCAGATCGCTCACGGACGTTAATGAAAGGATCCCGAATGAAAAAGAACAAAGCGATTGACTGGAAAAACTACGATCCCAACGACTTCTACGATGAGCTGATCGCTGCCAAAGGGAAGCCCAGACGAGCCGCGACGGCGATTACCGACTACCTGGGCAATCTCGGGTCCGAGGAGATCCAGGCGCGCCAGCAGGCTGCCGAACTGGCGATACTGGAGATGGGGATCAGTTTCACCATCTACAGCGAGGGCGAGAATATCGACCGGGCCTGGCCTTTCGATATCATTCCCCGGGTGATTTCGCTCCGGGAGTGGGAAAACATTGAACAAGGGCTGGCCCAGCGCCTGACGGCCCTCAACATGTTCATTAACGATATCTACAACGACCAGAATATCGTCAAAGACAAGGTCATTCCCAAGTACGTGTTCGCCAACTCCAAAAACTTCCGCGAGCAGTGCCGTGGTTTTACGCCGCCACTGGGGGTCTGGGCCCACATTTGCGGATCGGATCTGGTGAGGGACAAGGACGGAAAGGTATATGTTCTTGAGGACAACCTGCGGGTTCCTTCCGGTGTTTCCTACATGCTGGAGAATCGCCAACTGACCAAGCGGGTGTTCCCGGAACTGTTCGACAACAACAGTATCCTGCCGGTGGATGACTACACCAACCAGCTGTTCGACATGCTGGCGTCGATTTCTCCAAGGCCCCAGGATCATCCAAGAATTGCGGTACTCACTCCGGGGATTTTCAATTCGGCCTATTTCGAGCACTCGTTCCTGGCGCAACGCATGGGTGCCGAGCTGGTGGAGGGGGCTGATCTCGTCGTTGGTGAAGACGATTGCGTGTACATGCGCACAGTAGAAGGCCTGGAGCGCGTGGACGTGATCTACCGGCGCATTGATGACGACTTTCTGGACCCGGAAGTCTTTCGGGCAGACTCTACCCTGGGCGTGCCGGGCCTGATGCGAGCCTGGCGCAATGGCAAGGTTGGCCTGGCCAATGCGCCCGGTGCCGGAGTGGCCGATGACAAGGTGATCTACGCCTTCGTGCCGGACATGATCCGCTATTACCTCGATGAGGAGCCGATCATCCCGAACGTGCCCACCTATATGTGTGTGAACAAGCAGGACCAGGAGTATGTGCTCGAGCACCTGGACGAGCTGGTGGTCAAACCGGCGAATGAGTCCGGTGGTTACGGCATGCTGGTGGGGCCGCATTCCACCAAGAAGCAGCGCACCGAATTTGCCCGTCTGATCAAGAAGAACCCACGCAACTACATCGCCCAGCCCACGTTGAGTCTGTCTGTCGCTCCCACGCTGTGCGACGAGGGTTTGGCGCCGAGGCACCTGGATCTGCGGCCCTTCGTGCTGCAGGGCGTGCGAACCTACGTTACCGCCGGCGGGCTCACGCGGGTGGCGATGCGCAAGGGCTCCCTGGTGGTGAATTCTTCCCAGGGCGGTGGAAGCAAGGATACCTGGATCGTGGACGAGGAGAATTGATGTGCTGTCACGTGTAGCGGAAAGACTGTACTGGATGGCCCGATACCTTGAGCGGGCCGAGAACAATGCCCGGATGATCATGGCTTTCAATTCCCTGGCACTGGATATGCCCCGGGAGACCCAGCTGTCCTGGAAAGGGCTGGTGGCGGTGACGGGCATGGGTGCGCTGTTTGACCAGCACCACCAGAAGGCCGATGAGCGCAACTGTGTGAAGTTTCTGATGGCCGACAGTTACAACCCGAGCTCCATCGCCTCCTGCATCAATGCTGCCCGGGAGAATGTTCGCACCACCCGGGACCAAGTACCGACCGACGCCTGGGAAGTCATCAATGAACTATATCGTTACATCCAGGAGTACATCGACCAGGGGGTGGGGAAACGCGCGCGATACGATTTCCTGAACGAGATCGTCGGCCGCTGCCAGATGCTCAATGGTTTGCTGGCCGGGTGTATGAGTCACGACGAGGGCTACGACTTCATCCGGGTGGGTCGCAACCTTGAGCGGGCCGACATGGCCACCCGTCAGATTGAAGTGGGAGCTCTGCAGTTCCTCGATGGCTGGGACGGCACGGAAACCTACGGCGGGCTATTGTGGACGAGCGTTCTGCGCTACCAGAGTGCCTTCCAGATGTACCGCCACAACGTGCGGCGCAAGGTCAGCGGGCCTCTGGTGATTCGCTTCCTGTTGCAGAACGAACCCTTCCCGCGCTCGGTGCTACACAGTCTCAGCGAAGTGGCCGGTGCCCTCGGTCGCCTGCCCAGGAACGAGATTCCGCTACGCACGGCGCTGCAGGCGGTCCGTCACACCCGTGAAGGCGACGTGGATGCGTTGATCCGCAAGGAGGACGTGATCCTGTTCCTGGAGAACCTGCAGCTGGAGATCGGTGAACTTCACGACGACATTGCAGAGACCTGGTTTCCTGTCTACGAGACAGCCTGAAACTCCCAACACTATTCGCCTGCGAGATAGGTTCCATGTCGATTCACGTTGCCCTGAGTCATACCACCCATTATCGCTACGAGCGCCCGATTACCCTGGGCCCTCAGATTGTTCGTTTGCGACCCTGTCCACATGCGCGCACCCGGATTCTCAGTTACTCGCTGAAGGTTGAGCCCGAAGGTCACTTCCTGAACTGGCAACAGGACCCGCAGGCCAACTATCTGGCCCGGCTGGTGTTTCCGGAAAAGACCGACGAGCTGAAAATCACGGTGGACCTGGTTGCCGAGATGGCCGTGATCAACCCGTTCGATTTCTTTCTGGAACCCCGGGCGGAGACCATTCCCTTCGACTATGAGGAATGGCAGACGGCGGAGCTGGCGCCTTACTTGCAGAAACTGCCGGAAACACCGGAATTCCGGAAGTGGATGGCCACCATAGACCGCAAGGAAACGCCCAGCGTCGATTTCCTGGTGGGCGTAAACCAGCGGCTTGCCAACCGGATCGATTATCTGATCCGGATGGAGCCGGGCGTACAGACGCCGGAAGAGACCCTGAAAAAAGGGTCCGGATCCTGTCGGGATTCCACCTGGTTGCTGGTCCAGACTCTCCGGCACCTGGGCCTGGCGGCGCGGTTCGTCTCTGGCTACCTGATTCAGCTCAAGGCAGACCTGAAAGCCCTGGATGGTCCCTCGGGCGCGGAGGAAGACTTCACTGACCTGCACGCCTGGTGCGAGGTCTTCCTGCCCGGCGCCGGTTGGGTGGGACTGGATCCGACGTCTGGCCTGTTTGCCGGTGAAGGGCATATTCCGCTGGCCTGCAGCCCGGATCCGTCCTCGGCGGCGCCCATTTCCGGCATGGTGGAAGACTGCGAGGTCGAATTTGAGCATCAGATGAGCGTCCAGCGCATCTGGGAAGCGCCGCGGGTGACTAAACCCTACACCGAGGAGCAGTGGCAACGCATTGTGGATCTGGGGCATGAGGTGGACGAACGCCTGACCGAGCTGGATGTGCGCTTGACCCAGGGCGGTGAACCCACCTTCGTGGCCAATCACGACCGTGATGAGCCGGAGTGGAACACCGAGGCGATGGGCCCCACCAAGCGGAAAAAGGCCATCGAGCTCTACCATCGGATGCGGGACCGGTATGGAGCCGGTGGGCTGGTGCACTTTGGCCAGGGCAAGTGGTACCCGGGCGAGCCGCTGCCGCGGTGGTCACTGAACTGCTTCTGGCGCAAGGATGGTGAGCCAATCTGGCAGGATGAACGGTGGCTGGCGGACGAGCGTACTGAAGGCAAGGCAAGCCCGGAAGATGCTCACCGGTTTTTAGCGGCCCTGGCGAAGGAACTGGGTGTCGATGAAAAACACCTGTTCCCTGGGTTCGAGGATGCCTTTTATTACCTGTGGCGGGAACGACGGCTGCCGGTCAACCTCGATCCCTTTGATGCCAAACTCGACAATGCCCTTGAGCGGAAGCAGCTTCAGCAGATTTTCAGCCGGGGTCTGGATGAGCCCGTCGGCTACGTGCTGCCACTGCGTGTTTCCGAAAAGGAGAAGGCCTGGGAGACCGGACCCTGGTTCCTGCGCAGCGAGCGTTGCTACCTGATACCGGGCGGCTCCCCCATGGGCCACCGGCTGCCCCTGGACAGTCAGCCCTGGGTGGAAGAAGCGGATTACCCCTGGATCCACGAACAGGACCCGTTTGCCCCTCGCGGGCCCTTGCCTGTCAGCGAACAGATCCGTCAATGGAACAGCCACAGCCAGGCTGGCCGGCCGTCTTCGGAGCTGAAGCCGCCGGCCAAAGGCAAGTCGGCACCCGAGATTGTCCGCACGGCCCTGTGTGTTGAGCCCAGGGAGGGCATCCTTCGCGTCTTTATGCCGCCGCTGGGGGAGCTGGAGCCTTACCTTGCGCTGGTCTCGGCCATCGAGAAAACCGCCGCAGAGCTCAGGCAGCCGGTCTTGCTGGAAGGCTATGAGCCACCCTCCGACCCACGGTTAAGTCATTTCCGGATTACCCCGGATCCGGGAGTGATCGAAGTGAATGTGCAGCCGGTCAAGACCTGGGATGAGCTGGTCGAGCAGACCGAGACGCTCTATGCAGACGCCTACGAATGCCGGCTTACGTCTGAGAAGTTCATGATGGACGGCCGTCATACCGGTACCGGTGGCGGCAACCATTTTGTGCTGGGTTCGCAAAAGGCCGAGGACTCTCCGTTCCTGCGGCGCCCGGATCTGTTGCGCAGCCTGATCAGCTACTGGCACAACCATCCCAGTCTGTCCTACCTGTTCTCCGGCCTGTTCATTGGCCCCAGTTCCCAGGCCCCCAGGATTGACGAGGCCCGCAATGACCACGTGTTCGAAATGGAGCTGGCCTTCAAGGAGATGGAGCGGTTATGCCCGGTGGGCAAGAAAATCGCGCCCTGGATGGTGGACCGCTTGCTCCGGGACCTGCTCACCGATGTCACCGGCAACACCCACCGGGCCGAGTTCTGTATCGACAAGCTCTATTCCCCGGACGGCCCGGGTGGGCGTCATGGTCTGCTCGAGTTGCGTGCCTTCGAGATGCCGCCCCATGCCCGCATGAGCCTGACCCAGCAGCTGCTGTTGCGCGCGCTGGTGGCACGCTTCTGGGAGCAACCCTACAAGCCGCCAGGGCTGGTGCGCTGGGGCACCGAACTGCACGACCGGTTCCTGCTGCCTCACTATGTCTGGCAGGATTTCGAAGATGTGATCGACGATATGAAGGCCCGTGGTTACCCGCTCGAGAGCGAGTGGTTCGCGCCCCATTTCGAGTTCCGGTTCCCCCGGATCGGCGACTACAAGGTCAAGGGCATCACCCTTGAGCTGCGCTCGGCCCTGGAGCCCTGGCACGTCACTGGTGAGCACGGTGCAATCGGCGGCACTGCCCGTTATGTGGATTCCTCCCTGGAGCGTCTGCAGGTGAGGGTGCGCGGTGCTGCGCCGGATCGTTACCAGATCACCTGTAATCAGGTGCCTCTGCCACTTCAGCCTACCGGCATGGTGGGCGAGTCGGTCGCCGGGGTCCGTTACCGGGCCTGGCAGCCGTCGCAGTGCATGCACCCGACCATCGGGGT
The DNA here is from genome assembly GCF_002049515.1 of Marinobacter sp. tcs-11. Lineage (NCBI taxonomy): Bacteria > Pseudomonadati > Pseudomonadota > Gammaproteobacteria > Pseudomonadales > Marinobacteraceae > Marinobacter > Marinobacter sp. tcs-11. The sequence continues at coordinate 51,092 of NZ_LLYU01000008.1, read as the reverse complement.
GGATGGGCCGCTGGTGTTTGATATCGTGGACACCTGGAACGAACGCAGTCTGGGCGGGTGTGAGTATCACGTGGCCCATCCCGGTGGCCGGAATTTCGAGACGCTGCCGGTGAATTCGTTCGAGGCTGAAGGCCGCCGTATGGCGCGTTTCTTCCGGATGGGACACAGCTCAGGCCAGCAACCCCTGCGGCCGGTGCCGGAGCACCGGGAGTTCCCGTTCACCCTGGATTTGCGGTATCACAAATAACATGTGTGAACTTACCGTTTGATACTGGCTCAGGGGGCTGGAAAGCGGCTATGCTTCCAGCTCATTGACTAACGGAGCCCGAATTCACGGTGGCGAAGCAGCGCGCAGTAACGGACATCCTCCGCCAGTACCATCCGGTGCCGGATCGGTTTGATGAGCTTGGTTCCCTGGGTTCCGGGCCAAAGCCCCATTGGCGGCCGTTGTTGCAACAGTTGAACCTTGAGTCGGTCGCCGGTCTCAATCTCAGGGCTCAGGCGGTTTCCAGCGCGATTGCCGAAGACGGGGTAACCTACAACGTCTACGAAGATCCCCGTGGCGATACCCGGCCCTGGGAGGTCGATCTGCTGCCGCTGGTTCTGGGCGCGGATGAGTGGCAATGGCTTTCGAAAGCGGTCGCCCAGCGAGCTGAACTGCTGGACAGCGTTCTGGGCGATCTGTATGGCGATCAGGCGTTGCTCAAAGAGGGGTTGATGCCGCCGGCCCTGGTTTACGGTCAGGCTGGTTTTCAATGGCCCTGCCAGGGCATACAGCCGGTGAGTGGCCGCTTCCTTCACCTTTATGCAGTGGACTTGGCGCGGGCGCCGGATGGCGGCTGGTGGGTGATGGCGGACAGGACCCAGGCCCCTTCGGGGGCGGGTTACGCCCTGCAAAACCGGTTGGTCATCTCCCGGGCGTTCCCCGCGCCCTTCCACAACCTGCCAGTGACCAACCTGGCGGAATTCTTCCAGGGGTTCCAGAACAGTCTTGCGAGCATGTCTCCGGCGCGAAATGAGACCGCGTTGTGTGTGCTTCTGACACCGGGCCGTTTTAACGAAACCTATTTCGAACATGTATTTCTTGCCCGCTACCTCGGTTTACCTCTGGTGGAAGGTCAGGATCTCACCGTGCGCGATGACACGGTCTACCTGAAAACACTTCAGGGCCTGCGTCGTGTGCATGCCATCTATCGCCGGCTCGATGATGGCTTTTGTGATCCGCTGGAACTCCGTGCCGATTCCGTGTTGGGTATCCCCGGCTTGCTGGGTGCTGTGCGAGCCGGCAAAGTGCTGATGGCAAACGCCCTGGGTTCCGGCGTTCTTGAAAGTGCGGCGCTGTTCGGTTTTCTGCCGGAGATTTCAAAAAAACTGCTGGGTTCACCTCTGGCTATGCCATCCGTGGCCTCTTGGTGGTGTGGTGAAAAACCCGCGTTGGACTATGTCATTGAGCACCTAGATGAACTGGTCATCAAACCGGCATTTGCGAGTATGCGCATGGAGCCGGTGTTCGGTTATCAGATGAAGGGGGCAGAACGGACCGCACTCATCAAGAAGATGAGTGCCCACCCCCATGCTTTTGTCGGGCAGGAGTTGGTTCACCTTTCTCAGGCCCCGGTCTGGAAGGGTGATCAGAACCAGCCGCTGGCAACCCGGTCTATTGGCCTGCGCCTGTTCGCGGCGGCCACGCCCTCCGGCTGGCGGGTGATGCCCGGTGGATTGACCCGTGTCGCCATGGATGAGGGCGTGGAGGTCATCTCCATGCAGCGGGGCGGGTTGTCGAAGGATACCTGGGTACAGTCGCGTTACACTGCGCCATCCAAATCGCTGATCAAGAAACGGTTGCAGGTTTCCGACCTGCTGGATGGCGAGCGGGACACGCCGTCCCGTGTGGGCGAAAATCTGTTCTGGATGGGCCGACATTCTGAGCGGGCGGAAGGCACGGCTCGCTTGCTGAGGGCGGCGTTCAACCGGTTGTCGGGGCATGATCAGGCCAGTGAGGAGGCACTGCTTGGGCTCCAGCAGGCGGCCGAGCAGTTCGGTACCCTTCCTGAGCCGGAAAAAGATGCCGTACCCGAGCCCCTCCCCGAGGCTTTGCTGAGAGCAGTAAGTGACCAGGAATCCCCGGGGTCGATTGCGTCGATCATCCAGGCCTTGCTGTTCAATGCCAGCCAGGTCCGGGATCGGTTATCCACAGACAACTGGCACACACTCAACCGGGTCGGGAAACCTCTCAGTCCGGCGCCGGCGACGCCAGAACAATCAATCCGGGCGTTGAATCTGGTGTTGCTGGATTGCATATCGCTGGCTGGATTTGCCATGGATGACATTACGCGGGACGCCAGTTGGGTTTTTCTGGTGATCGGGCGGCGCCTGGAGCGGTTGGCCAATCTGTGCACCCTGATTTGTGTGCCGCTGTTCAGTGACCGTTTCAGTCGTAACGCCATGCTGGAGTGGCTGCTGGAAGTGGCAAACTCGGAAGTGACCTACCGGACCCGATATCGCCGGACACCAGAGCTTCTGGGGGTGCTTCACACCATTGTGATCGACGCGAGCAACCCCCATTCTGTGATGTTCCAGTTGCGCCAGTTGCAGAAGGATTTACCCGAAATGGGTCAGAAAACCGGACAGCTGTTTTCCCCGGATCTGAACGACTCCCTGCGTCGTTTACAAGGGTTGGATCTGCACCCGTTTGAGCGCAAGCATCCGGATCAGGCCTGCGGAGCTCTGGCAGAGCTCTTGTGTGATATCCGGTCAGAAGCCTATCGTGTATCGGATGAAATCCAACGGCAGTGTTTTATTCACACCCGGTATTCCGACCGGCCGGTGAAAGCGGATTAAGGCGCCTGTCATGACATTTGTCCGTTACCATGTGCGTCATGAGACCCTCTACCACTACGACCAGGTGGTGGGTGAGTCTCATCACCTGCTCAGGCTGACTCCGCGGGCGCTGCCCTGGCAGAGGAATCTTGAGCATCACCTGGCGATCTCACCGGATCCATCGGCACGTCGTTCCTTCCTGGACTGCTTTGGCAACCGGATTACCAAGATTCATTTCACTGGTGATCACGACTATCTGGAGATCATCAGCGAGTTCTGGGTGGAGCTGCGCGATCGACCGAAGCCGTCGGCAACTGCGGCAAAAGTACCCTGGGAAAGCGTGCGTGACAGCCTGCGGTATCGGGCGGACAGGACGTTTTCGCCGGAACATCTCGAAGCCACGGCGTTCCGGTTTGTGTCCACCAACGTACCCATCGATTCCCAGTACGCCGCTTATGCACGCGAGGCATTTTTCCCCGGACGCCCCCTGGTGGAAGCAGCGGATGCCCTGATGCGGATGATCCATCGCGACTTCCGCTTCGATGCGACGGCGACCGAAACCTTCACCCCTGTGGAGCAGGCGTTCAAGGCCCGTCGTGGGGTCTGCCAGGATTTCTCCCATATTATGATCGCCTGCCTGCGTTCGGTGGGACTGGCGGCCCGTTACATGAGTGGTTATATCCTGACTCACCCGCCCGAAGGAAAGGAGCGGCTGGTCGGTGCCGATGCCACCCATGCCTGGGTAGCGGTGTTCGTGCCGGATTTCGGTTGGCTGGAGTTGGACCCCACCAACGCGCTGAGGCCCGACCTGGAGCACATTACCCTCGGCTGGGGGCGAGACTTCTCCGATATAACGCCGATGCGGGGCGTGTTGCTGGGCGGTGGTGACCATGAACCGGAGATTGCCGTGACCGTTGTTCCGGAGGAGGAATTTGCCTCGCTATACGGGGATGGAGAAACCTACCTGGAAGAACTCTCTCCCTGAGTTGAGGCCGTCATTGCCAGGGCTGGAACAAAAGCGTTTCTAGCCCTTTCTCGCCAGCCGCTCCAACGTCAACAACGTATCGGTGTAGCGAGCAAATCGTGCCAGATACTCCGGTGACAACGTCTGCATCTCAGCAATAGCCCGGCTTACCAACCGATGCGCGTTCATCGGTCCCGCTTCTTTCGGTGTGCTTTCAATGGCGTGTCGAATTCGCTCGGCAATAACGTGATGGCCCTGGTTCGCCTGGGCTCTGATCATGGCTTTCAGGGGGCGCGGGTTATTGGGTACTGAGGCTGGATGGGCCTTTGGCGGGTCTTGTGGCGACTGCCCGAACACCCGTTGTTCCAGAACCGACTGTGGCGCTTCAACCGATGCCTCTGGGGTTTCATTCAGCTGGTTCAGCAACCCGGAAAGAGGCGAATTGCCGCCGACATCGGGTGTGGGCTCATCGCGCTGCCCGGCACTGTCCAGCCCTGCCTGATAGTCCGATATCGCCTGTTCCAGCTTCCGCCAGTGCGTCGTTCCCTTATGCAGCCCCTTTGCGCGCAGTCTCTGCTCGAAAGACTCCAGATAGCGGAACCGAACCGGGTCATTCTGATGGGCGCCGTTTTGCCTCAAGCTTTCCAGCAAGGAGGGGCCGGGGGCTTCGCTCATGGTCAATCACCTTCCCCGGTTTCAGTATCCTCAGCCGACGAAGGCGCCCGTGGCACGGTACTGATTTCCACCCGCCGGTTCTGGGCCCGGGATTCGGCATCGACATTGGGTACGGCCGGGTGGTGAGGACCAAAGGCGGCAGCGAATACCCGGTCATTGGGCAAGCCCAGCTCTGTGAGGGTTCGGGTAACCGTCAGGGCCCGCTGGGCCGACAGGCCCCAGTTATCCTGATAACGGTTGCCCGGATGCATCGGCAAGTCGTCGGTAAATCCGCTCACCATCAGCAGTTCATCGTGCTGTTCCAGGTAGGCCTGTAACGGGCGAATCAGTGATTCCAGTACTTCTTCACCTTCGGCCTGCAACTGGTCTGAATTCAGCTCGAACAATACGTTACCGCTGATACCGATACGGCCATCGCGGAACGTCACCAGACCTTTGGTGAGAGGGTCTTCAAGAGCTTGCTCCAGGGCCATCCGGCGCTGTTCTTCCGCCTCCCGTTTCTCGATCTCCTCGGCCAGGGACTGGCTCAGTTCCAGCTGAATGCCGATCACCCACACCAGAATCAGCGCCAGAATACCCACCAAAGCAGCCATCAGGTCCGAGAAAATGGCCCAGACCGGTGCCGATTGTTGTTCGCCGCCTTCCAGCTGTTCCATCACCCGGCCTCGCTGGATTCTGCCCGGCGCAGTGCCGCAGCGGCATCAATCACATCTTTCTGGGCACTGACGCTGAGATCAATCACTTCGCGGGCCTGGGCGACGTAGTAGGCCAGTTGCTCATCGTGCCGATTGCCGGCCTTGTCCAGCGCTGCCTGGATATCCGCCAGGCCGGCGATGACCTGCTGGTTGGACTGGCTGAACAGCTCAATGGCCTGCATGAACGCATCGCTCAGGGCGCCCACTTCCTGGCTGCTGCCGGTAATGTCGTCGCCCAGTTTGCCCAGTTGCTGGCTCTGTTCCTGGATCAGGGTGTTGAAGCGTTCGCTGATGCCGGTCAGGGTTTCGCCAGCGCCGGTGATCAGGGTATCCACCGCCTCCCGCTGACTGTCAGCGGTGCTGCGCTGGTTCTCCAGCAGGGTGTCCAGTTCCTGAACCAGTCGCTGGCGTTCCTCCAGCAGCTCGTTTTCCCGCTCGCTGTTGCGGGCGATTTCCGACTGCAGCTGTCGGATCACCTCGGCGGCGGCCTTCGGTGTTTCCGAGGCGGTCTCAATCAGGCGGGTCATGGGCGCTTCCAGTGCAGTGCCCAGTTCACTCAGGTGGCGTGCTGCTGTGGCTTCCAGTTGTTCCATTCGCTCGTTTGCAGCCCGGGCTCGTTCGCTTTCCTGTTCCCGGAGTTGATCGAGCTGAGCGCCAACGGTGCTGACCAGTTCTGCCAGCCCGGCCTGTTGCTGCTCAATCAACCCGGTGCTGCTGGTCTGGAAATGGCTTTGGTATTGAGTCAGCGCCTCATTGAATGCTGCCAGCATGTCGTCACTTTGAGTCTGCTGGCGGGCCAGACCGGCCTGCCAGTGTTGCGACACCTCATCTCCGGCATTGTTCAGGCGTTCACAGCTCTGTACCAGTTGTTGCTGTTGTTCCTTGAGCCAGGTTTGGTGCTGGTCGTTGATGGCGCCAAGCCAGGTGTGGAGTTGTTCCTGCAACTGGCTTTGACTTTGTTCGTTCTGCTTTGAGAGGGTCGCCAACGTCTCCTGGTTCTGGGCCTGTTGTGCAATCAGATTCTGCTGCCAGCGTTCGCCGGCTTCTGCAGTGGTTTTCTGGAAAGCGGCGGTCAGTTCCGCTAACTGCTGGCGGGCATCATTAGCCCAGCTTTGTTGAAGGCTGTGAGCATCTTTCTGAAGCTGCTCCATGGCATGGATAACAATGGGCTCAATCCGTTGCGAAGCCTGTTTTGCGCTGTCATCCAGCGCCGATTTCAGGGATTGGGCCACAGAATCGGCCAGTGTCTGGTAGTGGCGGCCGACCGTGCTGTGGAATTCCTGCTGGTTCCGGGTCAGGGACTGTTCCAGTTGCTGGCCAAGTTGCTCCATGCGCGTCGTCATGCGTTCCATGGCCGAGGCCATTTCGGGCAAGGCTTTGGCCTGGCTCTCCAGAGCCTGAAACGCCTGATGGCGTTGATGGTCTGTAGAAAGATGATGCAGCTTGTCTCGCAGCGCACTATCCAGGGCGCGGGACGCCTGCAACCGGTCCCGGCGGCTCAGGGTAGAGGCCAGCCCCAGCATGGCGGAGGCGGCCACGCCGGCAATGGAGGTGCCGAAGGCGAGACTCAAACCGGCAATCGGTGCGGCCAGTGCGCTGCGAATAGCGCTCAGTTCGGTACTGTTATCCAGGGCCGAGGCGGCGCCGCCAAGAGTCACAATCATGCCCGCAAAGGTGCCCAGCAGGCCCAGCATCACCAGCAGGCCGGTCAGGTAGGGTGTCAGTTGCGGGCCGGGTAATGCGGCGGCATGGCCCTCGATTCGCCGTTGCACCGGGAACTGCATCGGGGCGGGCAGTGTGCCAAGCCAGTGGTTAAGCTGCTCCTGGCTTTCAGGTAGCTGATGAACCTGTGCGCTCAGTTCGCGGGTTTGTCGGCGGAAATTCACCAGTTCGCCAAAGCCGAGACAGTAAACGGCGCCAATCAGCCCGGTAAACGCCAGCGCCAGCAGGTCGGAACCGACAAATCCGGCACCAATCCAGGCTACCACGGCCAGGCCGATGGCAAACGCCAGGGTAAAGAACAGTTTACTCATGGGGTGTTGTTAACCTCTTTGTGGCAAGCCTCCAGCAAACCCAGAACCGGTTCCAGCCGAACATCCAGTTCAGCGAGTAACAAAGACTGCGCTTCCTCGCAGTAACGGTGGAACCAGTCGGCTGTTGTGGCCGGGGTAGGGCTTTGCTCCGGGGTGGTCGATCGGTGCTCGAATCGTTGTTCAAGTACCTTGGGAATATGGGAAAAACACTGTGCGGTATACCCGGCCATCGTTTGATCAAACACGGCGTCCAATTCGGCCAGGTGGGCCAGCTTCGGGCCCTGATCTTTCATCGATTTTCGAACCTTGTCCCTCAACTGACGGCTGTTGGCCGCCACTTTGCGTTGGAGTGCGAGCCAGGCATTGAGAGCGGCTTCAAGCTCGGGTTCACCGTCAAACTCCAGATCGGAGCCAAACCCGCGAATACGCTGAACCAGTGCCCTGCGTATTGTCGCCAGCTCATCGGTTAACCGGTCTACCACGGCGCCCTGAGGCGTGCCTGGCTGTTTCGCCCGATAACCTATGGCCGCATCCAGGGTCATGGTGTCGCCCAAGCCGAACAGCCGGCTCAGTCGCTCACCAAAGCAGGGAAGTTGCTCAGGCGCAGCAAATGCCCCGGATCGGGACAGTTGATCTAGCAGTGCATTTCGGGGCCCTATTGGGGCACGGTTTTGCTGGGTCATTGGTTTACTGATTGACCGGGCCGTTTGGTAGAAAAGGACGCTATTCTACTGGCTAAGACCGATGAAACATAATGACCGTAGGGAAAGTTGCTAATTCAGCCCGTAGCGGCGTTCGCGCTCAAACCGGAAAAAGCCCTCTTCCTCTTCCCGTTCGATGGTCGGAGCAGAAAACCCGAAATGTTCCTGGCGAAGATCCGTTAACGCGGCCTCCAGTTGGTCGCCGTTCAGGCGGTTCTCCAGGGCACGTCTTTCGGCCATGTAAGCTCTGCCTTTCTGCCATTTTTCCTCCCGGCGCTGGTCTTCCTCGGCCAACTGTCGAACGGTTTCTTCGGAGTAGCCTATCTGGCGGCGCAGAGCGTTGATGGTTTGCTGGCGTTTGTCTGCAGGCAGGCTGGCGAGTTGTTGTTGAACGCTATCCATGGAGAACAGGGCATGGCCGGTCGCACCGGAACCCGCCAGTTGCCGGGCCAGATCGGCACCATAGAGTTCGTCTGCGGTGGTCTGTAGCTGGTGAGCCAGTTCGGTCAGTGGCATCTGGTTGGCCTGGTCCAGCCGCGCCAGAGTCTGCTGGAACTGGTCCGATTTGGCTTCCACCGGGTTCTGCTCCTCGGCCCAGATCTGGCTTGCCAGGGGGCCGAAAATCGCTTCGCGTTGCTGCCAGAGTTCGGCGTAGCGTTCCATGTCCGGCAACCCCTGTAAACGAAGCTCGTGATTGTCGAGCCACCGGTTATACAGGTCCAGCTTGGCCATTAACGCGAAAATGCTGTCGGCCAGTTCCGGAAAGGCCGTGGTGACGGCGGACTGGAAAAGCTCGTCACCGGCATCCGGATAACGCGTCAACAGGTTTCGGCGTTCGTTATACAGACGTGCCTGGGTGGCCGGCTCGGTGATGGTGTCGCCGTACAGTTCCAGGTACTTAACGGCCAGTTCAACAACGCGTTGGTCGCCGCTTTGGGTTGGCTCGGTGGTGGGCGTCGCTGCCGCACGCGAGGGGGTGGAACCATTGGGTGCTTGCATAGCCGCCGGCTTTGATGACTCGGGCCAGTAATGAAAACCGCCCGCAATCACTAAGGCCAGGGCACCGAGCGCCAATACGGAATTGAGTGGTTTCATTGCAGCTGTCCTGCCAGTGGTATTGCAGAATGTGGTCCCGGCCGATGCTCGGCCGGGACGCTGGGGCTTCAGAGAAGCGGTTGCAGTTTCGGCCAGATCAGATCAGCGATCTTTTTCGATCCACTATCCGCCGGGTGGATACCATCAAAGATGATGTCCCGGTCGTTGATCACCCAGCGCGGATCCACAAACGTGCAGTCCAGTACCGAGTTCTCGCAGGCCCGGGCCAGTGTGGCATTACCGTAGTCGACTGCCTCTTTCATGTCGTCCAGCCGGAACAGGCCGTTCTTGGTGTAGTAGTAGCCGGTCAGAATGCCGTTCTGAACGCCGGCTTCCGCCATCTCGTTCAGGAAATCGACGCCTTCCACATAGATATCATCGATGAAATCCCGGCATTGCTGACTCAGGCGCCCGAAGCGCCACCAGGGTGTCTTGCAGTTGTTGGAGTTGAAGGCAATCGCCGGAATCAGAATGTCATTCCCGCCGGCATCACCCACAATGGTTTTGATATCCGGGTTATCGGTAACTGCTTCCCGGAACTGATTGGGAATGGACGGGGCAATCAGCTCTCCGGACAGCTCTGCACCGGAGACCGTGTAGCGCCGGAAGGTTTCGCCGGCTTTGGCCTCCAGCTGATTCTGGATTTCACCGGAGAGGGCAAAGATGGAATCACCAACGAAAACCACCTGGTCGTTGTCGGCGTCGGTGACCTTGTCGTTGCTGAGCAGATAGCCGAGCTCACTGCAGCCGGTAAACAGCAGGGCCGCGCCCAGCGCCATGGCTGGCTTGAAGGTTTTGCCCAGGAACCCGGGCAGGAACGAACGGTGTTCATTAGTTGTCATTGTTTGAACTCCTTGTGTAAGGGATAGACGGTCCGTCTATGGGTACTGCCTATTCAATATCGTCCACAGGCGCCGGTTTGCAGAATGGGAGAAGGGGCTTCGCGGTTGTCAGATCCGGCCATCTGGCGGTCATTGTGAACCGCATCTCACTGCTTGACCTGCCTCAAATGTCGCTCAGCCACGGCTTGTATTTTTTCCATCAGCGTCAACTATAGGTAATCAGAGAAACCTCTTTGGTCAGATGCGAGGAGCGCCATGGATTTTAAAGACTATTACGCCGTCCTCGGTGTGAGTGAGTCTGCCACACCCGAGGAGATCAAGAAGGCCTACCGTAAGCTGGCGCGGAAGTACCACCCGGATGTCAGCAAAGAGGCCGACGCGAGCGACCGTTTTAAAGATGTGGGCGAAGCGTATGAAGTGCTCAAAGACCCCGAGAAACGGGCCGAGTACGACCAGTTGCGCAAGTACGGTGCCCGCGCCGATGGCTCATTCCAGCCGCCACCGGGCTGGCAGAGTGCCTCCGGCTTTGGCGGTGGAGGATACACCGAGGCCGACGCTCGCCAGTTCAGTGATTTTTTTGAGGAAATCTTCGGCGGTGGCCGGCGTGGAGGCTTCGGGGGTGGCGGTTTTCACCAGAGCATGAGAATGCGGGGCGAGGATGTGCATGCCCGGCTGGCCCTGTTTCTTGAAGAAGCTTTTAACGGTTGCGAGAAACAGGTGTCGTTCACGGTTCATGAACCGGATGACCATGGCCGCCTGATACCACGCCAGAAAACCCTGAAAGTAAAAATCCCTGCGGGCATGCGGGAAGGGCAGCATATCCGGCTGAAGGGCCAGGGCGCACCCGGAATTGGTGGAGGTGAGCCTGGCGATCTGTTTATCGAAGTGGAACTGGCGCCCCACCCTCACTTCAGTGTTGAGGGCCGGGATGTGCTGGTTACCGTGCCGATTTCGCCGTGGGAAGCCGCCCTGGGGGCAACGGTCACAGTGCCAACGGTGACCGGAAAGGTGAATGTGAAGGTGCCGAAGGGGGCCACCAGCGGGCGCAAACTCCGGCTCAAGGGCAAAGGCTTTCCGGGCAAACACCCGGGCGACCAGATTGTGGTACTGCAAGTGGCCATGCCCGAACAGCACACGGCGGAAGCCGAAGCACTCTACGAGAAGCTGGCTGAGCTGGAGAAAGGCTTTAATCCGCGCAGCAAGCTGCACGTGTGAGGGAGGCGAACATGACGAGCAAAGACCGGATTCTGATGGTGGAAGTCACCGACACCGATGGCAGCACCTTCTCGCTTCGGGAAATCTGCGAACGCGGGGACTGTCATGCAGAGTTTGTGATCAAACTGGTGGACTATGGAGTCATCGCGCCACTGGACGAGGTGCCGGAAATGCGCCAGTGGCAATTCGACGTGGCCGCGCTGAGTCGCCTGCAGAAAGCGCTGCGCCTGCAGCGGGATCTCAAACTCAACCTGCCGGGGCTGGCGATGTCGCTGGAGCTGCTGGATGAAGTTCAGGACATGCGGCGGGAGGTGGACCGTCTGAACCAGCGCATTCGTCAACTGATGGGCGAGTAGGCGTATTATTGTCCCGGGGGCTGAACGCCTGTTTCAGCGCCCGGACTTTTCCAGTGCCTGTATTTCGGCGTAAATCTTTTCCGCCTCCTCCATCAGCGTGCCGTGACTACGCAAATCGCCATTACGCTGTGCATGCAGCGCTTTGGCGAGCTTGTCCTCATAGGCTTTCTGCAGTTTTTTCTTCGGGTCGCCCTTCAGAAATCCCAGCATGGCTGGCTTCTCCTCTTGTTCAGTGTTTCAGCATATACGCTGTCGGGCCGGCGTAGTTCACTCCAGAACCTGGATTGCTGCCCACATAGGCCCGCCTTTTGCTATACATAAAGACAGAAACTCGGCAGGGAGCCGGCTGTCGGTGTGCAGGATGCTTTGCGCGCGAACACTAGCGGAGTCCCTATGTCCATACGTTTTTTCAAACACCTCGTGACCAGCCGTCTGTTGCGGCCGGTGTTCATTGCGCTTCTGGTTGCTGGCCTGATACAGGTCGTTGTCAGCCAATGGTTGATATCGAACCAGGTTGAGCGGCTGGTCGAAACCGCAGGCACCGCGCTGGAAGCCAGCAGCAATAATGTCAGCGCCTCGTTTGGTGAAACCCGGGAAGATGTCCGGGGCCGGCTTGAGCGCATGCGCCAGAAAACCACCGACGAACTTTCCGCGGAACTCACCCGCCAGCAGACCGAGCAGCAGGAGCGTGTGGCCGGTAATGTTCGTACAGCCGTTATGGCGGAAGCCCAGGGGCTTGCCGAGGTGCTGGCTGCCGTCGCTGCGCCTCTGATCTGGGATCGTGACATCCCCCGCCTGACCGATCTGGTGGAACTGGCCGATGCCAGAGAGTCTGTTCTGTTTGCGATTTACTACGATCAGTACGGTGAACGTCTGACCCGCTATGTGGATCGCACGGACGATCGTGTTCGCACTCTTATGGAGCAGGGGGAAGGTCGTGGTGCTGCAAATCGGGTCCTGGATGCTGCCAGCCGGGATCCCGATGTGGTGATCATCAGCGCGGATATTGCGCCACAGGGTTCGGCTATTGGAGAGCTGAAACTTGGGTTGTCGCTTGAGGGCATCAATCGTGACCTGACTCAGCTAGAGGCGGAATTCGGAGCAACCATTGCGGGCAGTATTGATGCACTCAGGGAGACACTTGGCACCGAAACGGAGCAGGTGAACCAGCGGTTACAACAGCAGCTCGCAGCCATGGACACAGAAACCCGCACGAGCATGAATAACACCGTGCAGGCGTTGAATGACGAAGCCGAGAGTCTGTCCACCAAGCTGTCGCTTCTGGCGGTGGTGTCGGTCGTAACCCTTGTTGTGCTTGTGGCCCTGGTGCTGGGCGGCGGCGTATTGCCCAGGGTTTACCGCCTTAGCCAGGCGATCTGGGGGATTGCCGATGGCGAAGCCGATCTCACCCGGAGAGTCTCCCTTAAAGGCAATGACGAACTGACCGAAATGGGGCACGGAGTAAACCGGTTTATTGCTCGGATCCAGGAACTGGTCTCAGACGTCAAGGCGTCGGCAGAGTCCGCCGCCGGCCAGGCGCAGGCCCAGCGGGATATCAGTCGCCGCGCCGTGGCCGCGGTGAATCGTCAGGAGCAGGGTGTCGCCCAGGTTTCCGGCACCATGGAGATGATGTCGCGCAGCATTTCCGAAGTCGCCGGTGATGTGCAGGATATCGCCGGCGAAGTCCGGAATGTCAGCGCCGAAAGTGCGGCCACGGCGGAGATCTCCCGAGAAGTGCGTGATCGTCTCGACAGCGTCGTGCGGAACGTTGAGCAGGCGGTCGCGGCGGTCAATCAGTTGGATACCCAGAGCAAAGAGATTGGCTCGGTATTGTCCGTGATCGGAGCTATCGCGGAGCAGACCAACCTGCTGGCACTGAACGCCGCCATCGAAGCGGCGCGGGCTGGCGAGTCCGGTCGAGGGTTTGCGGTGGTGGCTGATGAAGTACGCACTCTGGCCAGCCGAACCCAGGAGTCGACCACCGAGATTCAGGCCATTATCGAAAGGTTGCAGCAGGGCAGTCGTCAGGCCGTCAGCACCATTAACGATGTGTCCGGTCAGGTCGCGGAATCCTCAACCGAGTTCCACCGGGCCGATGAGCACTTCGACCGCATTAACCAACTGCTGGCCAGCCTTCAGCAGCGGGCCCTTGAGATCTCCGGGGTGGCGGAAGATCAGAGTGGGCACGCCAGCGAAGTCAGTGTCAGCGTGCGTGAAATCGCCGATTCCTCCCGGGAAACCGTTGATTCCATAACGCAATCGGACGAGGCCAGCGGTGAAATAGCAAGCACCCTGTCGGCCCTGCAAACAAAGGCATCCCAGTTCCGGGTCTAGCAGACCCGGACACGTTTCCAGAAACGATTCACGAAATTTTCATCTTTCCTGACTGGACAAATTGAAAATTTGGGATTATTTTCCCATTTAATTGTTTGGGAAAAATATCCCAATTATTGTGGCGCTGAAAAATGCGCCGGATTCTGTCAAATCAGTCGGGAGAAGGAAGATGAAGCGCAACGGACTTTCAAAAGCGATCAAGTTGGTTCTGGTTGGTACCTTGGCCGGCGGTCTGGCCGCCTGTGGTGGCGGTGGCTCCGGCTCCTCCGGTTCAGTGGGTGCGAGTGGCAATGCCGAGGGCACCAGCGTTGGTGCGGTGACCGGTTTTGGTAGCGTGTATGTCAACGGAACCCGGTTTGCGACCGATGGCAGCGTTAGCAGTGACGACGGCATTGAGCGTGAGGGCCAGCTTGAAAAAGGCATGGTGCTGAAAATCAAAGGTGGCTGGGACGAGCGGGGCCAGGGCCAGGCCGACGCTGTGTTCTATGACGACACCCTGAGGGGGCCGCTGGTTGCGGCAACCTGGGATGCCACTGCCAGCACCGGACAGCTGGAGTTGCTGGGGCAGGTGGTTGTGCTTAACAACCAGACGGTATTCCGCGGAGCCACACCGGTTGAGCTTGCGGCGGCGCCTGCCAACTATCGGGTTCGGGTAAGCGGCTGGCGGCTGGATGACGGCAGCTTCCGGGCCAGCTTCGTGGGTGCTCGTCTGCTGGGCTCGGATTTTGACGATGTGAATGAGGCTGAACTTGAAGGCGTGGTCCAGAACCTGGATGCGCAGTTGCATACCTTCACCATCAACGGTTTTACAGTGGATTACACCAGCGCGGTCGCGGATGACGATTTCAGTCTGGACCAACTGGAGAACGGGCTCGCGGTTGAAGTGGAAGGTCAGCTCAACGCAGACGGCGATGTCCTGCTCGCCGAAGAAATTGATGATGAGGACGACCTGTTTGACGATAACGACGACGTTGAAATTTCCGGTGATATCTACGATTTCGATGCGTCTGCCCGCACCTTCCGGATTAATGGCGTTCTGGTGCAGCTAAACGCTGAGACCGAGTTTGACGACATCAGCGAGGGCAGCCTCCAGGATGGCGTGTTCGTGAAAGTCGAGGGTGATTTCCGCAACAACACCCTGCTGGCGGAAGAAGTGGAAGGCCAGGAAGGCGATGCGGAACTGGACGGCATCATCCAGGAGATCGATCTGGACAGTGAATTGCTGGTGGTCAGTGGCGTTCGCGTTCAACTCACCGCAAATACCCTGATCGACGATGATGACAGTGATAACGACCTGCGTAATCGGGTTGATGACATCAACGCCTTCAGCGTTGGGGACTATGTCGAGGTGGAAGGTCGTCAGCGTACTGATTACCTCGAAGCCTTCACCATTGAGCGGGAAGACAGCGACGAAGATGATAACTTTGAGCTGGAGGCCAGAATCGATGCCATTTCTGATACGTCACTGACCGTGATGAATCTGGAAATCCTGCTGAATGACTTCAGCGTTGCGGGTCTTCAGGTTGGTGATGAAGCCGAGGTTGAGTACGACCAGACCATCGGCGGAGAGTATGTGTTGACCGCAAACCCCGAAAACTGAGGTTGAAGGACACAGGTTGCGGGGGATACCGCAACCTGTGTCTGGTTTTCCGGGGCAAGATGGGAATACAATCCCAAACATGACTGATGCCAAATCCAATCCCCTGCACCAAGCGCTGTTCCGCATTTTGCGCCCCATGGCCAGACTGCTGTTGCGCAATGGCGTACCGTTCGGCGAATTCTCTGAGCTGGTGAAAAGGGCGTATGTGGAGGCTGCGTTGGAGGATTTCTCTGACGGGCGCCGCAAACCAACCGATTCCAGAGCGGCAGTGATGACAGGCCTGACCCGCAAAGAAGTGCGAAAACAACGAGAGATATTGGCGGGGCAAAGCCCGGTCAGCGAACGAACCTCTCATGCCAATCGCGCTTCGCGTGTGGTGTCCGGATGGGTGCACGATGAGACCTATCAGGCTGCGAATGGACAGCCCGCGGTGCTGGCATTCGAGGGCGCCGGGAGCTTCAGTGAGCTGGTTCGAAAATACAGTGGCGATATGACTCCCAGAGCGGTACTGGATGAGCTCCAGCGGGTGGGGGTAGTCGCGGTTGAGCCGGATAATGGGTTCCTGATCCTGAAACAGCGGGCGTATGTGCCGGCCGGAGACAGCGAAGAAATGCTCCAGATCTTCGGAGAGGACGTATCTGATCTTGTAGCCACTATTGATCACAATCTGGTGAGTCGGGATGTCGGGCGTGAGCCGCTGTTCCAGCGCACCCTGACCTATAATGAAATACCACCAGAGGTGATTACTGCGTGGCGTGAACAAGCCGCAAGGCAGTCCCAGGCCCTGCTGGAAGATCTGGACAGCTGGTTAGGGCCTCACGACCGGGGAGTATCCGGCCAGGAGGGCGGCGAATCGGTACGGACCGGCGTCAGCATTTTCTATTTTGAAGAGCCGGTTCAGACGAACAAGAGCGGAGACGAATGATGATGGCTCTTAATGTCCCGACCGGACAGCCCCCGCGCTGGCAAACCACCGAACTGGTCAGCATGCTGCTTTCACCGGGCGCCCGTCAGGTGGTGAGATACTGGCTGAGTTCCGAGCATTTCCTGGATGAGCAGAACCACCCGAGGGTGGTGCTTGCAACGCCCCATGAACCCCATTCCTTTGTTGACCTGGTGCAAATTGCCAACCCAAACCTGGTGCCTTCTGTCGTGCTTGCGGAACTGCTTCGAAAGGGCATTGTGGAAACCCTGGAGAGCGGTCACGTTCTGTTAAAGAGAAGCGCTTATGCTCCCTGGGGTGCTACCGGTTCACTGAGCCTGGGCAATTACGATGATTTTGTTGACATCGACAAGCTACGACGACGCCACAACGACAGCTGACAATCAGTGGCGGGCCCGGATGGCCTGCAGGAGAGAATAATGTTCAGAGCAGTAACGCTTCACAGAATGCTGAAACTGGCCGCCGCACCGATCGCACTCGGCGTGTTGAGTGCCTGCGGCGGTGGTGGCGGTGGTGTCGACGTTGCCGACGGCGGCATCCGAGGCACTGGCTCCAGCGTTGGGCCGGTTTCCGGTTTCGGCAGTGTCTTCGTCAATGGCGTGAAGTTTGAGACGGATGGTCGCGTCAGCAGTGATGACGGCATTGAGCGTGAAGACCAGTTACAGGAAGGCATGATCCTGAGGATCGAAGGCGAGTGGCGGGTTGATGGCCGGGGGAATGCGGAGTCGGTCGAGTACGACGATACCTTCCGTGGTCTTGTCGCCAATCTGACCCAGACCCTGGATGCCGACGGTATGGTCGAATCGGTGCAGTTCACCATCTACGGACAGACTGTGGTTGCCGACCAGCAGACGGTGTTCAAGGACATTGCGCTTGAAACCCTGGCAGACGGCGCTTTCGTGCGCATCAGTGGCTGGCGTGAGCCGGACCCCAACGGCCGGTACCGGGCAAGCCACATTGGTTTGATGACGCAGGACGAAACCAACGTAGAGATTGAAGGCCGCATTGACGAGGGTTCATTGCAGCTGAATCTGAATCAGTTCAGCATTAACGGGCAGTCGGTCTCTTACACTGACAGCGCGTTCGCCGGGTCGCTGACGGAAGCCGATCTGGCCGATCTTCTGCTGGTGGAGGCCGAAGGTACGATCTCCAATGGCGTATTGATTGCCCGGGAAATCGACGAAGGCGAAACCCGTCGCTACCGTCGGGGCTCCGGCGATGACATTGAGTTTTCAGGCCCTGTGAGCACCGACTACAACGCATCGACCCGATCCTTCCACATCAACGGCCTGATCGTCTTTGTCGACGATAACACCGAGTTTGATGATGGCTTGTCGGCCTCGGATCTGACTGCCGGCATGCTGATACAGGTTGAGGGGGATTTCCAGGACAATGGCTCCGTACTGGCTGAAGAAATTGAAGCTCGGGAGGGCAACGCGTCAGTAGACGGTGTCCTCGACGTCAACACGCTCAACTTCAACGACCAGACCTTCCGGGTTGGTGGTGTGTTGGTGCAGCTCACGCCACGGACGATCATCACCGACGATGACAGCGATCTGCGTCTGAAACTGGCGGACCTGAACGGCAGTTATCAGTTGGAAGTGGAAGGGATTGAGCGGCAGTCCGGCTCTGGCGTTGTGCTTGAAGCGATAAAGGTTGAGCGCAATGAGGAAGACAATGGGCCAGCGGCGGATCGTGAATATGAAAGCCAGGGTCAGCTCACGCACGTGCAGGGGACTGTGTTCACGGTACTGGGAATTGATGTGCAAACCACGATAAATACCCAGTTTGAAGGCACCAGCCGCGACGAGTTGATTGATGCCTTCGATGCCGGGCAGCGGCCGGTACTTGAAGTAGAGTATCGTGAGCCAACACCGGGCAACTTCGTGGCCGATGAAATCGAACTGGAAAGCGAAGACTGAGCCATGAACCACCTCGCCCACACCTTCCTCGCACCGGACTCACCGGAGGCGAGAGTGGGCAGTATCCTCGGGGATTTCACCCGGGGACTGGACTGGGATCATGTGCCGTCGCCGGTGCTTGCAGGCGTGCGGCACCACCTGGCGGTTGATGTATTCACCGACCAGCATCCGCAGGTGCTGGCCAGCAAAAGCCTGTTCTCAAAAGAGCGCCGGCGCTTTGCTGGAGTGGCCCTGGATATCCTCTACGACCACTTCCTGCTCCGGCACTGGGAGCAGTTCAGCGACTGGGATAAAGATACCTTCATCCGGACCGTATACCGGGAACTGCAAAGCCACCAGGCGCTGATGCCCGACAACATGGCGGTGGTGACCCGCCGCATGGTCGAACACGACTGGTTTGGCGCCTATCAGGATCTGGATAACATCGGTTATGCCCTCGACCGCGTGGCCGGCCGGATCCGCTTTGCCAACCGGTTTACCGGCATCATCGACGAAATTCGGGACAACGAAGCCGAACTGGAAGGCCATTTTCTGGCCTTCTTCCCTGAACTTCAGGCCTTCGCCAACCGCTATCCGGAATCACCCCATCAGGCGTGAACGGGCCTGCTGATACTCCGCTTCCAGGCGCTGAACCAATGCTTCAACCGACACCACATCATGAATCTGGCTCACGCCCTGGCCGGCTGACCAGACGGTCTTCCACGCTTTGGCTTCATCGTCCATGGGCTTGAGCTTCTCGCCGTAATTCACATCGCCGGCCTGGTTCAGCTTCTGCATATCAAAGCCAGCGGCTTCCAGACTCTGGCGCATAAAACTGGCCGGTACACCGGACACCGCCGGGGTATAGATGATATCCGCTGATACGGCTTCGATGATCATGTTCCGATAGGCATCTTCCGCTTCCGATTCCTCGGTATTGATAAACCGTGTGCCCATATAGGCCAGATCCGCCCCCAATGCCTGGGCTGCCAACAGATCCTCTCCGTGCGACAAACCGCCGGCCAGCAAAATGGTGCCATCGAACACCTCACGGATTTCGTGCACCAGTACAAACGGATTGGTGGTGCCGGCATGGCCACCGGCGCCGGCGCTGACGGCGATGATGCCATCCACCCCGGCTTCCGCCGCCTTGCGGGCGTGTTTCTGATTGGTGACATCGTGGAATACCAGCCCGCCGTAACTGTGCACGGCTTCCACCACCTGACTGGCCGCGCCCAGGGAGGTAATGACAATTGGCACCTGATGCTTTACGCACAGCTCAAGATCCGCTTGCCAGCGCGGGTTGGTGCGGTGAACCACCAGATTCACGGCATAGGGCGCGATTGTCGCGCTTGGTTGCTGCGCCTGCCATTGCGCCAGCTCGTCATTCATCTGCACCAGCCATTGCTCGAAACCCTCACTGCTGCGCTGGTTCAGGGCCGGAAAGCTGCCTACGATGCCGGCTTTGCAGCAGGCAAGGGCCAGGCGGGGCGAGGAGATCAGAAACATGGGGGCGGCAATCAATGGAAGACGAAGTGCATTGTTGAGTTGTGCAGGAATTGGCATGTTGAGTCCTTGATTTTTATTGGAACTTTCTCAAGCTATGGGGGATCTTAGCCTGTTCCCGCAGAGCCGCGAAACCGGTTTTCTGAGATAGTATGTAATCAACCTCCAGACAAGGAGCCCGTCATGGGTGAAGCAAAACGACGCAAACAGACCGGCGCCCCCTCGCCACGCAACACGCAGGGCCGCAAATCACTGATCATCGTACTGTCACTGGTGATCGGGGTGGCCGTCATCGCTGGCCTGTACTTCGTCACCAAACCACCGGCTCCCAGCTCCGACGCACTGCCCGTGGCGGCCCCCAACGCCGATGAATTCCCGGCCATTGTTGACCAGTACGGCATTTCCGTTGGCAACGAAGACGCTCCGGTTGTCGTTCGCGAGTTCGCCGACTACCAGTGCCCGGCCTGCGCCCGCTTCGCCGAAGCCAGCCAGCGCCTCAAGAAGGAATATGTGGAAACCGGCAAAGTCCGTTTCGTCTATTTCGACCTGCCTCTGCGCCAGCACCAGAACGCCATGCCCGCCGCTCTGGCCGCCCGTTGTGCGGGTGATCAGGACCAGTACTGGGCCATGCACGACAAACTTTACGGTTCCCAGTTGGACTGGAGTGGCTCCAACGACCCGACGGCGACCTTCACCCGCTACGCCAACGACCTTGGCCTGGAAGAACGCCGCTTTCGCCGCTGCATGGAAACCGAACTGCATCGGGAAGCCGTCGAGCAAAGCCTGCAAGTGGCCGTCCAGCTCCGGGTTGCCAGCACGCCGACCGTCATGGTCGATAACATCCAGTTGACCCGGCCCGGCTGGGGCCAGTTGTCGGCGGTTGTAGAACGGGAGTTGGCCAAAGCGGAGTAATGCGGCCATCCCCAACTTGCATCGGGGGCGCGGTTGATTAAACTTTGCCCCCTCGCGCCCACCGGCCGTGACAATGATCAAACCATGCTCCGGATTTACGATCCGGCCCGCAGGAGAAAACCATGAGCAACGAAATCGTCGTCTGCGCACTCTACAAGTTCGCAGTCCTCAATGATTACAAAGATCTACGCCAGCCCTTGCTGAACCTGATGCTGGAAAAAGGCGTCCACGGCACCCTGCTGCTGGCCCGTGAAGGCATCAACGGCACCATCGCCGGCAGCCGTGAAGGCATCGACGCCGTCAAAACCTGGATCGCCAGCGACGACCGCTTTGAAGGCGTGGATTACAAAGAATCCTTCGTGGAATTCCAGCCGTTCAAGCGCACCAAGGTCAAACTCAAGAAAGAAATCGTCACCATGGGCGTAGAAGGCATCGACCCGAAACGGGTGGTTGGTACCTACGTAGACCCCAAAGAATGGAACGACCTGATTTCAGACCCGGAAGTGCTGCTGGTCGACACCCGTAACCAGTACGAAGTCGAGATCGGCACTTTCAAAAACGCCGTCAATCCGGCCACTGACACCTTCCGCGAGTTTCCCGAGTATGTGAAGCAGAACCTCGACCCGCAGAAGCATAAGAAAGTTGCCATGTTCTGCACCGGCGGTATCCGCTGCGAGAAGTCTACGGCTTATCTGAAAGAGCAGGGCTTCGAAGAGGTGTATCACCTCAAGGGCGGCATCCTGAAGTACCTGGAAGAGGTTCCTCAGGAGCAGAGTCTGTGGCAGGGTGAGTGTTTCGTATTTGACGACCGGGTAACGGTGAATCACAACCTGGAACGTGGCGAATACGACCAGTGCCACGCCTGTCGCCGGCCGATTACCGAGGCCGACAAGCAGCGCCCGGAATACGAACAGGGTGTCAGTTGCCACCAGTGCATCGACAGCCTGACCGAAGAACAGAAAGCCCGTTTCAAGGAGCGTGAGCGCCAGATGCGCCTGGCCCGTGAGCGGGGAGAAGAACACGTCGGCGGCGAGGCCGCACGCATTATTGCTGAGCGAAAGGCCCGCAAGAAGGCCGAACGGGAAGCACAGGCGCGCAGGAGTCTGGAGGGGGAAAAGCAGCGTAAGTCTGTTGTGAATTAACAGCCCCTGAGTAAGGAGATAGTATGTTGATCAGAAAACCCCTGGCGGTTGCCTGCCTGGTGGTGGCCCCCGTGGCCTGGGCCCAGGAAAGCGGCAACGTCGAAGGTGAGGCTGAGCTTGGCATTTTGCTGACCTCTGGCAACACCGAAGAAACCAAGGTGAATGGTAGGCTGGCCCTGAAACACGAGACGCCAACATGGCGAAATACCGGCGAGTTCAGCTCCCGATACACCGAAGCCGATGAAGAAACCACGGCAGAGGAGTATCAGGTTGCGCTGGAATCCGACTACAAGTTCGATGAGCAACAATACTGGTTTGTCAGAGGTTCCTGGGAAGACGATCGTTTCTCCGGTTACGATTTCGAGTCTACCTTGAGCACTGGTTACGGAAACCGCGTCTGGCAGGTGGGAGAGCGATCGTTCCTCGACCTTTCGGCGGGTCTGGGTTATCGGTATAACAAGCTTGAAGAGGTGAATGACGATGGCGACGACGCCGAAAAGGAAGCGATCGCAAGATTAGCCGCCCATTTCGACTACGCCTTATCCGACACCGCCCTGTTCCGGCAGAAGCTCAGTACCGAAATTGGACTGGATGAGAACAACACCATCAGCCAGTCCGAAACGGCCCTGCAGACCAGTATCGTGGGGTCGCTGTCGATGAAAGCGGCGTTCCGGGTAAAGCATGTATCCGATGCGCCCGCCGGTACCGACAAGACTGATACAGAAACCTCGTTGTCGTTGCTGTACGGGTTCTGACACACCCGGTAGCCACAAACAAAAACGGGGCAGGGGAAGAATCCTCTGCCCCGTTTGTTTTTGGGGTTATACGTTGTTTCTCAGGCCCAGTTCGTCCGGGTAGGGCGTCAGGTATTTCTGGGAGTGCAGGTAGTCTACTGGTTCCTTGCGTTGGGCCAGGCGCAGCAGGGTCATGGGCACCACCAGAGGTATTTCACCGCGCCGATAGGCCTCGATCTGCTCCAGTAGCACCGTTTTTTCCTCGGCCGACATGCCTTCTTTCAGAAAGCCCAGCAGATGCTGCATGGCATTCACATGGGAGCCACGGCTTACGCGTTGGGTCATGGCTTCCATGAACCGATGGATGTAGCGGTCGGCAATCTGTTCCAGAGGTTCGGATTTGAGGTCGCCCAGCATCGGGCCCAGTTGCCGGTAGATCTTCTCGGAATGGGCCAGCAGGGTGAACTTGTGGCGGGTGTGGAAATCAATCAGCGCCTGCTTGGTCAGGTTTTCGCCTGCCACGTTCTGCATCCAGTCGTCGTAGGCAAACACCCGTTCAATGAAGTTTTCCCGCAGCATGTCATCGTGCAGGCGGCCTTCCTCTTCCACCGGCATCAGCGGGTAGGCTTTCATCAGCGCCTCGGCGAACATGCCGCGGCCATCTCTGTGCATGAAACTGCCTTCGGCGTTGTGAATCTTGATGCGTTCCATGCCGCAACTGGGCGATTTCGCCATCAGGATGTAGCCGCGAAGGTTGGCCAGTGAGGGTAGCACCTCGGCAATGAAGTTCTGCATGCCTTCGGTGTGGTCTTTGCTGCCCTTGCTTTCCACCAGATGAAGACCGTCTTCATGCTCCCGCAGATGAATGGCGGGGCGGGGAACGCCAAGGCCGGCTTCAAGTTCCGGACAGATAGAGCGGAACTCGAAGTGCTTTGCCAGCACCTGGGTGCAGTAGCGGGAGTGTTTGTGGCCGCCGTCGTGCCGAACTTCCTTGCCCAACAGGCAAGTGCTGATGCCAACCGGTATACCGCTCACAGGCTTCTCCAATACACAAAAGTGACGTTACTGATACCGCTTACGTTGATTCAGTGTAAACCGATCAGAGCAATGCACCCAAGGTACTCATGAAGACGTTTTGTTGCGTTTCTCCCGGGCCGCCAGACTGGTTGCGTAAATGCCCCGGACATCCCTGGCAAATTGCTCAATGGAATAATCCGCGGCAAACGCCCGGGCTTTTTCAGACAGCTCGGTGCGCAGGTCGTCGTTCTCCAGCAGCTGTCGGGCCTTCTCAATCCAGCGGGCCTGGTTTTCCGGAGTCTTGTAGCCGTTCAGGCCGTCCCGAACCACGTCTTCAATGCCACTGGAGCGAACCGCCACGACCGGCAGCCCGGCAGACATGGCTTCCAGAATCACCATGCCCTGGGTCTCGGATTTGGAAGCAAACAGGAAAGCATCGCCAAGGTTATACCAGAGCGCCATCTCCTCCGGCTGAACCGCCCCCACCAGGGTGAAGTGCGAGCCCAGCTCCAGGCTGTCAATTTTCTTCTGCAGCCGGTCCCGCTGGTGGCCATCGCCAATCATCAGAAACCGGAACGGCACGTCGCTTTCCTGCCGCAGCCGGTCGATGGCTTCGATCATGAAGTCGATGTTCTTTTCGTTGGAAAGCCGGGCCACGCTGATAAAGACTTTCTCGTTGCTCAGCCCCAGTTTTTTCCGGAGTGCCTCCACGTCTGCGGGCTTCACAGCCTGGAAGCGCTCGTACTCAATACCCGTTGGTTGTACGAAGGTGGGCGTGGTCACCCCGATCATCCGCAGGTATTCCTCGGTGGAGTAGGTAGGCACGATCACGCCATCGCAGCGGTTGGCGAAGCGTTTGATCAGCGCGTGGGAAATCAGGTTCCGGAACAGCATCCCGGGCAGGGGCACAAAGTGAGCGTAGTGCTCCAGCCGCGTGTGATAGGTATAGATGGCCGGAATCCGCAGCTGACGGGCCATAAACAGCCCCAGACTACCCAGCCAGAACGGATGATGCAGGTGAATCACATCCGGCCGGAAGGCCCGTACCTGCTTGCGGATACGGGCCAGGAAAATATTGGCCAGACGGAATTCCCGTTTCTCGCCCATGGCCAGCAGTGATGGTACCCGCACTACCGCATCTTCATGGCTGGGCTGGTCGCGATACCGGGGCGCGACAATCTGGGTGCTATCCCCTAGATGTTCCAGCCCCCGGCGCAGCCGTTCAATGGAAATCGGAACCCCGCCAATGAAAGGCAGATAGTTGTTGGTGAACATGGTGACCCGCAACGGCTTTTCCAGCCACGGAGTGGGGTCCAGATCGTAATCCGGGTAATAGTCCTTGCCGATGAAGATGATCTGGTAAAGCTTGATGGTGAGCGCCAGAAACACCGAGACGATCAGGATGAAGTTCAGATAGCCGGTGTAGAACAGGGAATACACGAAGAACCACAAGCTCTCCAGCCGCTTCCAGACCGGATGCTGGCCCACTTCCAGACGCTCCAACTGGTAGCTGACGTCGCCGTCTGGAGAGACCCGTACGTCCACGTAGTGGTAGAAGCTATCCTCCGTATTCAGCACCAGCCCGCCAGCACCCCCGGTGGTGATGTAGGGCGTGCCACCTACCACCTGCTCGTCAAAGAGCGACAGGTTGGCCGAAAACACCAGGTCGATGCCTTGCTCCCGAATCAGCTGCATCAGCTCCTCCCGGAAGGCGGGAGGTTGCAGGTAGTCGTCTTCATCGTCGAACAGGGCTGGGGTTTCCGGTTGCAGAAGCGGGTGGCCAATAAACAGGATATGGGCGTTGCTGGTGTCGTGGGCCAGCAGGTCCCGGAGCCAGCGCATCTGCCAGCGCCAGGGTGTTTTGCCGGTACTGTCCAGGAAGATCAGGCGGGTGTTGCCGGCCCGGACGCTGTAGAAATGGGGCCCGAAATGATCATAAAACCGGAAACTGCCAAAATTCTCGTATTCGTGCGGGCCGAAGGTGAGCAGATAGGGAATGTCCAGGTGGCTCAAGGTGCCATACAGTGCCCGGTATTTATCCTCGCCACCGCCGCTCACGGCATTGCCGGACGACACCAGAAAGTCCACACCGGCCTGATTCAGGGTCGGGATAAACCGGCGCTCGAAGATGCCCACGGAATTGTTGATGTTGCCCACCACCGCAAAACGGATACCGGAGCCCGGCGGGGTGCGTTGGTGGATGCGTTCAACCTGCTCGCTGTGCAGGGCCTCAAAGTCCTGTTTGAAGAAATTCAGGTACACCTTGTAGCCCACCAGCGCCACCACAATGGCCAGGCACAGATAGAACAGCAGTTTAAGCGGGTTACGACGGATCATTCCGGCCTCCGGTGGCTTTTGATCAGTTCCCTCTGCATCACCAGCAAACCGAT
The DNA here is from genome assembly GCF_002049515.1 of Marinobacter sp. tcs-11. Taxonomy (NCBI): domain Bacteria; kingdom Pseudomonadati; phylum Pseudomonadota; class Gammaproteobacteria; order Pseudomonadales; family Marinobacteraceae; genus Marinobacter; species Marinobacter sp. tcs-11. The sequence goes on along the minus strand of NZ_LLYU01000008.1, from coordinate 25,217 downwards.
GAGCATGCCCAGGTAGATAGTGAGAAAACGCCAGGCAATGGTGACCAGCACCAGATGATTGCCCGACAGGATATCCCGGAAGAAGCTGCCGAACACGCCTTCCGATATGCCAGAGGCCCCGGGAGTGGGGGAGAAATACATGATGAAGGTGGTTACCACCAGCAAGCCCAGAGTGGTCAGGTAATCCACCTCATAGCCCAGGCCGTGAATCAGCAGGGCGGGAAAACTGAACAGGCTGAGCAGGAACACGGCGGTGAACACTACCGACAGCAGTACGTCCCGTGGCGCGCCACGGAGGTATTCGCTGAAACACAGGGCAAACCGCAGCATTTCCCGCCGTAATTTGAACTGCCAGCGGTCGTGCCGGCGGTGGTTGATCAGATGTGCCTTGCGCAGGCCTGCGACAAGAGCGCTCAACGGCAGAATCAGCCAGCGTGTCCGGAACAACAACACGGCGAAGAACCCCAGGTAGAGTGACACAAACACCGCCAGTGCGGTGCCAATGCCAGATGACCAGATACCGCCATCCAGCGCCTCCAGGCTCAATAGAAAGACCGGCGTCAGCGAAAAAATGAAGACTACCGCAAGCACTGTGCGAATGGTGGTAGCCGCCGTGGCCCGGGCCACCGGCACTCCATGGCGGGTGAGGTACCAGATCTGGGCAAACCCGCCCCCGGTGGCCATGGGGGTTACGTTGGAGAAAAACAGATTAATGAACACCAGCCGGAAGATCTTGCGCAATGGCAACCGGTGCCCCAAAGCCTTGAGGGTGTAGTGCAGGCGCAGGCCATCGGCCATGAAATAGATAACCAGCAGGGCAGCGACCGGCAGCAGCAGGGTGGGAGAAAGCAGGCGATCGTCGAACTGGAAACTGCGGCCGGCGAAGCGGTCGTAAACCGCATACAGGCCGGCACCGGTCATGGCCACAAACAACAGGGCGAAGGCCGTAAGCCGTCGCCAGGAAGTCCGTTTCTGGTAGTTGCTGTCAGTGCTGTTGGTCATGCTCTGCCCGTCTGTTGGTGGCGGGCAGTGTACCCTGTGCAGGGCAGTGCTTGTCCAGTTTGGCTTAGTGACCGTAAACCATCAGATTGGTGTTGGTGATGGCAAAGTCTGTGAACTGGACCGAGCCGATGCTGGTGTCACCCATGCGGAATACCGGCATATCGATATCAGCCCGGAATTCCACATCGTGTACAGAAAGGCCTTCTTTGCCAGAAGCGGCACTGGTGCCCCGGGACAGGTTGGCCTTGGCATGGGCCATACCAAAGTGCCCCAGGGTATCCGAGCCACGGCGGTTATGGATCTGTAGCCCTTCAATGCCAACGGCGGCGAAGTTGAACAGCAGGATCACGTCGGCTGCGTCCCAGTTCAGGCTGCCGTTGCTGATTTCGAAATGGGTATCGAGCTGGAGTTCGGAGCCGGACACCACGTTGCCGTTGGCCAGGGTGCGAGTGTCGGTGCCGTTATTGCGGATAACCAGATCGGTGGGGCCGATGTAGCCCTGCAGCAAGATGTTTGAGAACAGACTGGCGCTGCCTTCACTGCCGGTGGTGGTAATACTGTCGATGGCCAGTTCGAAATCCACCGCCTGCAGATAGTCGGTCAGGCTGGTGGGGTCGCCGTAATCGCTGGCCCCCAGATGGATCACCAGGTCGCCGCTGTCGAACTGTTTGCCGAAACTGCCACCGACGGAATATTTCGCCAGCGCGTCCGCGACATCGGGATTACTGGTATCGAGCAGGCCAGCGTTGGCGCGGCGTGCTATCTCGGAGAAACCGTGCTCCAGAACTTCGCCACTGCCCGCGATATCAATCGTCAGCTTCATGTTGTCCAGCACGGTATCGTTCTGGCCGGACAATCTCAGGCCGTTGATCCCCAGGGAGCCCTCATCGGTCCAGATCAGGTGATCAATATTGAGCTTGGTTTCCAGTTCAATGGTGACCCCGGCCTGGCCGGTCACACCCGCCAGGGTTGAGTCATCCAGCGGCTGGAATTCGGCCATGGCAGGCAATGCTAATGAAGCGCCGGCCATCAGGCTCAGGCAGGCGAGGGATCTTCTGGCCTCAGGAATGAGGAAAGACATGTTGGCCCCGGTTCATTCGACGATTTGTTGTTATTGATTGATTCAGAACACCTGACGTGTGCTGATCAGCCGCAGGGACAACACAACCAGAGCTGCGGTCGTTAAAAGTTACATATTGTTACTTTAAGCCTGAAGGCGGGGGTGATCTGTGAGGCTGGTCACAACCTGAATAGTCGTGACCGGTGTTTCAATCCAGTGCCTGGCGGATGAGGTTTTTCTGATGCTCGGCGAAGCCTCGGATCAGCTCAGTGGCTTTGGTCGCATCCCTCGCCAACACCGCCCGGGGCAACTCCGAGAAAAACGTGCTGGTGGTTGCGAGGCCCTTGCGGTAGCGGTCTGCACCCAGGTAATAGGCTCGGCTCACGGCAGGTTTGAAGTTGGACAGCGCTTCGGTCAGGTAGGGGTTGGCGACGACCTGGCAGCAAGCTTCCATCACGTTAAAGCTGGCTTCCACCACCCGGGTGATATTGGGTTGGGGTTCTTTTATCCGTTCGACCACCTGCGATACCGCAACCAGTAAACGGTCTTTGTCAGCCTCCTGCCAGCGCTCGCACAGGCGCGAAGCCAGCATCATCAGCAAATGCATATAGACGTCGTAGAGCTCCGACGCGTATTCAGCATTCAGCTGGGTTGCTGAAGCGCCTTTCCTTGGTGTGATTTCCACCAGGTGCCAGCGCTCCAGAGTGTAGAGCGCTTCTTTAACCGAGGCCCGGCTGACTTTCAGTTCGTTGGCCAGCGTGGCTTCCTGAATGCGCTCTCCGGGGCGGATCTGCCCGGTCATGATGCGTTCGGCCAGGAAATTGGCAATCTGCTCTGCCAGGGTATTGGGCACCTGAAAGTCCATAGGGGGGCTCTGTCTGCTCACTGTCGGGTTGTTAGACAAACTTGGAACGGCGGGAGTGTAGCACAGCCGGAGTAATGCCGGTCACTACCTTGAAATCTGGCTGTGTAGCACGCAGGTATATGGCTTGAATCCTCCAAACCTAAGGGAAACCAACATGCCCAAGCATTTTGAGCAGGCCCCGGGCCTGTACGATGACCCCGTTCCCGAAACCGAAGGCTATGTCTTTAACCAGACCATGATGCGCATCAAGGAGCCAGAGCGTTCCATGGACTTCTACACCCGGGTACTGGGCATGCGCCTGGTTCGCAAGCTGGATTTCCCGGAAATGAAGTTCACGCTCTACTTCCTGGGCTACCTGGACGACAAGCAGGCTCAGTTTGTGCCAAACGATGATGGCCACCGGACTACCTACACCTTTGGCCGGGAAGCGATGCTGGAGCTTACCCATAACTGGGGCACCGAAGACGATGCCGACTTTGCCTACCACAACGGCAATGATGAGCCCCAGGGCTTCGGCCATATCGGCATTGCCGTGCCCGATGTCTACGCTGCCTGTGAGCGCTTCGAAAAGCTGGGCGTGGAATTCGTGAAAAAACCGGACGACGGCAAAATGAAAGGCCTGGCCTTCATCAAAGACCCGGACGGCTACTGGATTGAGATCCTGCAGCCGGACATGCTGGAAAAACAGCGCAGGGACAGCTGATCACTACGCTGTTCCTGACCCCGGCGTTCAGCTTTCCTGGCTGGCGCTGGGCGCCTTGCCATAGCGCGAGGCGACAATCACCGCCACCGTCAGAATGAACGCGCCGGCAACGCCAATCGGCCCCAGTTCCTCTCCCAGGATCAGCCAGGCCAGCAAGGCAATAAACAAAGGTTCGAGCACGACAACAATGCTGGATACCGTCGCCGGCGTGGTCTTCATCCCGGTAAAAAACAGCAAATAGCCAATGCAGGTGGGCACCACGCCAATGTACAGCACCATCAGCCAGTGCTTTAGCCCCATCGTCTCCAGCCCCGCAAAGCCGCCACTCAGGGCCACCACGGGCAACAGCAGCAGTGCGGCGGTACCAAAGCAGATAAAGGCGGTGGTAAACACCGGTGTGCCGGTTGAGTTGTAGCGGCTGGTCAGGGTGAAGCCGGTGTATACCGCCGCCGCCAGCAGCGCCATCAGAATGCCTGCCAGTCGCAGGGTGCCGGCTGTGTCCATGTCACTGACCACCAGCATGCCCGTGCCCAGAATCGCAGCAATGGCGGCCAGTATGGTCAGCAGCCCAGGTTTCTCGCCCAGTAGTGGGGCAGCCAGAATCGCCACCAGAACCGGTGGCAGGCACAGGGAAATCAGGGTGGCAATGCCGGCCCCGGTCAGGTCCACCGCCAACAGGTAGCTGCCCTGGTAAAACGCCTGGAACAGCCCCAGGGCGGTGAGGGTGAGCATGGCCTTGCCGCTGAGAGAACGCAAAGAGCTGGCGGGTACCGTCTGGCCGGGATTGCGGGCCACCAGCTGCCGCTGTTCACGTCGCATCAACAGCCAGAAAAAGGGCAAGGCCACCACCAGGCGCAGAAAACCGAGGGTGATGGCCTCCAGTTCAGTACCGTTGAACAGAAACTTGGCAACAATCCCCGTTGTGGCCCATAGCAAAGCCGCCAGGGCAATAAGAAGTGCTCCGTGAATCATCACAAACTGCCGGGTTGGAGAAACAAGCGGGCAAGGTTAGCAGTGGCAATGGCGTTGCGCCATAGGGGAAAGGGGAGGGGCAGCAGTGCTGCCCCGGGGCTTATTTCACGGCGAGGCGGTCGGCATTCTTTTCAACCGTACGCGCACCAATACCCTTCACATCGGCCAGTGCTTCAATGCTGGCAAAGGGGCCGTTAGCTTCGCGGTATTCAATAATGGCCTGGGCCTTGCTCTCACCCACGCCGCTCAGAGACGCCAGAGTGGCTACATCGGCGGTGTTGATGTTCACGGCGGGCTGCTCGCTGGCGAAGGCTGCAGAGCCGGTGATCAGGCTGAAAAACAGAACAAGGGTGGCCAGAAATGAGGTTGGTTTCATCGGAGAACTCCTGAGTGTAATAACGTTGTTATGAACAGTCAGGCACGACAACCCATTGAGAGTATTGGTGATTCAAAACGGTGCAGAACAAAAAGGGGGAGGTGGGTGCGAGGGCGGTTTAGTGCACGGAAAGGAACTACTGTCCGTGTAGTCCCCAAATTCCGTGGCTGACCCCTGCCTGATCCATCAGGCTGCGCATCATCCTGAGCACTTCATCCTTGCAGTCATCCCTGTAGCCCTGATCCATCGGGCAACTCCGAATCCGTGGAGTTCTCATCCGTGAACCAACGTCCGTGCTGGCTTGTCATCCCTGACAGTGACCATTCTACGGAGGATGAAATTTCGCAAAATCGGACATCCGCCAGACGGTTTGTGCGAGATATCCCACAGAGCTGTGAGTTTTACGGTGAACCTGAATTCATTGTTTTCAGGGTATTTTTGCGGGCAATTTATTGCCTGAAAATCAGAGCGCTACCAGATGGTGCAGTGGGGTTTGCCTGCCCTGCACCAATTGAGGGCGGCGGGTTGGCCGAAGCACCGGATTGAGGCCTGAAACGGCGCACCAATTCATTGCAGATCCGGTTTTGACACGTTCTTTTTTATCTAACGTCATGTTTTTCTGTGCTTTTTTGGTTGTTGGAACGGCGGATGCAATTGGCTGTTTGCGTTTGACGACCCAAAACCAACGAAAAGGACGCACAACATGAGCATCAAAAAACACGTGAAACTGGGCCTCTCTGCATTGGCGCTGTCTGTCTCCCTCGGTTCCATCAATACCGCGTTTGCCGCCGAAGACCCCATCAAGGTCGGTATTCTCCATTCCCTGTCCGGCACCATGGCCATCAGTGAAACCGCACTGAAAGACACCATGCTGATGCTGATCGAAAAGCAGAACGAAGCCGGTGGCGTACTTGGCCGCCAGTTGGAGCCGGTGGTGGTTGATCCAGCTTCCAACTGGCCGCTGTTCGCGGAGAAAGCCCGTGAGCTGCTGGAGAAAGAAAAGGTCGACGTGATCTTCGGTAACTGGACCTCGGTGTCCCGTAAATCCGTTCTGCCGGTGGTAGAAGAACTGAACGGCCTGCTGTTCTACCCGGTTCAGTACGAAGGCGAGGAATCGTCTGAAAACGTGTTCTACACCGGTGCGGCGCCCAACCAGCAGGCGATTCCCGCGGTGGATTACCTGATGAACGACCTGGGTGTTGAGCGCTGGGTTCTGGCGGGAACGGATTACGTTTATCCGCGCACCACCAACAAGATTCTGGAAACCTATCTGAAAGATAAAGGCGTGGCCGCCGGCGACATCATGATCAACTACACGCCTTTCGGCCACTCTGACTGGCAGACCATCGTGTCTGACATCAAGAAGTTCGGCAGCGCCGGCAAGAAGACCGCCGTGGTCTCCACCATCAACGGCGATGCCAACGTGCCCTTCTACCGTGAACTGGGCAACCAGGGCATTTCCGCCACCGACATTCCCGTGGTTGCGTTCTCCGTGGGTGAACAGGAACTCTCCGGCATCGACACCGCTCCGCTGGTTGGCCACCTGGCTGCCTGGAACTACTTCATGAGCGTGGATAACGACGCCAACTACGACTTCATCGACGCCTGGGTTGCCTACAAGGGCGACGATGCCGCCGTGACCAACGACCCGATGGAAGCCCACTACATCGGTTTCAACATGTACGTTGAAGCGGTGAAGAAAGCCGGCACCACCGACGTGGATGAAGTGAAAGACGCCATCATCGGTGTGAGCGTACCGAACCTTACCGGCGGATACGCCACCATGATGCCGAACCATCACATCACCAAGCCGGTGCTGATTGGCGAGATCCAGGACAACGGCCAGTTCTCCGTGGTCTGGGAAACCCCGTCTACCGTGGCTGGCGATGCCTGGTCTGACTTCCTGCCAGGTTCCAAGGACCTGATCAGTGACTGGCGAGCGCCTCTGCGCTGCGGCAACTTCAACGTGGTCACCGGCAAGTGCGGTGGTGGCTCGGCTGACGTGGCCTCCAACTAAGCTCCAACCGGGCACAGCCGGGCAGGCCTGAGCCTGCCCGGCACCGCTCCCGAATTCCCAAGCCAACAGGAATGAATCATGAGCATTCACCGATTGCTCGCCAGGATGGTATTGGCTGTCTGTCTGGCCCTAGGGGCCACACTGGCGAATGCCCAGGCGCAGACGAATGCGCCCGAAGCGCTGCTGAAACGGCTCGTAGAAGCCGGGCAAGCTGAAAAAACCGACTTACTCAAAGCCCTCTCCGAAACCGGCGACGAACGCGCCCGGGGCTGGCTGGAAGCCGTTCGCGACGGCAAACTCGCGATGATTGAAGACACCAGTGCCCTGGTAATTGTGGTTAACAACCGGGGCCGCAACTGGCAGATCGCCGACGCCCTGACCGGCGAAGACCTGGGTGAAATGTCGCGCCGGGATCTGCAAAGCCTGCGGGTGAACAACGCCCTGCGGGCCGACATCGAGGGCATCCTCTCGGTGATCGACCTGACCGTGGCCGACCCAGGCCAACGCCTCGATGCTGCGCGCAATCTGCTGGGCGAAGTGAATGAAGCGCTGGCCACCCAGCTCCAGGCCCGTTTGCAGGTGGAAGACAACGGCCAGGTGCGTGACATGCTCAACAATGCCCTGGCCATTTATCAGGTGGAGCAGGGCGATGTTGAGGCGGTAGCCACTTTGTCCGGCAGCCTGAACCCGACCGTGCGTGCCGCCCTGAATAATGCTGTGAACAGTGATGACCCCGCGCTGGCGGCGGCGGCCGAAAAAGCCCTGGCCAGCATTGAACAGAAACTGAAACTCAACCGCGCTGCCGAGACCCTGTATTTTGGCCTGTCTCTCGGCTCGGTACTGGTGCTGGCCGCCATTGGTCTGGCCATCACGTTTGGTGTGATGGGCGTGATCAACATGGCCCATGGCGAGCTGATCATGCTCGGGGCCTACACCACCTGGGGCATGCAGCAGCTGTTCCCGGGCCAGCCCGGCCTGGCCCTGATCCTGTCCATCCCGGCCGGTTTCCTGGTGGCGGCGCTGGCGGGCATCGCCATTGAGCGCAGCGTTATCCAGTACCTGAAAGGCCGCCCGCTGGAAACCCTGCTGGCCACCTTCGGCATCAGCCTGATTCTTCAGCAACTGGTGCGTACGGTGATTTCCCCCCTCAACCGCACCGTGGTCACGCCCGAGTGGATGAGCGGCTCAATCATGGTGAACGAGGCGTTGTCACTCACCCTGAATCGCCTGTACGTGATCGGCTTTGCCCTGGTGGTATTCGCCGGGCTGATGCTGATCATGCGCAAGACCCGCCTGGGTCTGGAAGTCCGTGCTGTTACCCAGAACCGGGCCATGGCCCGCTCCATGGGCATCAAAGCCACCAAAGTGGACATCATGACCTTCGCCCTGGGCTCCGGCGTGGCCGGGCTGGCGGGCGTGGCCCTGTCGCAGATCACCAACGTCGGCCCCAACCTGGGCCAGAACTACATCATCGATTCGTTCATGGTGGTGGTGTTCGGTGGCGTGGGCAATCTCTGGGGCACCCTCATTGCCGGGCTTTCCCTGGGCACCATCAACCAGCTGCTGGAACCCTGGGCGGGGGCGGTCCTCGCCAAAATCATGGTGCTGGTGCTGATCATCCTGTTTATTCAAAAGCGGCCACGCGGGCTATTCCCGCAGAAAGGCCGTGCGGCGGAGGGCTGAGTTATGGCGACATCACAAACCTGGCTGCTCCGGCCCTTCCAGGAGCGTTCCACCCAGCTTTTCCTCGGTGTGCTGTTCGCCGCCCTGGTGCTGGTTACCTTCCTGCACCTGTTTATGCCGGAAGACAGTGCCCTGCACGTAAGCGCCTACACCGTTACCCTGCTGGGCAAATACCTCTGTTACGCGCTGCTGGCGGTAGCAGTGGACCTGGTGTGGGGATATCTGGGCATTCTCAGCCTGGGCCATGGCGCCTTCTTTGCCCTCGGCGGCTACGCCATGGGCATGTACCTTATGCGCCAGATTGGGGATCGCGGCGTGTATGGCGATCCTGTATTGCCAGACTTCATGGTGTTCCTGAACTGGCAGGAGCTGCCCTGGTACTGGCAGGGCTTCGACATGGCCTGGTTCGCCTTCATCATGGTGCTGCTGGCCCCGGGCCTGTTGGCGCTGGTGTTCGGCTTCCTGGCTTTCCGCTCCCGGGTAACCGGCGTGTACCTGTCCATCATCACCCAGGCGCTGACCTTTGCGTTGATGCTGGCATTCTTCCGTAACGAGATGGGCTTCGGTGGCAACAACGGCCTGACCGACTTCAAAGACATCCTTGGCTTCGACCTGCGCAGCGATGCCACCCGGCTTGGCCTGTTCCTGGCAACCGGCATCGCGCTGGCAGTGGGCTATGTTGTGTGCCGTGCCATTGTGACCAGCAAGCTGGGCCGGGTCAGCGTGGCCTGCCGTGACGCTGAAGCCCGTACCCGGTTCCTTGGCTACCGGGTAGAGCGGGTGCAGCTGTTCGTGTTCGTGGTCTCCGCCATGCTGGCGGGTGTGGCCGGTGCGTTGTACGTGCCCCAGGTGGGCATCATCAACCCCAGCGAATTCTCGCCGCTGTTCTCCATCGAAATCGTGGTGTGGGTTGCCCTCGGTGGCCGCGCCACCCTGTATGGCGCGGTCATCGGCGCCTTGCTGGTGAACTACGCCAAGACCGTGTTCACCGGCATCATGCCGGACGCCTGGCTGTTCGCCCTGGGCGCGCTGTTCGTGCTGGTGACGGTGTTCCTGCCCAAGGGCATTGCCGGGCTGTTGCAGAAACGCCGCCAGAAGGACGAGGACCAACCCGGCGCTCAGGAGGCCACCGCATGAGCATCTTTGAACAACTTGCCAACCGGGATCAGGTGTTTGAGTTTCTCACCCCCGTGGCCTCGCCGGTTGACGTGCGCCACGGCCCGATCCTGTACATGGAAGACGTGAGTGTGAGCTTCGATGGCTTCAAGGCCATCAACAACCTCAACCTCACCATCGACGACGGCGAACTGCGCTGCATCATCGGCCCCAACGGGGCGGGTAAAACCACCATGATGGACATCATCACCGGTAAAACCCGGCCCGATACCGGCTCGGTGTGGTTCGGCAGCCGCCACAACCTGCTGCGCATGAACGAGCCGGACATTGCCACCCTGGGCATTGGCCGCAAGTTCCAGAAGCCCACGGTGTTCGAGGCCCTGACCGTATTCGAAAACCTCGAACTGGCCATGGCCGCCGACAAACGCATCCTGCCCACCCTGACCGCCATCATGACCGCGGAATACCGGGACCGGATTGACGAAATCCTGGAAATGATCGGTTTGCAGGCGCTGCGCGACAAGCCCGCCGGCATCCTCTCCCACGGCCAGAAACAGTGGCTGGAGATCGGCATGCTGTTGATGCAGAAACCCCGGCTGCTGCTGGTGGACGAGCCCGTGGCTGGCATGACCGAACAGGAAATGGAACGCACCGCCGAGTTGCTCACCAGTCTTGCGGGCAAGCAGTCCGTGGTGGTGGTGGAACACGACATGGGCTTCGTGCGCTCCATCGCCCGCAAAGTCACCGTACTGCACCAGGGCAGCGTGCTGGCCGAAGGCACCATGGACCAGGTCTCCAACGACCCGGACGTGATCAAGGTGTATCTCGGGGAGGAGGCCTGATGCTCAAGATTGAAAAGCTCAACCAGTTCTACGGCGAAAGCCACACCCTCTGGGACCTGGAGCTGGACGTGCCCCAGGGCCAGTGCACCTGTGTGATGGGCCGCAACGGCGTGGGCAAGACCACGCTGATGAAATGCATCATGGGCGAGGAAGCCGTGAAAAGCGGTTCCATCGAGTTTGCCCGGGATGTGGAACTCACCAAAAAGAAAATCGAAGACCGCTCCCGCCTGGGCATTGGCTACGTGCCCCAGGGCCGGCAGATCTTCCCGCTGCTGACCGTGGAGGAAAACCTGCGCACCGGCCTGGCGGTGCGGGCCGATGGCAGCAAGCAAATCCCCGAGCGCATTTACGAGCTGTTCCCGGTGCTGAAAGAAATGAAACACCGCCGGGGCGGCGACCTCTCCGGCGGTCAGCAGCAACAGCTGGCCATTGGCCGGGCGCTGGTGATTGAGCCGCGCCTGCTGATCCTCGATGAGCCGGGGGAGGGCATTCAGCCCAACATCGTGGCCCAGATTGGCGAGGTGATTCGCCGGTTGATTGAAGAAGACGGCCTGACCGTGCTGCTGGTGGAACAGAAACTGCCGTTCGCCCGCAAATACGCCGACCGTTTCGCCATCCTCGACCGGGGCCGGCGCGTGGCCGAAGGCGACATTGCCGGGCTGAGCGATGAACTCATCAAACAGCACCTGACCGTATGACCGCCTACCAAGCCATCGACCGCCACGCCTCCGGCCACCGTTTCGACGCCGAGCGGCGCTGGGCGGCGGCCCTGGAACTGGGGTTTGAAGCCCGCGCCGAGAGCGAACCTGCGCCGGTAACCCGGCTGGTGCGCCGGCGCCACCATGGTCCACTGCGGGTGCAGCGCCCCTTCTACCCGGAGGGCAAAACCGGCTGCTGCCATGTGTACCTGCTGCATCCCCCGGGTGGCCTGGTGAGCGGCGACGAACTGCGCATCGAAGCCTCTGTGGCCGAAGGTGGCCACGCGCTTCTGACCACCCCGGCCGCGGCGAAACTGTACAAGGCCGACAGCCATGGCGTGGCCTGGGGCCAGCACACCCGGTTGCAGGTAGCCAAAAACGCGATCCTGGAATACCTGCCCCAGGAAACCATCGCCTTCGACGGCTCCCGTGGTTTGCAAACCACCACCATTGATCTGGCAGCCGGCGCCCGCACCCTGGGCTGGGAAGTGCTCGCGCTGGGCCGCCCGGCCAGCGACCTGCCGTTTGCCACCGGCGAACTGGAACAGCGTTTCCATTTAAGCCTGGACGGCCAGCCACTGTGGCTGGAGCGCCAGCTGCTGGACCCGAAACACCGCCGGTTCAACGGCCCCTGGGGCCAGGGTGGCGCCACTGTACAGGCCACCCTCTGGGCGGTCGGGCTGGACGACGAAGCCGCCGCCATCGACGTGCTGAGAGCACAGTTACCAGACCATAACCGCTGGGCCGTGACCCGGCGCCGGGGCGTGCTGCTCCTGCGCTACCTGGGCACCGAACGCAACGAAGCCTGGGCCCTGTGCGAACAGGCCTGGCACCTGCTGCGCCCCATGCTCGCCAGCGTACCGGCCCACACACCCAGAATCTGGCTTACCTGACGCATAAGAGACAACGGAGTCATCCATGGAACTCACCCCCAGAGACAAAGACAAGCTGATGCTGTTCACCGCCGCCCTGCTGGCCGAACGCCGCAAAGCCAAAGGGCTGAAACTGAACTACCCCGAAGCGGTGGCCCTGATCAGCGCCGAAATCATGGAAGGCGCCCGCGAAGGCCGCACCGTGGCCGAACTGATGAGCGCCGGCACCGAAATCCTCACCCGCGAAGACGTGATGGACGGCGTGGCTGACATGGTGCACGAAGTCCAGGTGGAAGCCACCTTCCCGGACGGAACGAAACTCGTGACGGTCCACAACCCCATCGTCTAAGGAGCAGACACATGATCCCCGGTGAATACCAACTCAAAGACGGCGACATCGAACTCTGCGCCGGCCGCGAACGCATCCAGCTGGACGTCGGCAACACCGGCGACCGCCCGGTGCAGATCGGCTCCCACTACCACTTCGCCGAAGCCAACCCCGCACTGGACTTCGACCGCGCCAAGGCCCGCGGCTACCGCCTGGACGTGGCCGCCGGCACCGCCATTCGCTTTGAGCCCGGCCAGACCCGGTCCGTGACGCTGATCCCGTTTGCCGGAACGCGCGAAATCTATGGCTTCCGAGCGGAAGTGATGGGGCCGTTGGAGGACACGAAATGAAAATCAGCAGACAAGCCTACGCCGACATGTATGGCCCGACCGTCGGGGATCGCGTCCGCCTGGGCGACACTGAGCTGTGGATTGAAGTGGAAGAAGACCACACCCACTACGGCGACGAAGTGAAATTCGGCGGCGGCAAAGTCATCCGCGACGGCATGGGCCAGAGCCAGCGCTGCGACGAGGCGGTGATGGACACCGTGATCACCAACGCCCTCATCCTCGACTGGTGGGGCATCGTCAAAGCCGACGTGGGCATCCAGAAAGGCCGCATAGCCGCCATCGGCAAAGCCGGCAACCCGGACACCCAGCCAGATGTGACCATCGTCATCGGCCCGGGGACTGAAATCATTGCCGGTGAAGGCAAAATCCTCACCGCTGGCGGCATCGACCCCCATATCCACTTCATCTGCCCCCAGCAAGTAGAAGAAGCCCTGATGAGCGGCGTGACCACCATGCTCGGCGGCGGCACCGGCCCGGCCACCGGCACCAACGCCACCACCTGCACTCCGGGCCCCTGGCACATCGGCAAGATGCTGCAGGCCGTGGACAGCCTGCCCATGAACATCGGCTTTCTGGGCAAGGGCAACGCCAGCCTGCCGGAGGCGCTGGAGCTGCAGGTAAAAGCCGGCGTGATCGGCCTTAAACTGCACGAAGACTGGGGCACCACCCCGGCCAGCATAGACAACTGCCTGACTGTTGCCGACCAGTACGACATCCAGGTGGCCATTCACACCGATACCCTGAACGAATCCGGCTTTGTGGAAGACACCCTGGCCGCCTTCAAAGGCCGCTGCATTCACACCTTCCACACCGAAGGTGCCGGCGGTGGCCACGCCCCGGACATCATCACCGCCTGCTCCAAGGATTACGTGCTGCCGTCGTCCACCAACCCGACCCGGCCCTACACCGTGAACACCATCGACGAACACCTGGACATGCTGATGGTGTGCCACCACCTGGACCCGAACATCCCGGAAGACGTGGCCTTCGCCGACTCCCGCATCCGCCGGGAAACCATCGCGGCGGAAGACATCCTGCACGACATGGGCGTGATCTCCATGATCTCCTCGGATTCCCAGGCCATGGGCCGGGTGGGCGAGGTAATCTGCCGAACCTGGCAAACCGCCCACAAGATGAAAGTGCAGCGCGGCCTGTTGCCGGAAGACCAGGAGCGCGGCGCGGACAACTTCCGGGCCAAACGCTACATCGCCAAGTACACCATCAACTCCGCCATCACCCACGGCATCGCCCATGATGTGGGCTCGGTGGAAGTGGGCAAGCTGGCGGACCTGGTGCTGTGGAGCCCGGCATTCTTCGGCGTGAAGCCCGCCTGCATCCTCAAGGGCGGAATGATTGCCGCCGCCCCCATGGGCGACCCGAATGCCTCTATCCCCACACCGCAGCCGGTGCACTACCGTCCCATGTTCGGCGCCTTCGGCAAGGCCGCCAGTGCCACCCGCCTGACCTTCGTCAGCCAGGCCGCGCTGGACGCCAATATTGGTGAAGAACTGGGCCTGGACAGCCCGCTCTCCGCCTGCAAAGGCGTGCGGGACGTGCGCAAGCAGCACATGAAACTGAACGACGCCTGCCCGCACCTGACCGTAGACCCGCAAACCTACGAAGTGCACGCCGATGGCGAACTGCTCACCTGCGAGCCGGCCACCGAACTGCCCCTGGCCCAGCGCTATCATCTTTTTTAGTCAATACAGCTCAAGGCTGCTAATCAACACAGCTCAAGGCTGTTCTGAGAGGAACGAACGGATGTTGGAACTGACTAAACGCATCACCCACGTAGACGCCAGCGAAATCCACGACAACCTGGTGCTGCCTTACGAACTGCGCATTCGCGGCCGCCTGCGCGCCACCACCGAAACCAACCTGGACGTGGGCCTGTTTCTGGACCGTGGCCCAGTGCTGAGAGACGGCGACCTGCTGGAAGCAAAATCCGGCGAGATCATCCGCATTCGCGCCGCGGAAGAACCGGTGGTCACCGCCCGCGTAGAAACCGGCCTGCCGCTGGCCCGCTTGTGTTACCACCTGGGCAACCGCCACGTCACCCTCGCGATTGGTGAAGACGAGCAGGGCGCCTTCGTGCGTTTTCCGCCCGATCACGTACTGGAAGAACTGGCCGAACGCCTGGGCGCCACCGTGGTGCACCACACCGCCACCTTCGACCCGGAACCCGGAGCCTACAACCAGGCCGGCCAGGGCCATTCGCACGGTCATAGCCATGGCCATTCCCACGCGCACTCGCACGGTGAAAGCCATGACCACACTCACGCTGCTGGACATACCCATGCTCACGGCCACAAACACACCCACTGAGCCGGCAGCCATGGCGGGTGAGGGCGAACCCGGCGGCGACCTGGCCCTGCTGGGGCTGATGCAGCTGGTGAGCCCGGCTTTGCCCATCGGTGCCTTTGCCTGGTCCCAGGGCCTGGAAAGTGCCTTTGAACTGGGCTGGGTGAACAACGAAGCGGAACTGGCCCAGTGGATTGAAGGCGTGCTGGAAGACGGCCTCAGCCGGTGTGAGTTGCCCTTACTGGCCCGGCTGCAAACCGCCTGGGCGAACGACGACGGCGCCAGCATCGCGCACTGGAACCAGTGGCTGCACGCCACCCGGGAAACCGCCGAACTGAGCGACGAAGACACCCGCCTGGGCGGTGCCCTGAAAACCCTGCTGGGCAACCTCAACCTGTTGCCGGAACAAACCCTGATTCCGGCGGAGCCCGGCTACATCACCCTGTTTGCCTGGGCCGCCCAGGTACGCCGGGTGCCGGTGCGGCAAACCCTGCTGGGCTTTGCCTGGGCCTGGCTGGAAAACCAGCTGGCGGTGGCCTGCAAAGCCTTGCCCCTGGGCCACACCGCCGCCCAACGGATTATTGAACAACTGCGCCCGGCCCTGGTGATTGCCACCGACCAGGCGCTGGCACGGCAAGACCACGAACTCGGGCCCATCCTGCCGGGCCTCGCGCTCGGCAGTGCCCTGCATGAAACCCAGTATTCACGGCTTTTCAGAAGCTGAATAAAAACATCAAGGAGATACCGCCATGACACATTGTCTGAGAGTAGGCGTAGGCGGCCCGGTCGGGTCTGGTAAAACCGCATTGCTGCGCCAGCTATGCACCGCCCTGCGGGACCACTACGACATCGCCGTGGTCACCAACGACATCTACACCCGGGAAGACGCCGACTTCCTGCTGCGCCACGAAGCCCTGGCCGCAGACCGCATCCTGGGCGTAGAAACCGGCGGCTGCCCGCACACCGCCATTCGCGAGGATGCCTCCATGAACCTGGCCGCCATCGACGACCTGCAAAGCCGCCATCCGGGCCTGGAACTGGTGCTGGTGGAATCCGGCGGCGACAACCTCTCCGCCACCTTCAGCCCGGAACTGAGCGACCTCACCCTGTACGTGATCGACGTGTCCGCCGGCGACAAGATCCCCCGCAAAGGCGGCCCCGGCATCACCAAATCCGACCTGCTGATCATCAACAAGATCGACATTGCCGAACAGGTACACGCCTCCCTGGACGTGATGGAACGGGACAGCAAAAAGATGCGCGGCGAACGCCCCTTCGTGTTCACCAACCTGTACGACGGGGTAGGGCTGGACACCATCATCAGCTTCATTCTGGAGCGCGGCATGCTGCCGGAAAGGCGTCCCGAAAAACTGGCCGAAATGGCCTGAGCAAACGAACCAATACGATTACAGAACCACCAGGAGCAACACCATGAAACTGACTTCAAAACTTCTCGCCACCGCCGCGCTGCTGACCGCCTCCGCCACCGCCATGGCCCACCCCGGCCACACCGAAGGTGGCTTCACCAGCGGCCTGCTGCACCCCATGCTGGGCCTGGACCACCTGCTGGCCATGGCCGCCATCGGCTTCTGGAGCGTGCGCCAGGGCAAACTCATGAAAAACGCCACCCCCGCCTTCGTCATCGGCGGCATGGTATTCGGCGCCGCCCTCGCCTGGGGTGGCCTGAGCCTGCCGGGCGTGGAAACCGGCATCACCTTCTCGGTACTGGTAGCTGGCATCCTGATTGCCACCCTGGCCAAACTGCCGACGGCTGTGGGTGGCACTCTGGTTGGTGCCTTCATGCTGTTCCACGGCTTCGCCCACGGTGCCGAAATGCCCGAAGGCGCTACGCTGGCGGCCTACCTGGCCGGCTTCTCCATCGCCACGCTGGCCATCACGCTGGTTGGGCGTGGACTGGGTAGTTTGATGCTGAGGGCGGATAGCCGGTTTAGTCGGGGGATTGGGGGAGTGCTGGCTGTGGCGGGGGCTTACCTGGCTGCTGCCTGATTCTGTAATTCCCTGCAGAAACGAAAAAGCCGCCCGGGAAACCGCGCGGCTTTTTCAATATATGGTTTACAAAATTTGACCTTGACGGTATAGGAAGTCTACTGAAGATTAGGTTAGTGTGTAGTTATAAGAAACGGATTGGCAGCTGTTAAGGAAAACCGATGGACTTCGGCCAGCTATTCAACACCCTCCTGAACTCTCTACCGAATCAAGTCTGGTATTTCGTACCGCTGTTCATCCTGTTGCCCATTCTGAGAACACCCTGGTTCAAAGGCAAAGCCGGCGAAGCCATGGTAAACCTCGCCGCAAAGCTGTTTCTTGATAAAACCCGTTACCACCTCATCAAAAACGTTACCTTGCCCACAGAAGACGGCACCACCCAGATCGACCACATCATTGTCTCCCGGTATGGCGTGTTTGTGGTGGAAACCAAGAATATGAAGGGCTGGATCTTCGGTAACGCAAAACAGCGGTATTGGACGCAGAAGATCTTTAAGCACTCGCAGAAATTCCAGAACCCGCTGCACCAGAACTACAAGCATGTGAAGACACTGCAAAGCCTGTTGGGCCTCGGCGATGAGCAAGTAATTTCGCTTGTGGTGTTTGTGGGGGATTCAACTTTCAAAACGCCGATGCCGGACAACGTCACTTACGGTGGTGGATACATTCGCTTTATCAAAGCCCAAACCGAGCAGCGGCTGTCGAATGCTGAGGTTCAGAAGGCGATTGAAGCCATTGAATCCGGGCGGCTGGCAGCTACGTTCAGAAATCACCGGCAGCACGTGGCGCATGTGACGGAAATTGCGGCGAAGAAAAACGGTGAGCCACGGTGCCCGAAGTGCCAGGGTGAGATGGTAAAACGCACGGTGAAGCGTGGAGAAAATGTTGGGAAGGAGTTTTTTGGCTGTAAGGCATTTCCCAAGTGCCGAGGGATGATTGGTGCTTCGTTATTGCAGTAATGACGCTGTCAAATGATTACGGGGCTATCAGAGTTTCGGAACAGCGTAGCACATTGATTTAAAAGCTTTGGTTGGCGAAGTCTGAGTTTTGGGTCTGAGCTTTTATTGACGCTCAAATGATCGCAGCAACGAAGCGCACCATCTAATCACTGTTAGCCCTGTAGACCTTCAGAAAGGAATATACATGCCAATTGATTTATCAGAAACGTTAGTTATCGGAATTTCAGCGACGGCACTGTTCGATCTCTCGGAGGCTGATAGAGTATTCAGAGAAAAGAAGGCGGAAGATCCAGAAACTGCGATTATTGAATACCGAGAGTACATGCTCCAGCATGAGGATGAGCCTTTACAAGACGGCACCGGGATGCCTTTAGTTAAAGCGTTGCTAGGTTTGAATAAGCACCAAGCTGAAGGTGATAAAGACCCCATCGTAGAGGTAGTTGTCATCTCAAAAAATAGTCCAGAAACAGGGTTCAGGGTTCTCAAGGAAATAAGAAGGCGAGGACTAGCGATCACGCGATCAGCCTTCACTGCAGGGGAGCCAAGTTCGGACTATTTAGAAGCATTTTATGTCGATTTGTTCCTCACCACCGATGAGTCAGATGCGCAAAGCGTGGTTGACAGTAAAGTATGTGCTGGGGCAATTGTAAGAGAGCCGCCAAGCTCCTCACAAGAGTTAAGAGACGATCAAGTAAGGTTTGCCTTCGATGCTGATGCGGTTTTGTTTAGTGAGGAAAGTGAGCTTATCAATCAGACGGAAGGGCTCGACAAATTTTGGGAAACCGAAGATCTTCAAAAAGAGGTTCCTCTGCAAGAAGGCCCACACGCAAACTTGTTGAGAAAACTTTCTAAAATCCAAGAGCGATTACCTGGAAGAATCGAGTACTCTCCGGTCCGACTGGCGATCATGACAGCAAGGAATAGCCCCGCTGAAATGAGAGTAATAAACACTATACGGGCATGGAACGTATATATAGATCAAGCTTTCTTTCTTGGAGGGTTGCAGAAGAGTCGATTCTTAAAGGCATTTAAGCCACATATTTTCTTTGATGATCAGGATTCACATTTGGATACAGCAGCTCTAGATGTCCCCAGCGCAAAGGTGTTGTATCCAAGTGATTCGCCGTTAAGGAAAATCTTCGAAGAAAAAAAGGCTAATAAATCAATGCAGCCTACCGATAACGCGTCGGCTGATTGAAGCGTTAGGGCTCTAATCGGAAATTGAATTTTCAAGGATAAAGGTATGAGCATCCCGCAGAATCTAAAAGGAAGATATGCATATCATTTTACTTTGATTGACAACCTTGAATCGATCATTGAAAGTGGATTGTTGTGTACAAATCTAAAGAACGAGCGGGGTATCTCTCACGAAAATATAGCCGAGTATGGGATACAAGGCAGACGAAGTGCTATGCTTGTGCCGTGCTCGGAAGGAAGTTGCGTTCACGATTACGTGCCGTTCTATTTTTCGAAAAAAACTCCGATGCAACTCGGCGTGATCAATAAGAAAAATGTAGACCAGCCTCTACTGATATACTTTGCAATTCCCATCGAAATCATTGAGAAAAAAGCGGGGGTTGTATTCGCAGATGCTTCTGCAAACACTGATGTCCCGCCAAATTTCTACGATTTATCAGCGGTACATATGCTGAATTCTTTAAACTGGGATGCAATTGATGATAAAAAGTGGGGATGCCCATCCGATGAATATCGTCATCAAAAAATGGCAGAATTACTCATTCCAGGCGAAATCAAAATTTCGGAAATTTCTTACATTGTCGTATGGAATGAGCGGATAAAGGAGGAAGTGGAAAAGATATTTACAGCCAAAGCCACGCAGCCCCCTGCCATTAAATACGATACAGATCACTATTATACAAACTTTTATGAAGGCGGTAGACAATCGATCGTAACTGGCCCAAGAATTTTAAAGAATAATGTGGACAATACGATTGTAGATATATGCAATAACACTAATGGACCGACGAAGTATGAAAACATTAGAGCTGTACTAGACGCGATATCAAATAACTTCTCATCGATAAAAGAACTTGATGACATTGATGGATTAAGGGCCAGCTACGGACCGCATAAGGATGATGTTGGTACACATAGCAGAAAGGTGGCTGGTGGACTCGATCAGTTTTTTGAATACAATGAGCTATCTGAGGAAGACAAAGATATTGTTCTTTTGTCAGCGTATTTGCACGACATAGGGAAAGGTCCGAAATCTCGATGGGGTCAAGATGGAATGACTAAAGCTGACAATGATCATGCGGTGAAGTCCTTGCCTATGCTAAAGCGAATCCTTACTGAAGATATTGGTGGGCTTAGTAAGGATGCTATACGAAAAATTGTGATTTTAGTGACGTACGATGATCTGATTGGCGATATCGTTGCAAGAGGGCGTAACGAAAATCAGTTGTTTGATGTGATTGAAGATGAAAATGACCTTAATATGCTCGTGGCCATTGCTAAGGCAGATATGAACTCAATTAACCCATTTTGGGTGATGTCCCATAACCGATCGATTGAGGCTTTGAAATCTAAAGCTCTTCAGGCCATAGGGTGTAATGACGCATGCTAGAGTTTGTTAAAGGAGATTTCTTTGATTTTGATGCAGACATTCGAGTAAACACGGTTAACTGTGTGGGGGTCATGGGCGCGGGTGTAGCACTAGCTTTCAAGAATAAATACCCTGAGATGTTCAAAGAGTATGTGCGGCAATGCAAGGAAAAGGAAATAGCTCCTGGAAAGCCCAGTGTTTGGAAACAAGGTGATATGTTTTCAAAAGGGCTTGAGATTATTAACTTCCCTACAAAGAACCATTGGCGCAACCCTTCTGAATATGAGTATGTTGAGAATGGTCTTATTTGGTTGTCAAAATATTTAGAGGACAAACAGGGTTTGACGATAACATTGCCTGCACTTGGCTGTGGGCATGGAGGATTAGACTGGAGAAGAGTTAAGCGGCTAATCATAAAATATCTTGAAGGAAAGTCAAACCGTATTCTTGTATTTGAACCAGAAGCCTCCAAGAAAGCGGGTGAAAAGGTGTCAATGACTCCTGAAAAGTTATCTGAACTTGAAAATCTTGGCATCAAAGTTGTGAGGAAAAATGAAAGGCTTTATCCACTTGGGTTAAAGCGTTATACGGAAAAGGATCTCTGGGTCCTTGGGGATATAATTACAGAATTCGATATTGCTATAATATCAAGCACAAAACCTAGCGAAGAAGAAAAGGCTGTAGTCGATAAGTTAATACATTATGGTTTTATAAATAATTATAGCATTTTGTTTGGTGGCTCTGCATTTGATAAACGAATGGCTTCGTTTGCTATGAAGCAAGGGATTGAAACTGGAGTTTTTTTGCCGAGCGGTATTTCTATTTCGGCCAAGAAAATGCGTAACAAAGGGAGGGAGGGAACTGCATCTGTTCTTTCAGTAGGTGACCCGTTTAAAGAATTCGATAAAAGGGAATATATGCCCTCGGTCCTGAGTCGGATGTTTATCTGTAAATCAGTTGTGTTTACAACAGATAGGCTTAAATGGCTCGAAAAACAAAGAAGTGTTATCTTAAAACAAGAAGCCCATTCATATTTTGTCAAGTACGAAACACTTCAGGACGAAGATTATGTCGCGGCTATTAGTATAAATGCAAAACCGGTAAAGCTATTTGGTGGTGATTTTAAACCCGAGATCAAGCCCTAAAAATGCGTTGCACCGGACAAGCCGGTGCAACGCAGCGTTAACCAGGGATGAATGTTATGAGGAATTGGTTGAAAACGATATTGTTTGTATCCTCTTTTTCGCCAACCCTTCTGATTTTGGCAGGGGTTAGGTATTACGCTATTGGAAAGTTAGACTCCTTGGTTATTCAGCTGTCAATAATTTCGATTATTGGGATAGTGTTGCCCTTTCTGATACTTGCTTTGGTTAGAAAGGAGTCGCAAAGAGTAAATTTTTCTGCAAAAAAGGTGGAATCGGCGGATTATTACCTGCTAGTTTTTTTGGGGAGCTATGCTTCACCAATTGTTATGAAGATTGCGGAAATTAATTTCTTAATGGCTGCCATTACGGTTGGTCTTATATTTGTTGTCGCGTGGTTCGTTTCAAATATTCCCTCGCACCCAATACTTTATTTGTTTAAGTTTAGGTTTTATAAGGTGGAGTCGAACGATGGAATGGTCTATACGTTGATAACAAGAAGAATCATACGAAGCCCTAGTAACGTGACTCGGGTGATGAAGCTATCTAGTGCTATGCTAATGGAGTAGAGGATGCCTTTAAGCCTTTTTGGGTTGACAAACGATCCGGCTCGTCGAATTGTTAAATTTGAACTGTCAAACTCGGTTCAAGCTGAGCTTTCTGATTATATTAAAAGTCAGGAAGAGAGTTTTGATGAAGCGGCTGAAGAGTTCGAGTTTGACGGGAAGTACAAGCCAGATGTGGGGGAAGTTTTATACATTAATGATTACGATGATATTGATGGACTTGCCCGAGCAGTAGAGAACCCCTTGGGAGTGGATCCTGTAGACCCTACTGAAGACTTCTTTCTTGACATAAAAGCTCTATTTACTGGTTACCGAACGCAGAATGGAACTATTAAAATATTGCTCCAGAACTTCGACAGAAGAAAAATAATTTCAACGAACGGTCTTTCAATTTTTCATGCCAATAATGTTTACAAGAAAATAGAAGGTATAGGGCTCACAGTCGATCATAAACTTACCGCAACTTTGGAGGCAGGAAAATTAAAGTTCTACAGCTTTCACTCTACGCGGCAAATGTTCGACCTCAGTGAGTATTACAAAGAAGCCACGGATACTGATGTTGTTGATTTCCTTCAAATTGACGTTATGCAGTCTGTGGATTCCGACGATTTCATCGCCCTCGCGGACTCATGGGTGAGAAGAAAAATCTCTTTGGTTCAACAAAGTGGAATTTTACAAAATGTTCCTCTTCATGAAATTAGGGCAGTCGCTATTGATTTCGGCATTCCTTTTGAGACAGTTGATGAAGATGGCAATGAAGTAATATGTGTTCCTGATAACAAGTCAGATCTTAAAATGCTCTTAAGATTCTTGGATGAGGACTATTACAAGTCGCCTCTATCGAAAACACATTTTGTCACTAATTCCAAGCGAGTCGTGGAAGATCGCTCCTAGTGGTTAATAAGTGCGTCAACAGGACCGTGGACTTCCCCCACTTCAATGGACACGCATCGATAACTCTTATATCTACCATCCTTCCAGAGGATTTTGGAAGCAATTCGTACTACGAAAGACAAAAAGAATTGGTAAGTTGGCACATAGGTGAATTAGGCGATATTGAATGGCTTTTCGATTATTGGCTCGGTCATAGCTATAACTTAAGGCAATATCTTTGGGCGCCCCGTGATAGCGACGTTTTGAAAGCGAAAGATGTAATTCGTGTGCTAGGTCTGGAAAACCTAAAGAAGGCGATTAATTAGCTGTCTATGGATTATTGGGGTAATTTTTGCGGATGGCCAGATTTTTTGGTTCACAATGACGATTAGATTAGATTAGATTAGATTCGATTCGTTGAAGTTAAGTCAAAGAACGACAAGCTGAGTGAAGATCTAAAATATTGGCTCTTGGGTAGTTACGCCTACATGGGGGTTCATGCAACAATTTTAAAAGTTGGCAAATAATAAAAATACTCTGTTGCCGGAAAATTTCTTCACCGCTTTTCGATTGCGAAATTTCCGAAAAGATTTGCGCGAGAAGACATTACTGAGGGGGTGGGATGGATACCAATAAAGAAAATGCGTTTGAAGTTACTATTGATTTTGAACGCGGGAGCGGTGATCCCACTAGAGTTTTTCGGACGATGTCCGACCTCATAGAAGCGTTTGAATCTCTAGATAAGCACCTTCTGAGTTCGTTTGACGTAGCCCTGAATACTTCCTTGGTTCTGGACGAAGTTGAGACGGGGTCGCTAAAAGCGCGGTTCCGCGATCTGATCGCGGGTGTACCTGATGAGGCGCTTAAAGATGGTGAGTGGAAAAAGGTTTTAGGGCACTTCCTTCTTCGCGCAAAGTACGCAATTTTAAAATGGCTAAATGATCAAGACGATACTGTAAACCGAGAAAACGTCAGAGATCTTGAAGAAGAAATAGCGAAGATTGCGGAAGATACAGATATTAAACAGTTACCGGCGTATGGCGCGCCTCGCGCCGATGTCCTTTTGTCAGACGTCCGCTCCATTCAGGAAAGCCTTGGTCACCTTGAGAATAATGATTCTGCGGCCTATGAATACGACGGCCAGAAAATTTCATTTAACCGGGATCTGGAAATATCTAGCGAGATTGTCCGGGACGTGCTTACGAAAGAAGTGGTAAAGCACTCTTCGAGACAGGTTGTTAAGGTTAAAAAGCCGGATTACCTCGGGAAATCGATGTGGTCTTTCCAATACGCTGGGCACTCGATTGATGCAAAGATCTCACACACGGACTGGCTCTATGACTTTCAAAAGCGCGCAATTGATGTCCGTCCAGGTGACGCACTCCGAGTACTGCTTTACGAAGAAACCTCTTATGGCTATGACCAAGAGATAGTGCATTGCCACTACGAAATTGAAAAAGTTTACGAGGTAATACGTCCGCCGTCTCAGGGACAAATAGAATTCTAAAAAATTGTGCAATGAAAACCGGGACAGATCTATTAATGCGGTTATTTAGGTAAGCTGGCCTGCTTTTCCGGGGTCATTCCCTTTTTGCCGCTCAGCTTCATCGTCCGGCGCTGGCAAAAAACGCCCAAACTCGATCATCTGGGTGGCCGGAATGTCCTGCAGTTAGATCCAGACATCTTCAGCTGAGATGTCCACGATTTGTGCGATTTCTTGAAGTATCTGGCTCATCAGCGCCGGTTTGATCTCGTTGCTTCTGCCCTCCCGCACCAATCCTTGCTCATAGACCGTAAGCGCCGTTAAATCGACCCACTTGCCCTAATCGTATTGAGCCACTTTTTTCAAAGCCGGCAACTCGGCATTCCAGGGCAGCAAGGCTTCAAGCTTCTCCAGTGTATCGGCCCCAGCAATGCGC